>NZ_CP023018.1:635574-1006685 GCF_022406875.1 Ectothiorhodosinus mongolicus
GATCACCCCCATAGTGATGGGATCTAAACCCGCGAATGGCTCGTCATACATCATCAGCAAGGGATCCAAAGCAATCGCCCGGGCCAGAGCCACGCGCCGCGCCATACCGCCGGAGAGTTCGCTGGGCTGCATTCGCGCCGCGCCTCTTAGCCCCACCGCCTCCAGTTTCATCAGCACCAAAGTGCGGATCATCGACTCGGGTAGGTGCGTATTCTCACGCACCGGAAACGCCACATTGTCAAAAACATTCAAATCGGTCAGCAAAGCTCCGCTTTGAAACAGCATGCCCATGCGCCGACGTAAAGCGTAAAGATCACGCCGCGACAGACGATGGACATCTTTACCTTCAACCAGGATCTGTCCCTGATCAGGGCGCAGCTGTCCACCAATCAGCCGCAGCAGCGTGGTTTTTCCGCTACCGCTGGGGCCCATAATCGCCGTCACCTGCCCCTGCGGAATGGTGATATCGATGCCGTCAAAAATCTTGCGATGGCCGCGGCTAAAGTGCACATCGCGAATCTCAATCCAAGGGTTCATGGATCACTTAAAAGGAAACAAAGTTGCCGCTCATGTTCAAGCCCCCAACCCCAAGCTGTCAATGGGGCACCACAAATGGGGTACGACCCCATTTGAAATTTCAAATGGGGTCGTACCCCTTTTAAGCTAAGCCCAACAAACTGAGGATCGCCTCAGCCTGATCCAAAGCTGCCGGAGACGCATCGATAAACAAGACAGCCTCCTCGCTCTCGCAGGCCCCAGCAAAGGCCTCAATCTGCGCCCGCAAAGCGCGCAAATCAGAAAAATCCGCCTGCTTTAAGAGCCCGACAGGCCCGCAAGACACAGCCCCCGAATCAGCAGTCCAAACCCGATGCGAAGCCTCAGGCGCCGCGATTGACCAAACCGGCACGCCCGACGCCAGCAAAACCGGCTCGCCAGCGCATTGCACCAACCCCACCAGCTGCGGCCCCAAAACAGCCCTAGCCGTTTCCAATGCCGCCAACTCGAAACTCTCCGGCTGCTCCAACTGCAGATAAAACCCAAACCCCTCGGACACCTCAGATCGCCACTCTTGCCAGTCATCGCGACTGGCCGCCTGCCAGCGCTGCTGCGGCAGCAGCACCTGGGCATACTCATTGGCATAAAACGGCAACTGCCAATCCTCGGGAAGATCCGCGGGATAAAACCCATTTTGGAACTGTGGTCCAGCCCAGTCCCAACCACCGACACGGATTTTCGGCTGCATGTCTTCTCCTGATGAATGCATGACATGATACGCATTTTGCGCGCAATTTCATGACGACCAGACCACAAATAAGGTAATGTTGATGGCCATGGAATTGCATGCTGACTCAACCCTGAAATTGGCCCAGGCCGTACTCAAGACCGAAGCCCAAAGTATTTTGGACTTACTGCCTCGCCTCGACGAGAGCTTTGTACGCGCCTGTGATTTTTTATTGCATTGCCAAGGCCGCGTCGTCGTCACAGGAATGGGCAAATCCGGGCACATCGGCAGCAAAATCGCCGCCACCCTAGCCAGCACCGGCACCCCCGCGTTTTTCGTGCATCCCGGCGAGGCCAGTCACGGCGATTTGGGGATGATCACGCCCACCGATGTGGTCCTCGCCCTATCCAATTCCGGCGAGACCGATGAGATCCTCACCATCGTGCCCCTGATTCGTCGCCAAGCCGTGCCCTTGATCGCCATGACCGGCAACCCCAACTCCAGCCTCGGTCGCGAAGCCAGTGTCCACTTAGACATCAGCGTCAAAGAAGAAGCCTGCCCATTGGGCCTTGCGCCCACCTCCAGCACCACCGCCACTTTAGCGATGGGCGATGCGCTGGCCGTGGCTTTACTCGAAGCGCGCGGCTTTACCGCCGATGATTTTGCCCGCTCCCACCCGGGCGGCCGCTTGGGTCGCCGCCTATTGCTGCATGTGGCGGACATCATGCACAAAAACCAGCGCATCCCCCGCGTCAGCGAAGATGCGCCTATGGCCCAAGCGCTGATGGAAATCACCAAAAAAGGCCTAGGCATGACCACCATCACCGATCCCCAAGGGCAGCTCCTTGGCGTCTACACCGATGGTGATCTGCGCCGCAACCTAGACCAAGGCATGAACGTGCATGACATTCGTATCGGCGATGTGATGACTCGACAATGCAAAGCCGCTCGCCCGGATATGCTGGCCGTCGAAGCATTAAAACTCATGGAGGACCACGCCATCAGCGCCCTGCCCGTGGTCGATGCTCAAGGCCAGCTGCTCGGCGCGATACATATGCATGACTTGCTGGTGGCGGGAGTGGTTTAAACGATGAGCCAAAACCTCCTAGAACGCGCTCAAGCCGTGCGCCTACTGATTTTGGATGTCGATGGTGTACTCACCGACGGCAGCCTCTTCATCGGCGATGATGGTCAACAATATAAAGCCTTTAACAGCAAAGACGGGCATGGCCTGCGCATGCTGATGGATGCTGGCATCGAAGTGGGCATCCTCACCGGACGCCAATCCGATGTCGTGCTCCATCGCTGCCGCGACTTAGGCATCCAACACATCATCCAAGGCCGCCGCGACAAACTCGATGCCCTAACCGGCCTTTTAGAAGCGGTCGGCGTTAGCGCCGAACAATGTGCGTTCATGGGCGATGATCTGGTTGATTTACCGGTGATGCGCCGCGTCGCTTTGGGTATGGCAGTAGCCGATGCCACCTTGCAGGTTCGCGAACACGCGCATTGGGTCAGCCACTACCCGGGCGGACGTGGCGCGGTCCGCGAGGCCTGTGAGTTCCTTTTGGAAACACAAGGTCGATTGGAGGCGGCACTGGCACCGTATTTGTCATGAAGAAACGTCGCGGCTTGTTTCTCGGAGTCATTCTTGGCTTGGCGCTCGTGGTGTGGCAACTGCAAACCCAAGAGCAGCCGGCTCAGCTGTTGCTGCTGGAGAGAGATGCAGACACCGACCCCGTGGAGTTTTTCCTAACCCAGTTCCACAGTTGGGTCATGGACGAACAAGGCCAGCTGGTGCGCGAGATCACCGGCACGCGGCTCGAGCAATACCAAACCGAAGGTGACGGCAGCATTTGGAACCCCATCATGGTGTTATACGGCGAAGAACCTGCGCCCGCCTGGACCGTCCAATCCGAGACCGCCTGGGTTTCCCCAGAAGGCGATGAGATCTTGATGCAAGGCGCTGCCACCATGCGTCGACCGGGCGCCGAGGGCTTTGAGCCGGTGACCGTGAATAGCTCTGAGGTCACGGTATTCCCCGATCTGCAGCAAGCCACTACCCGGCAACACGCGCACATCATCACCCCCACTCGTGAAACCCAAAGCATCGGTATGAGCGCGGATCTAAGCAAAGACACCTTGGATATGGATGAGCGTGCGAGGACTATTTATGTGCCGCAATAAATCCTCTCTCTTCGCTGTCTTGGCCTTGGCCCTACTCACCGCCGCGCAAACCGTGTGGGCGCAAAACCAAAATCAGCGCCAACTGCCGATCTACATCGAGTCCGACAGCGCCACTCTAGATGATCAAACGGGTCTGGCGGTCTACCGCGGCAACGTCGTGATCACCCAAGGCGACACCGTCATCACTGGCGATACCGTCAAGGTATTCGCGCCGCAGCGCCAGATCGAATGGATGACCTCTGAAGGCCAGCCAGCCACCCTGCTGACCTTGGATGAAGAGGGCCAAGAAACCCGCGCCAATGCCGAGCACATGGAATATCGCCTGCAAGAAGAGTTGGCCATACTCACGCGTCATGCCGTGGTCTGGCAGGGCGAAGATGAAATTCGCGGTGATCGCATCGAGTACTTTTTAAACACCGAACAAATGCAGGTCTATGGCGGCCCCACCGGGCGCTTCCAAGGCGTGTTCAAGCCACGCGAAGAAGCCGAGGCCGCGCCATGAGGCACTTAGTGGCCACAGATTTGGTGAAGCGTTACCGCTCCGCGACCCCGGTCAATGGCGTGAGCGTCGATGTCAAAAGTGGCGAAGTTGTGGGCTTGCTGGGCCCCAATGGCGCTGGCAAAACCACCTGTTTTTACATGATCGTCGGGCTGGTTCCCTGCGATGGTGGACAGATTCTCTTGGATGGCGAGGATATGACCGCCCTGCCCATGCACACCCGCGCTCGCCGGGGTCTGGGTTACTTACCCCAAGAAGCCTCGGTGTTTCGCAAGCTGTCGGTGCGCAACAACATCATGGCGGTATTGGAGTTGCGCCAGGACTTAGATCGGGCCGAGCGCGAAGCCAAGCTCGAAGCCTTGCTCGAGGAATTTCAGATCGGGCACCTGCGCGATAACATCGGTATCAGCCTCTCTGGCGGTGAACGTCGGCGCGTGGAAATCGCCCGCGCCCTAGCCATGGAACCCGCCTTTATCTTGCTGGATGAGCCCTTTGCCGGCGTCGACCCGGTCTCGGTGATCGAGATCCAGCGCATCGTCACACATCTCACCAGCCGGGAAATCGGCGTTCTCATTACCGACCATAACGTGCGTGAAACCCTAGGCATTTGCAGCAGAGCTTATATACTCAGTGAAGGCCGTATTATTTGTGAGGGCGATACCCAGGCGGTGCTGGCCGATCCGCAGGTACGCCGCGTCTATTTAGGCGAACATTTCCGGCTTTGAATATCACGTAATCCACAACCCTATGCTCAAATCCTCCGTCCAGCTCCGCCTCGGTCAAAATCTGACCATGACGCCGCAGTTGCAACAGGCCATCCGCCTGCTGCAACTCTCGACGCTGGAACTTCAGGCCCAAATCCAGGAGACCCTCGAGACCAACCCCATGCTCGAAGCCGAGGATGGCAACGAATCCGGGGCCGAAACAGACGAAGATTCCTTAGAAACTTCGGCATTACCCGGCGCCGAACCAAGCGATCACTATGATGCCAGCGGCAACCCCGAAGCCGAGGTCATTCCCGAAGAGCTTCCCGTAGACAGCCAATGGGACGATATTTACGACATGCCCGTGAGTTTTGGCTCGGCGGACAGCGAGCAAACATTGGACGTTTTCGAGAACCAAACAGGCCCGGGCGAAAGCCTGCAGGATCACCTGCTCTGGCAGCTCAATCTATCTCCCATGAACGACCGTGACCGCAGCATCGCCATCACGCTCATCGATGCGATTAACGACGACGGCTATTTAGGCGAGCCGCTGGAGAATATCTATGCGGGCCTGATGGCTCAGGGCATGTCGGACCTGGAGATGGATGAAGTCGAGGCCGTGCTGCGCCGGGTGCAGTATCTCGATCCGGTGGGCGTGGGCGCCCGCAGCCTGGCCGAGTGTTTGAGTTTGCAGCTGCTGCAATTTGATGCCAGCACGCCACATCTAGATCTGGCGCGCACCATGGTCAGTGATTATCTCGATCAAATCGGCGCCCGCGACTTTCGCCGCGTGCAAAAACAGCTGGGCATCGACGATGAGGTTCTCAAAGCCGCTATCCAGCTGATTCAAAGCCTGAACCCGCGCCCCGGCGCCCTAATCAGCAGCACCTCGACCGAATACGTCATTCCCGATGTCTTTGTGCGCCGTGTGGGCGGGACTTGGCGCGTTGAACTCAATCCCGACATTGCCCCGCGCCTGCGCATCAATCCCTTGTACGCCAGCTTTGTGCGCCGCGCCGACACCAGTCAGGACAACCAATATCTGCGCGATAATTTACAAGAGGCGCGCTGGTTCATCAAAAGCCTACAAAGCCGCAACGAGACCCTGCTGCGCGTCGCCACCGCGATTGTCGAACATCAGCGCAGCTTTCTCGAAAAGGGCGATGAGGCCATGAAACCGTTGGTACTGCGCGACATCGCCGAGCAACTAGAGATGCACGAATCCACCATCTCGCGCGTCACTACCCAAAAATTCATGCACACACCGCGCGGCGTGTATGAATTCAAACACTTTTTCTCCAGCCACGTCGGCACAGCCGATGGCGGCGAATGTTCAGCCACGGCCATTCGTGCGATGATTCGTAAGCTGGTGGCTGAAGAGCCGCAGGGCAAACCGATGAGCGACAGCAAGATTGCGCACATTTTGGTGGACCGCGGCATACACGTAGCAAGACGGACAGTGGCCAAGTATCGTGAGGCCATGGACATCCCACCATCCAATGAGCGCAAAAGCCTGCTTTAGGCCGCACTCATTCATTCATGCAGTTCCAAAAGAAAGGAGTTCATCATGCAGATCAACGTTACCGGTCATCACGTCGAACTGACCGATGCGCTGCGCAACATCATCAACGAAAAATTCGAGCGCCTGGAGCGCCATTTTGACAATGTCATCGACGTCCATGTGGTTCTCACCGTCGAAAAACTGCAACAAAAAGCCGAAGCAACGATTTTGGTGTCCGGTAACCGCATTCATGCCGAAGCCAGCAACACCGATATGTATGCGGCGATCGACGCCATGATTGACAAGCTGGATCGCCAGGTCGTCAAGCACAAAGAAAAACTCAAAGACCATCACCGCGCCGAAGGCTCGCATCGCAATCATCTGGAATGACTATGAATCTTGCTGCTTTACTGGATCCAGAGCGTATTGCCCACCTGCCTGAGGTGAGCAGCAAAAAACGCGCCCTGGAAATGCTCAGTGACATGCTCTCCAAAGCCATGCCGACACCTGATGGTGAGGACATCTTTGATAGCCTGTTGGCGCGCGAGCGCCTTGGCAGCACGGGCCTGGGCCATGGGGTAGCCATTCCCCATGGTCGCATGGCCGGGCTCGAAGAGGCGGCTGCAGCTTTGATCACTTTAGATACGCCGGTGGATTACGATGCCCCCGATGGCGAGCCAGTGGATATTCTGTTTGCCCTGATCGTGCCGGAAGAAAGCACTGAAGAACACCTCCAGATCTTGGCGCAGCTGGCCAAAATGTTCTCCGACAACCAAATCCTGTCCAATCTGCGCGAGGCTTCCACGCAAGAAGCGCTGCTCGCCCTCATCCAACACTGGAGCGAGACCCAGGTCTAGCCCGTGAGCAGCCCCTGCGCCAAAGCGTTGACCCTGCATGGCGTGTTCTTGCGGGTCTTTGAGCAGGGCGTGTTACTCACCGGCGCCAGCGGTATTGGCAAAAGCGAGCTCGCCCTGGAGTTGGTGAGCCGTGGCCATGCGCTCATCGCTGATGACACCCCAGAGTTCACCGCTGAGGCCGATCAAGTCATCGGCCGCTGTCCGGAGCTCTTACAAGGCTTTATCGAGGTCCGTGGGCTGGGGATACTGCACTTGGGCCGCCTGATGGGGGAGAATGCCATCGCCAAGCAACAGCGGCTGGATCTGCTGATTGAACTGATCTCCCCGGCTGCTGCCAAAGTCGATAATCGCTTAAGCGCCAAACAAGAGGACCGCGAGATTCTCGGCAGACCATTCCCCGTGTGGCAGCTGTCCATGGCCTCCGGCCGCAACCTCGCGGTGATGGTCGAGATGGCGGCGCGCTCCCATGCGCTGGCGCAAAGCGGGTATGATGCCGCCAGCGATTTGCAAAACCGTCTGCGCCAACAGCTAAGCACCGATACCCCATGAGATTGTTCATCATCAGCGGCTTGTCCGGATCCGGCAAAACCATTGCCTTACACGCCTTGGAAGACGCCGGCTTTTACTGCATGGACAATCTGCACCTCGGTCTGGTGAGCGGTGTGGAGCGCGAGTTGCTCAACACCGAACCCCACCTCTATGAGGACGCAGCCATCGGCATCGATGTGCGCAGCGGCCTGGAAAAACTCTCCAAACTCGATCGCATCATCGCCGAGATGCGCGGCATGGGCGTCGATTTGCATCTCATCTTTCTCAAAGCCGACAACGAGACCCTGCTGCGCCGCTTTAGCGAAACCCGCCGCAAACACCCCCTGTCTCGCGATGACACGCCGCTGTTAGACGCCATTGAGCGGGAACAGCAGCTACTCTCACATGTGGCGGATATGGCAGATCTGGTGATCGATACCACCCCCTTAAATGTCCACCAACTCACGCAGCTGATTCGTGAGCGCACCGGCATGGGCAAGGACAAGTCCAAAGGCCTGTCGCTGCTCATCCAATCCTTTGGCTTTAAGATGGGTGCGCCTTTGGATTCGGACTTTGTGTTTGATGTACGGTGCCTGCCCAACCCCCACTGGGAACCACCGCTGCGCAAGCTCACCGGCCATGACCATGAGGTCATTGAGTTTCTGCGCCGCCATGAGTCGGTCGAGCAAATGCACCAGTCATTAAAAGACTTCCTCAGTCAATGGATACCGGTTTTTGAGAAGGAAAACCGGCGTTATGTCACGGTTTCGGTCGGTTGTACTGGCGGACAGCACCGCAGCGTCTATTTAGTGGAGCGTTTGGCCGATCATTTCCGTAAACTACGCGGCCATGTGGTGACGACACGTCACCGAGAACTGTCTTAAACAAACCCGAGTTGTCTCATGTCTGTTGGTCTGTTGCTCATAACCCATAACCAAATCGGTGAAGACTTATTGCACACTGCCGCCTCGATGATGGGCGAGGTGCCGCTGGAGACGCGCTGTTTGCCGGTCTCTCAAAGCGAGGACCCGGATCAGCTGTACGAACAAGCCATGGAAGCCTACGAGGCGCTGCACACCGGCGATGGCATGTTAGTCCTCACCGACATGTACGGCTCAACGCCCAGCAACATCGCCAATCGGCTGCTGCACCAACCCAAGGTGCAAGTCATCGCCGGCGTCAACCTGCCGATGCTGGTGCGCATCCTCAACTACCCCAGCCTGCGCCTCCACGAACTCGTCAACAAAGCCCTCAGCGGCGGCCACGACGGCATCCTCCTCTGCGAACGCCCCTAAAAACGGGGACAGATTTATTTTTGGGGTACGACCCCCAATAATGGGGACAGACCCCTTTTTTGAGAGCAGCGGTAATTCCTAGTTGGGGCTTTGGCGGTTATCCGTCGCGAGCCGCCGTGAATCCATCCTTGGAGGCTTGACTGCCGCATCCCTGCGGCAGACACTCGCGCCGCGCCAACCCCCCAAATCCCCTAGAGCCCCCGGCCGAAACATGGGGTCAGACCCCTCGCAGACGTCAGAAACATGGGGTCAGACCCCGTTTTCTGAAGTGGACGGTAGCGCCGCCGATTCGACGATAGACGATGTTGAAGATGCGGGTTATGATATGCACATATATCCATGCGCATAATGTATCACTATGCCAATCCCAAAAAGTCTTGAGCGTAACGGCCGTGCAAAACCGGCAAAACGCGCCACCAACCTGAGCCTCAGCACCGATGTTCTTCAGGCTGCAAAAGATCTCGACATCAATATTTCGCAAGTTTGCGATAGCTACCTGCGCGAGTACGTGAGGACTGAGCTCGAACGCCACTGGCGCAAGCAACATGCAGAGTTCATCTCGGCGTACAACGCGACCATCGAGCGAGAAGGTTTACCGTTAGAAGAGTGGAAGAGTTTCTGATGGCGCGCTTCGATGTCTACCTCAACACCGGTAAGCATGCCAAAACCACTCCGTATTTGTTAGATATCCAGAGCGATCTTCTTGATGAGCTTGATAGCAGGGTGGTCATCCCATTACGACGACTCAGTGATTTCCCCCAAGTAAGACTCCCGACGCGGCTGACGCCAATCGTAGCCATTGAAGGCAAGGAGTTTATTATCGAGACTCCGAAAATGGGTGCGGTGCCACGCTCGGTATTAAAATCACCTATTTCAACACTCGCTGATGAGCAAACAGTAATCACAGCCGCTCTCGATTTCCTATTCCAAGGCTACTAGCTATGGCGAATACCCGATCCCCAACTGAGTAAAACCATCACTCCGAGCGGATTTCATGCCTTACGCTCAGCGAGCCGTTTCCGAATTGCAGCATCCATCTCTTCAGGCGTTAGCGCCTTTTGCTTGCGCTTGCCAAGCCGTCCAAAGACCTCATCCACACGACGCGTAACTGGCTTAAGCAGGACTTCACCAGACTTGGTTAGGGTGAAATCCACTTTGTCGCCCGTTTGCAGCAACAGATGTTGCCGGATGTCCTTCGGAATGGTGATCTGGCCTTTCGTCGTGAGTGTGGCCGTGGTCATGGCAATATCCCTTACTTTTCAAATAAATCTTACTTAGTTGTAAGAAGGAAAAACCAGTGGATCAACAGAGCACTGTTAAACCGGTGAAACAACTACTCTAGAAGGCTCACACCACTTACAGATTCCAGATTTTACGAGCCTTGCTTCCGAGATTTACGAGATAATTTTCTGGGATAAATCTTACCCCAACCACCACAAACCCAAAGGGTTAATGCCGAATTGCCATACCTGACTCTTCGAGCGACAAGCCCTTGTGGACGCGCTTACCGAGCGGAGCATAAAACGCAAACGCATCTCAATGAAACGATTAAGTCTCTAATCCGCATAGGTTTTGTGACCCTCGCAATATTTTTGTTTCATCATTTTTGAAACGAAAAGGCTAAAGGAGGCTAAAGGGGACGGATTTATTTTTGGGGTACGACCCCAAACGGGGTCTGACCCCTTTTTTTCTGCAGTCGGTCGGCTTGCCTCCCACACAGGGCTTGGCTGATTAACGGCGCGCGAGTGTCTGCCGCAGGGATGCGGCAGTCAAGCCTCCAGGGATGGATTCACGGCGTCCCGCGCGAGTTAACAGCCAAGCGCTACTCTGGTTCGCCAAACCGATCGTTAATCAACGCCTCACAAGCATCCAGCGCCGCCTCAGCGTCTTCCCCCTCAGCCATCAAGGTCACGCTACTGCCGCGACTCGCCGCCAGCATCATCACTCCCATGATGCTCTTACCATTGACCCGCTTCTCGCCCTTCTCCACAAAGAGCTCCGAGACAAAGCCACTGGTCAGGTTGACGAACTTCGCCGCGGCCCGAGCATGCATACCCAGCTTATTGATAATCGTAATTTCCCGCGTAACCACCCTATACCTCGCGATAGATCTTTGCCCCACCCTTGCGAAACTCGATGGCTTTTTCCTGCATGCCCTGCTGCGCCTTGGCGTAATCGCGCACATCCTGCGTGATCTTCATCGAGCAGAAATGCGGCCCACACATCGAACAAAAATGCGCGACCTTGTGCGAGTCCTTAGGCAGCGTCTCATCATGGAATTCACGCGCCCGCTCCGGATCCAAGCCCAGATTGAACTGGTCCTCCCAACGAAACTCAAAGCGCGCCTTGGACAAGGCATTATCGCGAAGCTGCGCGCCCGGGAAGCCCTTAGCTAGGTCCGCCGCATGCGCTGAGATCTTGTAGGTAATGATGCCCTCACGGACATCCGCCTTATTCGGCAGCCCCAAATGCTCCTTGGGCGTCACATAACAGAGCATCGCCGTGCCATACCAACCGATATTGGCCGCGCCAATACCCGAGGTGATGTGGTCATAGCCCGGCGCAATGTCGGTCACCAGCGGCCCCAAGGTGTAAAACGGCGCCTCGAAACAATCCACCAGCTCCTTATCGACATTCTCCTTCACCCAGTGCAGCGGAATATGCCCCGGGCCTTCGATCATCACCTGCACATCATGCTCCCAGGCGATCTTGGTGAGCTCACCCAAGGTCTCTAACTCGGCAAACTGCGCCGCATCATTGGCATCAGCAATACTGCCCGGACGCAGACCATCACCCAGCGAGAACGACACATCATAGGCCTTCATAATCTCGCAGATTTCCTCGAAATGCGTGTAGAGGAAGTTCTCTTCGTGATGCGCCAGACACCACTTGGCCATGATCGAGCCACCACGCGAGACAATCCCTGTCACCCGCTCAGCGGTCAGTGGCACATACCGCAAAAGCACGCCGGCATGGATGGTGAAATAGTCCACGCCCTGCTCGGCCTGCTCAATCAAAGTGTCCTTAAACAGCTCCCACGTCAGGTCTTCAGCCTTGCCATCCACCTTCTCCAGCGCCTGATAAATCGGCACCGTACCAATGGGCACGGGGCTGTTGCGCAAAATCCACTCGCGGGTCTCATGAATATTCTTGCCAGTGGACAAATCCATCAGCGTGTCACCACCCCAACGACAGGACCACACCAGCTTCTCAACCTCCTCTTCAATACTGGAGGTCACCGCCGAGTTGCCGATATTGGTGTTGATCTTCACCCGAAAGTTACGACCAATAATCATCGGCTCCAGCTCAGGGTGATTGATGTTCGCCGGAATAATCGCCCGGCCGCGCGCCACTTCATCGCGCACAAACTCGGGGGTGATCTCATCGGGAATCTGCGCCCCCATAGACTCACCACGATGCTGACGCAAAAGCGCTGCATAGCGGGGGTCATTGCGAAGCTCCTGCAAACGGCAATTCTCGCGAATCGCAATAAACTCCATCTCCGGGGTGATGATGCCGCGGCGGGCATAGTGCATCTGCGAGACATTGCTGCCGGCCTTGGCGCGACGCGGCGCGCGGATATGCTCAAACCGCAGCTTGGCCAGCTCGGGATCAGCGGCGCGCTTTTGTCCAAAGGCCGAAGTCGGGCCGGCGAGCTGTTCGGTATCGCTGCGCTCCTCAATCCACGGCGAGCGCAAGGCTGGCAGCCCCGCCAGCAAATCGATCTCCACCTCAGGATCCGAATAAGGCCCGGATGTGTCGTAGACAGTGATCGGTGGATTGATCTCCACACCATCAGAAGTATGCGTCTCAGCCTGGCTGATCTCACGCATGGGCACGCGCACATCGGAGCGCGAGCCACTCACATAGATCTTGCGCGACTTAGGAAAGGGCTGGGTGATGTCCGCAGAAAGCTGCGCGGTTTTTCGAACAAAGTCTTCTGGGATGGCGCTCATCGCATGTCCTCTCTGGGGGCGGAGAGTGAGAGCGCAAACACCGAAAAAGCGTGCTTGAAGCTTCCCTCCGCCGGCATGATCCGGTTCAGGTTCCAAGGGACTGTCTCAGTCTGCGGCTATACCCCAGACACCCCTAGCTTCCATGAGCCCCACACTAGCCCTGAATGGGCAGTTTTGCAAGCGCCATTCCTTGGGTACAGCTTGCGAGAAACACGGTTTGCTGGGTACTCTTAGCAGGTTACGAGCACCTGCCTATCAGGCAGAGGACATTAACGACATGAACTTAGAGCAAGCGCGCTTTAACATGGTGGAACAGCAGATCCGCACTTGGGAGGTGTCGGACCAAAGCATTCTCGAGACCATGGAGGCTATTCCGCGCGATCATTTTGTGTCCCAAGCGCAAAAAAACCTCGCCTACGCCGAGCTGCAACTGCCCATCGGTCATGGTGAGACGATGATGTGGCCCACCATCGAGGCCAAACTGCTGCAGGCTCTGGAGATTCGCCCCAGTGATCACATCGTTGAGGTGGGTACGGGTTCGGGCTATCTCACTGCGCTACTCGCCAAGTTGGGCAACCGCGTTGAATCCTTGGAATACCACGAGGACCTGAAACAACAAGCGGCCGAGCGACTGAAATCGCTGAATATCAATAACGTGAAACTGCGCAAAACCGATGCGCTAGGCGACTGGAAGGGCGACCTGCCTTATTACGATGTCATTGCTGTCACTGGCTCGATGCCTGTGGATGCCCGTGTGTTTGCCAAGCGGCTCGCGATTGGTGGGCGCTTATTTGTCGTGCTCGGTGAGCCACCGGTGATGCGCGCCACCTTGATTACGCGCGTCGCCGACAAAGAATTCACCCAGCAAGGACTGTTTGAAACCCGTCTCAAACCCCTCATTGGCCTCGAGCCAAAGCCCGATTTTGTCTTTTGAACGCCCAATAAAGGCCTGTTAATGAAACGCTTTACCGCTACTGAACTGCGCGAGTATCTGGACTCCGCTCCTAAAAAACCCCTGCTGATCGATGTGCGTGAGCCTTGGGAGTACGAAATCGTTAAGATCGAAGGCTCTAAGCTACACCCTCTAGGCCGTCTGCCTGAGCTTTTAGATGAGGTCGACTCCACAGATGAAGTGGTCTTGATTTGTCATCATGGCAATCGCTCCCGTTATGCCGCGCATTTTCTGCAACAAAACGGCATCCCGAACGTGATTAACCTCGAAGGTGGCGTTGATGATTGGGCGCGCAGTGTCGATACCAGCTTGGCCACCTACTAAGTGCAACATTACCCATATTAGCGTATGCTAATGGAATGAACATGGCGAAACGCATCACCCGCAAATCTCTGGCACTGGGACTGGCTTTGTCTTTGTCGGTATTCGCCTTGCCAGCGCATAGCATCGACTTGTTTGATGTGTATCGCCAAGCGCTTGATCGCGATCCCGAGCTGCGCCGCGCCGAAGCAGAGTTCCGAGCCGCACAGCAGCTTCGCCCACAGGCAAGATCTGCCTTGCTGCCGCAACTTGATGCGGGCGCCGGATACTCAGCGATTGATCGAGATCCGCAGGGCGCCGAACGCTTTGATTACCGGTCATTGAATTATGACCTCACACTGAATCAACGCATTTTTGATCAGCGCGTCTTCACCGGCGTGCGCCAAGCCCGCTTATTAACTTCAGAGGCTCAGGCGTTTCGTGACGCCGCTCGCCAAGGGCTGATCCTGCGCGTTGCCGAAGCCTACTTCGGTGTGCTCTCCGCCAAAGACAATCTCTCTTTTGCCGAAGCTGAAAAAGAAGCTATTGGCCGCCAGCTAGAACAATCCGAGCGGCGTTTCGAAGTCGGTCTGATCGCCATTACCGACGTCAAAGAAGCCCAAGCCCAATTCGATTTATCTGTGGCAGAAGAAATCGCCGCGCAAAACCGTCTTGATCGGGCACGTGAGGACCTCGCGGTCATCACGGGTCAGTATTACGAAGCCATGGCGCGACTCTCTGAGCGTATGCAACTGGTCAGCCCCGAACCCGCCGATAAACAGCAGTGGGTCGAAACGGCCCTCGAACAGAACTTAGCGCTGGCCGCGCAGCGCTTGGCTACCGAACGCAGTGCCGAAGAAATTAAACGCCAACGGGGCGGACACTTACCCACGCTGAACTTGAGCGCCAGCTACCGCGATGAAGAGATTCGCAACCCCAGCAGCGGCGTTCCCGATAATATTAGAGATTCAAAGGGCACTGAGATCGGCTTGCGCCTTAATGTGCCCATTTTCGCTGGTGGTAGCACCGTGGCGCTCACCCGCGAAGCCCGCGAAAACTTTGAAGCCGCTCAAGAGAGCCTTGAACTGCGCCAACGCCAAACCGTGCGTGAAGCCCGCAACGCCTTCCAATCGGTCAATGCCGGCATCTCCCGCGTCCGCGCCTTAGAGCAGGCATTGGAATCTACCCGCGCTGCATTTGAAGCAACCCAAGCGGGATTTGAGGTTGGAACGCGTACCGCCGTTGAAGTCCTACTAGAACTGCGCCAGGTCTTTCGCGCCGAGCGTGATTTTGCTGAGGCGCGCTATGCGTATCTGCTCGACACGTTGCGCCTGAAACAAGCCGCGGGCGTTCTCACGGAAGAAGACCTCATCGCCATCAATAACTGGCTGGACTAGGCTCGTGAAGCCACAAAGCTGAGAATCCGGTCCACCGCCCCGCGATTGGCTTTTAACACCTCTTTGGCGGCCGTAATCATCTCTAGGCGTGCGACCTGGTTAGCCAAAAGCCACAACAAACTGCCGGCGAGAGCCTCGGAATCCGCGACCTTTTTCGCGCCCCCACGGGCTTCCAACGCAGCATAGATGCTTTCAAAGTCCGCGATATCTGGACCAGTAATAATCGGCACTTGCTGCGCGGCCGCTTCTAAGGGATTATGACCGCCCGCAGACACCAAGCTGCCGCCAATAAACGCAGCATCCGCAATGCCATACATCAGCAGCAGCTCCCCCATGCTATCGATCAGCCAGGCTTGATGCTCCGACGTGGGATTAGCGTGTGCGCTTCTAGAGACATAACTCAGGCCTGCCTCATCTAAAGACTGAGCGGCATCTTCAAAACGCTCGGGGTGCCGCGGCACCCAAACCAGCAAAGCATCGGGCATCTCCATCAAGACCGCCTGATGTGCCGCGATCACCACGGCCTCCTCGCCCCCATGCGTGCTGGCGGCAATCCAAATGGGTCGCGCGCCCAATTGGTCACGCAGCTCTAGCGCCGCCTCGCGCAAATTCGGGTCAATCGCCAGGTCAAACTTAATATTGCCAGTAACCTTTACGGCCGCGGGATCCACACCCAGCCCAATAAACGCCTGTCGATCACTCTCATCACGAGCTGCGATGCCACTAACCGCCGCTAATACCGGGCGTAATAAAGCCGAAAACCGGCAATAACGCCGAAAGGATCGCGGCGATAAGCGCGCATTAAGCAAGAACACCCGCACCTCGCGCTGATAACAAGCGATCAGCAAATTTGGCCAGATCTCAGTCTCCATCACCCACAGCTGATCCGGCTGCACCCGCTCCAAAAATCGCCGCACGGCGCCAGGCAGGTCATACGGCAGGTAATGGTGCTGCACCTCATCACCCAGCTGGCGCTCAAGCTCCGCCGCTCCAGTAGGAGTCGTGGTCGTGACGATGACCTCAAGCTCCGAATGCGAAGCCATGTGCGCGCGAATTAAGGGCACAGCCGCCATCACCTCGCCCACGGAGACGGCATGCACCCACAAACGCCCATGAGAGGCCGAGTCATATCGAGGAACATATCCAAAACGCTCAGCAATGCGCTGCCGATAAGCCGGATTGACCCGCCCCCGCCAATACAGCCGCAGCAGCACCCAAGGGGTGAGCACATACAGCAGCAAGGAATAGAGCTTCAGGGCCATAAACAAAAAACGCGCGTGGGCATCAACGCGCGCATCTTAGCATGCAGCCTGTAAAAGCTCTGGATGTTAAACTCCATTCACATGCTTTTTGAGCCCTTAATGTCTTCTCGTGAACCTTAGCTTACTGCACCCAAAACACTGGCCCTTGTGGATTGCGGCTGGCATATTTCGGCCACTAACTAGAGTGCTTCCATGGCGATCCCAAATCAGTATTGGTAGAGCGATTGGGGCCACTATCTATTATTTAGCCCCCCATCGTCGGAGAATTGCACTAACCAACCTACAACTTTGCTTTCCCGAAAAAACCGACACAGAGCATACCCAACTCGCGAAAAAGCATTTCAAGGCAATGGGCCCGGCTATTTTTGAAACGATGTTGAGTTGGTGGGGTGCAGACAAGCAACTGCTATCATTGGCACACTTTCAGGGCCTCGACCATCTCATCGATGCCAAAAACCGGGGCAAAGGCGTATTGCTGGTCTCCGCGCATTTTGCTCCGTTAGAAATCACAGGCCGCTTACTGGCTATGCAGGTGCCGTTTGCTTTCATGTATCGCCGCGAACGAAGTGCGCTCTTGGAACATTTTTTTGCTACCTATCGGGTAAAACACTATCGAAAGGCAATTCGCAGCGATGATATCCGGGAAGCGATAAAGTTATTAAAGGGGGGCGAAATTGTCTGGTATACCCCCGATCAAGCCTATCAGGGACCACGCCACTTAAACGTGCCTTTTTTTAACGTCCCCGCAGCCACCAACTCCGCAACAGCGCGCATCGCTAAGGCTACTGGTGCAGCTGTGATACCGTTCTTCGGCTATCGTCTCTCCGATCAAGAGGGCTATCGACTTGAAATCCTCCCAGCTCTGCAAGGTTTCCCAGGTGGAAACCTTGAAGCTGATACGGCGCGCATTAATCGGATTATTGAGGAGGCGGTGAGAAAGCACCCAGAGCAGTATTTTTGGACGCATCGGCGTTTTCGCTACCCGCCTGAGTCTGGACTGACAACCCCTTACTGAAGTTAACCGAGGCGAAGCCTCTCAGCGCCAATGCTCATCAATCCAGGGCGTTGGCTTAACCGTTTTATAAAACCGCTTATACCACGGCACTGGCGACCCCCAACGACCAGCGATAGCATCTGGGGGATTCGGGTTTCCATGAAATGTGATGATTTTAGCACCGGCAGGGATCTTGGTGGGCGCGATAAAACTGTTCAAAACCCCACCAGGCATGCAATGGTCTTTGAAGCTGATCACCCATTCTTTGGGCAACCAGGCGATGTTGTCCCAGCCCAATGTCTCGGGGATGTAGTTCTGTTCTGAGTCAAAGCGCTTATAGATAGCCGGTGCATCCCGGCGCCAGTTCTCAAGCAACTCTGGGAACTGGCCCATATTGAAGCAAATCACCGACCCCTGACCAAATAGTCTTCCAGGCTTTGACCAGTTCTCTGGCATGACCAATTTGTCTGAGAACGTGAATAAGTCGTCGATGTTATCCACGATCACCACATCAAGATCGATAAGCAGTGTTTTGCCCTTGAGGTCATGGTACTCAGCATCGAATAAAGCCAGCTTACGCCAGCACTGACAACGCGGCAGATACTCGGCCGTCGGCTCCTCAAACTCTGGCAGCGGAAAAATCTCCACGCCATCATCAATCCCCTCAGCGTCTTCCGTGATGCAGATGAACCTCAGAGGCAGTGTGACGTGGCGCTTACACATGTTGTGCAATTTGTTCACATACTCGGGACCATACTTGGTACCAAATTTGAGACAAACAACATTCACTGGATCCATTAATTCTTTCCCCAAAAAATCATTCTGGTAAGCATCACAAAATTACAGGCCAATCAGACCGCATCCTTTGGCTCATATGCATGATGCTCTGGCCTGAAAGAGCCATCGATGCGGCAATGTGTGAATAAGCCTGTGCCCTGTGCAACCTTGAAGTTTTTGCGGCGCCACCAACCCCCAGCTAAACATATTTCGGGTGCCTGAAAACCGTTAGGAGTGCGAGACCTTGATGGATGAGCATCCACATATTTCATTAACACATCTAAAAAAAATGATCGCCTCATCATGACGCATTGATCGGAGAATTCCAGAGCTCGACTACGCACCACCAGGAATTCCTCCCCACTAAGCGTTCGCGTGCGATGAATATCCTCTGGAAAGAACTTTTCAGGGGACTCCTCAATAAAGATACTACTCCCGACGAGACGACGCGCCTTAATGGGCCGCAGAGAACGAAGAAATCTTTTCTTGGTTGACTCTGGAAAACCCTGAGGGCCAACCTCATGGAATTCAGGCTGCCACTCAGGGGATGCATGCCTTATAGGGTAATAACGGCAGTACCTGTCAACCAGACAGAACCCTTCGCCAACTCGCCAACGATGCTGAAGCCGAACAACATGTGCCACCTCAGACCGCAGCAATTCAAGGGCCCCCTCGAGGTGCTTCTTAGCAAATTCAGTTCCCACTACCAGAGGGTTATCATTCTGCAACAAAATCACATACGGAGTATCTAGGCTCTCAGCGAGGCGCTTCATTCCCCCAGCAATACCCTGATTAACGCCCCCATTAACCTGCCAACCGAACTCTCTTGCCAGTTCCCTGTCAGCTTCTGAGATATCTGAGAAGAAAATCAACCGCTTACCAAACAGATCTAGAAAATCAGCCGTGTTCTGGTAGGACGTGAGACTCCCTCGCAGTGTCTCATGGGCTTTCCACGACAATATGCCAAGTCCCAGATCTTTGAACATCGCCATTCTTATTTTTGAGCCATTATCCGTTAAATGCTGTAGTGACATGATGCTCCGCGCCAAACTTCAACACAATGCTGCAAACTCACTGGATGAATTTTAGAAAAGAGGCAATAATGATAGCGCTTACTCCCACACGCATGCCTGATGCTCAGCAAAGCTCCCCGTGAAAATATGCCTTCTGCGTTAGCAGTGCTCAGAGACTGGCATGTACCAGCCCTCCTCCTATTGTACGTATTCCTTATCCCATTGGGTGAGTCGAGTCTCGCCGTCATATTGTTTTTCGCCATCGGCGGCTCCCTCCTTCTTTATCATGATGGCAAAGAGCTCTTCGAAGAATACCGTGACTGGATTTATCTATCACTCGCCCTATCAATCCCAATTGCAATCTCCCTACTCACTGCTGTGCGTTTCGAAAAAACGCTTATTTCCTTTATTGTCTTCTTTGCGCATGGACTAGCAGGAATCTATGTCTTCGTATGGTGCGCAAGAAATTGGACACCCAATTTCCTTCTCTACGGGATTGTGACCATCCTGAGTTTCTGGATGGTAACCGCGCTGCCAAATCTGCTAAGCGGTAATCTAGTGATGGTTTGGCAGGAATGGTTAGGTGCGCTAACAGGATATATCGGCAGCAATCGAAACCCGGGAGCATTGCTCTCGCATTTTTCCCCGATATATTTTGAAGCTCTATATCGAGCTTCACTGAGACTGCGAAACCGAGTTCCGTGGCTCCTGGCAATCCCCTACTTACTGGTAATACTTTTAGCTGGCAACCGCACCAGCTGGATGATTGTGAGCCTTGTGATCGTCATTTTCCTCGTGAGATTACTGGTGCTTCGGCACTTCTCCATACGGGCAGCGATTGCATCATTCTTTGTCGTGGGATTAACGCTGTTTCTCACCATGCAGTACTTCCCACATTTTGAACAACGACTAATGCGCAGCCTGCAAGCTTTTCAGGGGAATATTGAAAGTATTAACTATGCAGGTTCCTCTCGAGTTGAGATTTGGCAAGGAGGGATGAGCCTTGCCAAGGACAGTCTACTAACGGGCAAAGGAACATATGCGTTTGGCCTGTTGAATTACGAACGAGGTTACGTGCGCAACAACTGGGGCCACGCGCATTTATATTGGTTAGAAGTCTTGGTGGCCACAGGGTTATTAGGCCTTCTCTTGTATTTGGCCGTATTCACATACCTAGTCAATCGGCTTTTTTGGCACATTCCCTGGAGCAGTTCTGCCTTTTCTGTGATGCTGACCGCCGTGGCAATGATCCTCCCCTTTAATCCGAATTGGGACTTTTATTCCTCTAGGGTAGCCTCCCTAATATGTTTCACCCTGATTCTGGGTTTTGCATTTATGTATGGAACACAGTCCTCTCGATCCCAGCACAACACTAAGCCTTCCTGTCACAAACCCAGCGATCAGGAGTCGCTGCAATGAAGATCCTAATGCTCCTTCCCGAACTAGATGAGGGCGGAGTGGAGCGCCATGTCATCATGCTCTCTGACGCTATGCAGCAAGCAGGGCATTCTGTGGATATTGCATCTTGGGGAGGGAAGCTTGAAAAACAACTACCCCGAGGAATCCAACACTACAAAGTCAGAGTACATAGCAAAAATCTCCTTACCTTGTATTGGACTGCGCGAGAAATATCGCGTCTTGTTAGAAAAAATGGGTATGACGTCATCCATGCCCATGCGCGTGCACCCGCATGGGCCGCTATGTGGGTGTCGAGAGCCACTAAAACACCCTTGGTTGTAAGCGCCCACTGCAGCTATGGCAACAAATCTAAATGGATCTATAAGCCCCACCGCAGCGCGTCAGCTGTAATTTGCGTCAGCGAATCGGTACGCCAAGATATGACCACATGCTTTTCCGACAACGCGATTGTGATAAGAAACGGGCTTCCACCTGCGCCATCATGGGAAACGCCAATCAAAGCGGAAGCAACAAAACTTTTGTTTATAGGACGACTCGCGTCAGTTAAGGGTCTTCAGGATGCGTTACATGCACTAGCGCAAGTTCGGTCAGAAAAGCTTTGGACCCTAGATGTCGTTGGGGATGGCCCGATGGAACAAGACCTCAAAAATTTGACAAAAGAACTGGGTTTAAAAGATAAAGTTCATTTCCATGGGTTTCGTGATGACACGGACCAATGGATGCTAAACAGCGATTGCCTACTCTTCCCAAGCTATCGTGAGGGTCTGTCTCTCACCTTAGCACGGGCAATCCAAATGGGGATGCCTGTATTGGCATCCAATATCCCATCCGTAAAAGAGCTCAGCGCTGGAGAAGCCTACTACCCAGAGCCCGGGGATATTCCAGCATGGAGCACTGCTTTAACCTCCTTGGTAGAGGGGCAAATGCCCCAGAGTGACTTTATTCCTAAAAAAATACCCACTGTGACACAAATGGCTGCCAATACCCTGGGAGTCTATGCTGGTGTTTTAAACAGGAGTGACGCAAAGGCGAATGGTGAGCTCTCGTGAAGATCTTGCATTACGTTGATGACAAAAACCTATCATGGGGCAAACCTTGGATCGATCTGCTACTAGCCATGGGGGAAATGAACCCGTCATTGGACCAGCATGCCGTTTGCCGACCCGACGGCACTCTAAAAGAGCTTTTAATCGAAAATGGGATTTCATGTTCGACCTATAAGCCTGCAACCCCTTGGGCCCCGGCATTGTGCACGAATTTCAAAAAACTGGTTCAAGAAATTGGTCCAGACCTAATCCATACACGACTCTCTTCTGCGGCAGCAATTGCTGGTTATTGGGCCCCCCGGATGGGGATTCCAGTCATTTCCACAATTGACAAATATCCGAAAAAAAAATACTACGCTCGTTCTGATTTGATAATTGCAAGCTCCAGCGGGTCCGCCCGACATATGATCGAGCAAGGAACATCGACTGAAAAAATTACCGTTGTAACCAATGCAATCGATACAGAACACTACAAGCTCAATCCTGATGTTCGAGAAGCATTCAGACTTTCTGAGGGCGTCGGTGATGATGAAATAATTATTCTGGCGATGGGTCGGTTTGTAGCCTGGAAGGGGTTTGACCTACTCATCAAGGCTTTAGGACGGTTGCCTGATTTATCAAAAGTCAGGTTCTGGCTCGTGGGAAGCGGTGAGCTAGAATCACAGCTGAAAAGACTGGCTGAAAAAGAACTTTGTTCTTGGAAACTTCAATATAAGTTTTTTCCTTTCGATCTGGATATTCGAAGGTTCCTGTGGTCAGCAGATATCTTTGTTCAACCCTCTTATCATGTCCCCGGGTCTGGCGGCCCGGAAACCTTCAGCCTAGCGTTGCTTGAGGCGATGGCGGCTGGCGAAGCAGTGATAGCGTTTGATTGCGGCGGAGCACCTGACGTCATCAAGCATGACTTCAATGGCTGGCTCACTCCACCCGGAGACATAGCGCAATTAACTTCAGCCCTGAAACACGCGATATTGCAACACCCGAGTATCGAAATAAGAGAACAAGCAAAAGAAACAGCTCTGCATAATGACGCTGTTGTCGCGGCACAAAAGCACTTGAACATCTATAAGGATATATTTACAAAGAATAGCTGAAATTTTTATTAAAAATCGGGATGCTTTTCCCAAAACTTCGATTCAAATATAAAACCTACTTATTTTGAGAAAATTTTACTCCCATCCTCCCATCTGAATCCACGTATTGGAGAAACGGACGATTACCCATCTCTTCAAAATACTCATCGGTGGCTCGTTTAGACCCTGCCCAGTAACCGTAATCGTCGATGATAATTATCCCGCCGTGAACCAATCGAGGATATAAGACTTCTAGCTCCTTTCGGGTGGATTCATACCAGTCAGTATCCAATCGAAGGAGGGAAATTGTGTCCGGAAGGTTATAATTATCACCCAATGTCTTTATCACGTCACCGGGGACGAATCTAATATTTTCTCCCAAAAGGCCGCAGTGATCGAAATTTTCGCGAACTGCATCCAAAGACGCATAACACCAATCGTTGTAGTCCCCCCTTGCTCGCGATTCATAAGTCTTTAATGCGAGCTTGCCTGTAGTCAGACGAGTGTCAGCTTGGGATGGCTTGGTCATTCCCAAGAAGGTATCAAAGAGCCAAATTTTTTTAGTTGGCGCATATTGCCCGAAGACCCATGCTGCGATCAGCGCATTACCTCCCCTCCAGACCCCGCACTCAACGAAATCTCCCGGGATATCATTCTGCGCCACATACTTGCATGCCATCATCGTGGCATAGAGCCTCTGATCCGAAACCATCGACCACTTCTTTCTTTTGACCATGGCGATGAATTCTAGATCGGTTTGCGCAAGCTCAACTGGCGCATCTTCCAGTTCTGGCTTTTTCAACTTGCGAGCAAAGAAACCGGATATATTTTTTATCATTTCACTTTCCAAAAGAGCCTTTCAGATCTAAAAGAAATCGCTGCTAAGGCCAAAATGTTGTGTTGTTTACCGGCCGCAAACTCATTGCATTAGGAGTGATCTACAAATCAAATCAGCCACGCGCCGAGACTCCCAAAGTTGTGCGAAGCTTAGGTTGGACATTTTTGCATAAGAATTGTCAATAGTCTGCACCCAAGCATCATCCACCAAGCGCTGCATCTCGGTGACAATGCGGCAGCGGCGCTTGTGCGCTTTGGGGTCTAAGCGCAGCAAACCCACTAGGGTGCCCGAGGTCAGCGCTTCAAACACCATCGACACGCTGTCCTCGCTGGCCCAAACCTCGCCGGCCTTGGCCAGCTGCTCGGGCAGCCAGTTGCCGTCGACCTCGTGTGGCTGTATCAAAGGCACCCTGGCGAAGCGACTAGCGAGCTCGTTGAGCAATGCCTCATCGGTGCGCCGTGACGTGGCTATGCGCCAGTGTATCCCGGGTCTCGTTAGCACTTGCTCGATCTGATTCACGATGCGCGCGCGGTCCCAAATATAGTTCTCGCAGGGCCCGCCAATGAGGATCAGCCCCTGAGTCGCGTCATGCGAATCGGAGGGGATGACACGGTTCAAAACGCCAATGGTTTCGATCACGTTGTGGCGCGGGCTGACGCGGTCATGCCTAGGGACCACGCAGAGGTCGAAAAGCCCAATGGGGATCCCCGGCTTCATCAAGATGATGCTTTTGGCTTGCGCTCTGCGCGCGGCGTAAACCACCGCCAACTGCGTGGCACTGCCGGCCCCCATGACCCAATCAGGCTTGGGCAGCTGGGCGAAGCTACCGCGCACCGCTGACAACGACTGCCAGCGGCTTTTCACCTCAATCCAGTGCACTTCGACGGAGATTTGCTGCTCGAGCGCCGCCACCAAGCCCTTGAGCTGGTTCAAATGCCCGATGATCCCATCCGTAATCACCCAAATGGGGACAGATTTATTTTCCCGCATCACGCCGCTTACCAAAAAGGGGACGGATTTATTTTCTCACACCGAGGCGGTCGCCGCAGCCCTCACCACTCAGAGCGAGTTGCCGGCTAAATCTTCGTGTCGCGCGACGCGTCACCGACATCGGAAAAAATAAATCTGTCCCCTTTTTTGGTGGTGAGGTGGTCGACGAGCGGATACGCGGTGGTATAGCCGTGCACGGCCTCGCTGAGCAGGGTGCGCAGCTGCTCGGCGTCGTGGGTGCGCACCGCTGTGTCGAAGGCGTTGATGAAGCGCGCGAGGGTGGCCGGGTCCAGGCTCGACTCTAGTGCGCGCATGATCTTGGCATGCTGCGTCGGCTGCACCTCATCGCCAATCAAAAGCTCTTCATAGAGCTTTTCGCCGGGTCGAAGGCCCGTGTATTCAATGGCGATCTCACCATCGGGCTCATCGATCGAGCGCACACTCAAGCCCATCAAGCGGATCATGCGACGCGCCAGATCGAGAATCTTCACCGGCTCGCCCATGTCCAACACGAATACATCACCGCCATGCCCCATCGCACCTGCCTGGATCACCAGCTGCGCGGCCTCGGGGATCGTCATGAAAAAGCGCGTGATCTCAGGGTGCGTCAGTGTGACCGGACCACCGCTGCGGATCTGCGACCGAAATAACGGCACCACAGAGCCCGAGGAGCCCAAAACATTGCCGAAGCGCACCATGGTGAAGCAAGTGTCCGGCGACTGGCTGGCTATCGCCTGCAAAATCAGTTCAGCAAAGCGTTTGGTGGCGCCCATCACATTCGTGGGACGCACGGCTTTATCCGTCGATACCAGCACAAAATGCCCCACTCCGGCCTCCAAAGCCGCCTGCGCCGGCGCGTAGGTACCGAAGATATTGTTGCGCACGCCCTCGATGACGTTATGCTCAACCAGTGGCACATGCTTATACGCGGCCGCATGATAAATCGTGTCCACGCCATAGCGCTGCATGATGCGCCGCATATAATCCTGATCCTGCACATTGCCCAACAACCCGATGATGCCCTCGGAACCCTCCTGCGCCTCTCCAGCCAGGAGCTCGGTCTCGATCTCAAACAACGCGAACTCGGAGGCATCCACGAGCAGCAGCTGCCGCGGTCCCAACTGCAGAATCTGACGACACAACTCAGAACCAATGCTGCCGCCAGCACCCGTCACCATCACGACCTTATCGGCAATGCAAGCGCTGAGCAGAGACTCAATAGGTGGCACAGGGTCGCGCCCCAGCAAGTCCTCAAGCTCAACCTCGCGAATATCATCGAGGCGAGCGCGACCCGAGGTGATGTCCTCGAGGGTCGGCACGGTGTAGACACGAAGCGCGTGCGGCTCCAAACCATCCATGATTTGTTTGCGCTGCGGCCGAGTGATGTTCGGCAGCGCTAAAAGTACATCCGTCAACTGATATGAGCGGATGAGACCATCCAGCTCGCTGGGGCTGAACACAGGCAGCCCATTGACACGCGCGCCCTGCAATGTCGGCTCATCATCCAGAAAACACACCACATTCAGTTCAGGGTGTTTTTCCAAAAGTAAAGAAAGCTGGAACCCAGCCGCGCCGGCCCCATAGATAGCGGCCTTCTTTGATTTTCTCTGGCTGTGGCCGCCACCGGAGAGATAGTCACGAGCAATCCACCGGCTCAGCGTAATTGCCAAGGCCAGAAACAGCGGATACAAAAAGACAACGGTGCGGGGAAGTCGGTTTTCCGAAAGAAACATTAACGCAGTGAGTAACAAAGTAGAGACCACGACCACCTGCAGGGTCATGCTCACCAGTTCCTTGCCCATGTAGCGAGTGATCGATCGGTACAGCCCCACCCAGTGGGCCGTAACCAGCGTCAGAACCAACAGCAGAACCACCCACTGCGCGCCGCCAATTTGGGCTAACAGATTGGGCGTCCAAGTCTCATACCGCCATGCCAACGCCGCCCAAAGCGCCACCACCATAGCAATAGCGTCGAAGCCCAACATCAGAGCTTGCTTGGACCAGCGCGGCAGATTTATCAGCTTTTGACGCATACAAAAATGGGGACAGATTTATTTTTTTATAAATGGGGACGGATTTATTTTCTCACATCGCGGAAGTAACCGCATCTGCCGCCGCCGGAAAATAAATCTGTCCCGGGTTTTACCTCGCTTTTCGTGCGTTGGCGAAAAACTGTGTCACGAAAACTAGGAAGATACCCAGCATCACCCCAAGCACGGCCGCCAAAGCTATGATGAGCCGAGGTTGCGTCCCGACGGGCCCGCTGCGCAACGCCAAGTAGTCTAACTCTGTATCTCGAGATGCCTCATTAAGAAACTGGTTTATCGATTGCTCAACGCCCTGCACCGACTGCCTCAAGCTAATCAATTGTTGGTCAATAAGGGAGACTCTCTGCAGAGCCAGCATGGCGAAGGCGTCTTGACGCTCATCCATAATCCGCAATTGTTGCCGACGCTCTGCTTCAAGAGCTTGGATATTCTCGCTAAGGAGTGCTCCGCGCGCCTGCTTCTCACTGAGACGAGCATTTACCCGTGCAGTAAATGTGGGGAGGTAATAATCCGCAATCTCGTTGACTGCTGACTGATGCAAATCCCGCACTTGCTCAGCTTGATCGAGTTGCGCTGTTGTTTTCAAAACGAGGCGATTGTCACCTTGTCTTTGGATCGAAACCCCAAGATCGACACCAGAGAGTTTTTCCGGAAATACAACCTCAGAAAAATGAAACACCGCATCAGCGGGTGGCCGCACCGGATCGGGCGCCTGCGCGACAGTAATAATTGTCTGATACTCATACAGCGTCGGCTGGGTCAGCGCATAGCCAATCCCACTCAGAAATATCACCAAGGCAGTGCCAATCGCCGTCCACTTGCGGGAGACCAACATCTCCCATAGCTCATAGAGGTCAATCTCATCGTCATAAGTAGCAGGAGGCGTATTCTGTGCGGACATATTTTGCATTCAAAAATGGGGACAGATTTATTTTCTCACATTGCGGAGGTGACCGCATCTGGCGCCGCCGGAAAATAAATCTGTCCCGGGTTTTCGGGAACTTCGCTGGAAAATAAATCTGTCCCGGGTTTTATTCGTGGTAGTCCTTGGGGGTGTAGCCGTGGCGCTTGATAAGCTCGTCGCGCTCAGCGGCTTTGAGGTCCTCTTGGACCATCTCGGCGACCAGCTCTTCGAAGGTGATGCCCGGGGTCCAGCCGAGCTTTTCTTTGGCTTTGGTGGGGTCGCCTAGCAGGGTTTCCACCTCGGTTGGGCGGAAATAGCGCGGGTCGACTTTGACGATGTCTTTGCCGTTAAAGCTGCCAACCTCATCGATGTCGGCACCGCGCCAGCTGATATCCATGCCGAGCTCTTTGGCGGCGGCATTCACAAAATCCCGAACCGAAAACTGGATGCCGGTGGCGATGACGAAGTCCTCGGGGGCGTCTTGTTGCAGCATGCGCCACTGCATCTCGACGTAGTCTCTGGCGTGGCCCCAATCGCGCTTGGCGTTGAGGTTGCCGAGGTAGAGACAGTCCTGCAGGCCGAGCTTGATGCGGGCCAGAGCGCGGGTGATTTTGCGCGTGACAAAAGTTTCGCCGCGGATCGGCGATTCGTGGTTAAACAAAATGCCATTGCAGGCGTAGATGCCGTAGGCCTCGCGGTAGTTGATGGTGATCCAGTAAGCGTAGAGCTTAGCCACAGCGTAGGGGCTACGCGGGTAAAACGGCGTGGTCTCTTTTTGCGGGATTTCTTGGACGAGGCCGTAGAGCTCAGACGTACTGGCTTGATAGAAACGCGTCTTTTTCTCCAGCCCCAGAATACGAATCGCTTCAAGAATTCTTAGCGCGCCCAGGGCATCGGAGTTGGCGGTGTATTCGGGTTCTTCGAACGAAACCGCCACGTGGCTTTGCGCCGCGAGGTTATAGATCTCATCCGGCTGCACTTTTTGGATGATGTGCAACAGGCTCAGGCTGTCGGTCATGTCCCCGTGGTGCAAAAAGAGCTTGGCGCCGGGGGTATGCGGGTCCTGGTAGAGGTGATCAATGCGGTCGGTGTTGAACAAGCTGGTGCGGCGCTTAATACCGTGAACCTCATAGCCTTTCTCCAGCAGGAGCTCGGCGAGGTAGGCGCCGTCTTGGCCGGTAATGCCTGTGATGAGTGCTTTTTTCATAGTCTTTTCACTGATGGGGTACGACCCCAATGAAGGTTATCAATGTGAAAAATAAATCTGTCCCGGGTTTTACTCATGGCGGCCGTAGGTGTCGTCGAAGCGTTCAATGTCGTCTTCGCCGAGGTAGCTGCCGGATTGGACCTCGATCATCTCAAGCGGGATAGTGCCGGGATTTTCTAAGCGATGCATGGTCCCCAGCGGGATGTAAGTGGACTGGTTCTCACTGAGCAAAAAGCTTTCCTCGCCGCAGGTCACACGCGCCGTGCCCTTGACCACAATCCAATGCTCGGCGCGGTGGTGGTGGCGCTGCAAACTCAGGCTCGCGCCCGGTTTCACCGTGATGCGCTTGACCTTAAAACGCTGGCCCTCGTCGATGCAATCATACTCGCCCCAAGGGCGGGCGGCGTGGCGATGTTCGGTCGCCTGAGGGATCTTGGCTTTTTCCAGATCGGCTACCACGGTCTTCACATCTTCGGCGTGCGATTGGGCCGCCACCAACACGGCGTCGGGCGTGTCGATGATCAGCAGATTCTCGGTACCCAGCGCCACAACCGGGCGATGCGGAGCATGGATGTAGGTGGATTTGGCCTGGTGCGCAGTGCCATGGCCAATGACGCGATTATCGTTGGCATCAGCGCTGGCCAGATCCGCCACAGCGTTCCAGCTACCGACATCCGACCAGGCGCCGCTGAACGGTACCATGACAATGTTCGCGTGTTTTTCCAGCACCGCATAATCGATGGATTCCGAGCGACAGCCGGCAAAGGCGGCCTCATCCAAGTGCAGGAAATCGCCGTCGGCATGCTGAGCTTGAACGGCCTTGCTGACCGCTTCAAGGATGTCCGACGCGTGTTGTTCCAGCGCCTCAATCAAGGTCTTGGCCTTGACCAAGAAAATGCCCGCGTTCCAAAAGTAGCTGCCCTCAGCCAGATAGCTCATCGCAGTCGCGGCATCGGGCTTTTCCACGAAGCGGATGACTGGTTTGGCCTTCTCTTCTGATGAGGGCTGGATTTGGATATAGCCATAGCCGGTGTGCGGCTGGCTGGGGGTGATGCCGAATGTGACGATCGCGCCTTGTTTGGCAGCTTCAGCGCCTTCGGTCACCGTCTGACAAAAGTGCGCGGCATCTGGGACATGATGATCGGCGGGCAGGAAGAGCAGGAGCTGCTCGGGGTCGGCATTCAAGGCTGCCGCCGCCATCGCCGCCGCCGTGTTGCGTCCCACCGGCTCAAGAATACTGCGCACTTTGGTACCGGCAGCCTCGGCACAATCGCGCACCAAAAACCGATGCTCACTGTTGGCGACAGTCCAGACGGTGCCGCCCGGCGCCAGGCCCGCGACTCGCTCGAATGTGGCCTGCAGCAGGCTTTTCCCGGCGATCAGCGGCACGAACTGCTTCGGCAGGCTCTGCCGGCTTAGCGGCCATAGCCTTGTGCCTGAACCTCCGCAAAGCACCACCGCTTGAATTTGTGCCACTTCCGACTGCATGAATCATTGCCTTTTTACTGATGGGGTACGACCCCGAGTAGAATCACACCCCGATTTTACCTGGGGTCGACCCCCATTTTTTGGTTTTGCTGGAAATGCCAAGTGCTCGCGCACATATCCTCAAGCGTACGCTGCGCCGTCCAGCCCAGTAAGGCACGCGCCTTATCGGCCTGAGCAAAGCAGCTAGCCACATCCCCAGGTCGCCGCGCTGCTATTTTATAGGAAATCGACTGACCTGAAGCCGCTTTGAAGGCGGCAATCATTTGTAAAACGCTAAAACCCTGACCTGTGCCCAGATTAATCGCATGCCAACCGCGCTCCTGAGCTAAAAATTGTAAAGCGGCCTGATGCCCCGCCGCTAAATCCATGACATGGATGTAATCGCGCACGCCGGTGCCATCGACCGTGTCGTAGTCACCGCCAAAGACCTGCAGCTCAGGCAGCTGGCCGGCCGCCACTCGAGCGATGAACGGCATAAGATTGTTCGGCGTGTCATTGGGATCCTCGCCGATCAAGCCGCTGGGATGAGCGCCCACCGGGTTGAAATATCGCAGGCAAGCAATGCGCCACTGTGGATCGCTGAAGCTCAGATCCTTCAGCATCTCCTCAATGTGCAGCTTGCTGCGCCCGTAGGGGTTGGTCGCGCTGGTCGGATGCGCCTCGTCTAGCGGCAGGTATTGCGGCTCGCCATACACCGTGGCGCTGCTGCTGAACACTAGGGTTTGGGTGACCGCAGCGGCCTGCATCGCCTTGAGCAGGCTGATGGTGCCGGTGACGTTATTGTCGTAGTAGTCGACCGGCTTGGCCACAGACTCGCCCACGGCCTTGAGGCCCGCGAAGTGCACGACCGCCTCGATGGCGTGGTGCTTTAACGTGTGAGTCAGCTGCTCGGTGTCGCGCACATCGGTCTCGATAAACACGATCGGTTTCTGCGCGATCGACTCGAGACGATCTTTGACCTCGACTTTGGCGTTCACCAGATTGTCGACGATCACCAGCTCATGACCGCCAGCCAGCAGCACGGCCGCCGTGTGCGAGCCGATGTAACCCAAACCGCCAGTCAGCAAAATCTTCATAATTGGGGACAGATTTATTTTTCCACTTATTGGGGACAGATTTATTTTTCAACCACATCCACTCTACCAGAAAATAAATCCGTCCCCATTTCGAGATGGTCGAGGCGCCAAGCCAGCAGGCCGAGGGACTCATAGATGGCCCGCTCGGTCTTCTTCAGGTGCTGCGCAGAGGGCACCCAATAATGCAGCGGGTTGGCATAAGTCCGCCCGGTCAAGAAATGCGCCGGCGCCGGCACGGGTTCAAGCCCGACCGCCTGAAAATGCCGAACCGCACGCGGCATATGCGATGCTGATGTCACCAGGAAAAACCGCCGCCCATCGAGCAACTCCGGCAGATGCGCGCGCACTGCATAGGCCTCCTGCGCGGTATCCACCGGCGTTCCCAACACCCAAAGCCGCGGCACTAAAACCCCAAGCTCTTGCAAAGCCAACTCGTAGCCCCGCGCACTGCCCTGATCCGCATGCCGACTGCCGCCAGAAACCACCAGCTGCGCCTCGGGAAAAGCCGCGAACAAGCGCAGACCCTCGGTCAAACGCTGGCTTGATGACTCGCCCAGCCGGGTCGTCGCCGGCCACGCCGCCTCGGGATCCCAACCCCCGCCGAGCACCACAATCGCCGCCACCTCAGCACCCGCAAAATCGGCCATAGCGACGGGCGAATAGCGATGCTCCAGCGGCGCCAACAAGCGATCCGCCACAGGCGCCCAAGCGGCCAGCAGCGGCAAAACCAGCGCCATCGCCAGCGCATATCGCGCCAGCCGGCGCCGCCCCACAAACCACAGCAGCAACCCCACCGCAGCCAACGCAAGCGCGGCCGGCAAAGGCATAGCCAAAGCAGCAACCAAACTCTTCATTAATTGGGGACAGATTTATTTTTCAACGCCGCCCACTTTAGCAGAAAATAAATCCGTCCCCTTTTCAGCCGCCACCCAACAGGCGACGAGCAAGCACGGTTTGCATGTGACGGCGCCCGTCCGCAATCAGGTAAATGATGACTTTGGTGTCAGCGACACGACAAATCACGCGGTAAGGTTTGAAGAAGCTCTGCCGGTAGTCTTTGATACCAAGGCCGACCAGCTCCTTCGGATAGCTACCGCGTTCGGGAAATTCCGACAGGCTTTCCACAACATCTATTAGCGCATCTAGCACATCGTTGGCGCTGACCACGCAGTCGAATTCGCAGATGCAGTCGTAGATGGCCTCTAAGTCTTGCTCTGCACCCTCGGTGAGTAATACTTCAAACTTGGCAGATTGGCCTGCCATGAGAATTAGCTTCGTTTGGCGCGCAGGCGGGCAACAACGTCGGCCGCAGGCTTAACCTTGCCTGCCGCCACTTCCTGATTACCCAGCGCAAGGATTTTTAACATCGCCAGTGTTTCTTGTGTCTCTTCGAACGAGGCGACATCCTGAAGGACAGCCTTGACTTCGCCATTTTGCGTGATGACCAGCGGCTCGCGCTGCTCCGCGAGATGCGACAGAACTTCCGCGGCATTGACTTTAAGGTAACTTATGGGTTTGACTTGTGATGAGTAGCGCATGACCGTGCTCCAGACTTGAGTAGGTCTTAATTTAGTCTTTTTATGGTCTTTCTACAAGATGGGCAACTCATTCTTTACCGTCTCTGCGACGATTTCGCGGGAGGAAAAATAAATCCGTCCCCTTTTTGGCCAAGCCGTTAAAAACGAGCCACCTTAAAGCCTATGCTCGTTGCGGCATTGGCCATCACTGCGTCGGCAGTGGCCAGTTCAGTCACACCAACGTGTGAGGCAATGGTTAAATGCAGCGCATCCAGTGTGCGCAACGGATGCTCGGGGTAGCGCGTGATCAGACGAGCTGTTTCATCAAAGCGCGAATCGTCGATGCGATAGCGTTGTAACCAGCCGCGATCAATGTCCTCGAGAAACGCTGAAAACAGAACGGACTCCAATTCAGCCGTCAGCTCCCCCATGCGCTGGCGCCGCCTGAGCAACGAGCGCATTTCCGTCACCGTCAGGCTGCTGATCACCGCCACATCCAGCGTCTGAAGATAGTCCACAAAGGCGTCTGAGCCAGACTCGTTGAGATACCACTTGGCCAGCGCACTGGTATCGATATACACGCGACGCTCAGCGCTCATCGCACTCAGCGCTCGTCTCGTTCCGCACGAATCAGTTCCGCCGAAGGGGTCTGCAACCGCGCCATCCGCAGGCGCAGATCGGCATGGTCGGGGAATTGACGGTGCGCCGCCATCGGCAAAATTCGGGCAATGGGTTGGCCACGACGACTGATCACCAATTCGCCTTCTTCGGCCACCAACTCATCTAAGCGACCAATGTTGGCGCGCATCTCACGGATATTCAGCTCTTTCATGGGGCTCTCTGTGTATTGTGCTGCAAATGAGAAATTTGTAGCACATCTACCTGTGGCCGTCAAAGCGATACAACACGGATTCACGCCGTTTTCAGCCGATCACATCGGTAATCCTCAAAGGCATGTTTGCTGACACTGGGGGCAGGCCTGTTAGGGCAAAAAATAAATCTGCCCCCTTTCACCGAAAATAAATCTGTCCCCGTTTAAACTCCGTTTTAACTCCGCACGCGATCACCGGCCCCTTTGCCAAGAACCGTCATAAAAATAAACCGGAAATAATCCCAAAGGCCCAAGGAAGACAGCATCTCGGCATCGGTCTTCGCCAAGAGCGCCGGCGTCGACATGTCAATGCCCTGCACTTGCGCCAAGCCAGTAATCCCCGGCCGCGCGGAAAACACACCCAACGCGGCACGCTCGGCAATCAGCTCTGCTTGATTGAACAAGCACGGGCGCGGGCCCACCAGGCTCATCTCGCCGCGCAGCACATTCCAAAGCTGCGGCAACTCATCCAACTTCGTGCGCCGCAAAAAACGCCCAAAGGGCGTAACGGCCGAGGCATCCGCCAAATGCGTGGCCACCGACGCGGTATCCGGGCGCATGGTACGAAACTTCACCAGGACAAAGGGCTGTTGATGCTGCCCCACCCGCTCCTGCAAAAACAACGGCGATCGGTTATCAAACCACCCAATCACCCACAGCAGCAGCAATACTGGTGATAACACCACCAGACCGAAAAAAGCAAAACACAAATCAAATAGGCGTGTCATGGATCTAGCCCGCTTCGCGGTGGATCGCCGCGCGACTCCGTCGCTCGCGATGAAGTGTTTTTTGCATATGCTACCGCCATCAACAACAGGCTAGCGCGTGCCGATTGGATCGAGGCATCGAACACCCGATGAAAGAATCGCCTCATCGTGCGTGACCAGAATCAAGCCCTCGGCTTGCGCTTGGGCAATCAACATGCGATCAAACGGGTCTTTGTGCGCCAAAGGCAACCGTCCCGCTTGCTCTGCATGAAAGGAAGACATCGAAAGCGCCGCAAACCCCGACTGCTCAATCAAATCCAGAAGATCATCCGGCGCTTCCAACTTACCCAAGCTTTGCTTGATCGCAATCTCCCAAACGCTCGCCGCGCTGACGAACACCTCGTTTCTTGCATCCTTCAGCAGAACAACAATCGAGTCTTTGAAACGATCACTACCCTGAAGCCACCACAACACCACATGGGTATCGAGCAAAAGCCGCTTCATTCAGCCATCCCAAACAGTTTGGCGATTTCAGCATCCGCCGCATCAAAGTCGTCGTGAATCACGATCTTTCCTTTTGCCAAACCCATCACGCGTTCCGTGGCGCCCTCTTTGTGCGGTACCAAATCCAAATACGGCTTGCCCGCTTTGGCGATCACAACGGACTCGCCTTGCCATGCCAGCTCGCCGAGCTTCGAAAGCTGGGACTTGGCTTCATGCATATTCACCTTCATCTCTTTCTCCGAAAAAACTAGCCAGACTTAGCTAAGTTTGGCTAGAAATTGGATATTTTTCAATGGCTGCGGCCAAGGGTAGCAAGGCGGCGGGACGTGGCAATCCATAACCCAAGTTCTGCGCCAGTGGCACAGGGCGAAAATCGCCCCATAACGGCACTGAATACTCCGCCTTGCGACGGCCGGGAAGCACCGAAGCAATCAGCCGAACCGCCTCGGGAATCCTACCTGCCAGGCCAGCGCCGTTCCAAATGAGATGAAAGAGCCAGGCTGCAGATGCTGCGCGACCACAAAGCCATGGACTTTGGTGCCACTCACGGTGGGATGAAGCAGATAACAACCGCGCTTGAGCCGAACCAATTCACCGGAATCTGTTATCTCGGAACTGGACGAGAACCAAAGTGGCTTAAGGCCAATTTCGGGTCACCCGGGCGCCAAGTGGCTGTCCGGCCACGGCTTGCTGTGGCGAACATCATTGATTTGGTATGGCTTTCCCGCTAAGATGTACGTGATTTCCGTACGTTTGAGGTAAGCCATATGGACTCTGTGAGTGTAAACCGGTTCAGAGATAAGCTAAAATCCTATGTAGAACAGGCAGTTAACAATCATACCCCGCTGAAAGTAACTCGGCGCTCCGGCGAAGCGTTCGTGGTGATGAGCGCCGACGACTGGGAGCGCGAGCAAGAAACTCTGTATGTGCTTCAGAATAGCAGTCTGATGCGTCAATTGGCAGAGTCTGCCACAACCCATATCCAGGGCGCCGGATATATCCCCAAGGAAGAGGAAATCAATGAGATCACTCGTCTTTGAAGGCAGCACTTGGGCTACGTATGAGCAGCTTCGTGAAAAGGACAAGAAGCTGCACAAAGCACTGTGCAAGCTGCTGAAAGAAATGCTCCGCGCCAACCCCGCAACAGGACTTGGGAAACCCGAGCAACTAAAGCATAGCCTTTCAGGCTTTTGGTCCCGGCGAATATCCCAACAGGACCGTGTGATTTATAAGTTTGACGATCACTATGTCTATATTTTTGCCATTGGGGGCCATTACGATCAAAGGCCATAACGTCCGCATCAGCCGCTTGGTGGGAGCGCAATAAGCCTTCAGCCGCAAGCGAAGCGTGGCGGGACTCGGCAATCCATTTCCTTAACCGTCATTGCGGGGAGGCGTAGCCGACGTGGCAATCCATTCCTTTACCGTCACTGCAATCACTGAGTTCATCTCGATACCCGCCCAAACAACTGCTGCACTCGCTCGGTAAACAATGGCTCACCCCAGACCGTAAGACTGCGGCGCTCCATCGCACTCAAGAAAGGCTCCACATCGCGCACCGCTTCCTCCCAATCAAGCGATTGGATTTTTTCAAGCAATGCCAGCTGCAACCACTCCACGTTGACCTCAACTTGGCAGATCCTGCACCAACACCGAAAAATCGGTCGGAAAATCATGAAACCGCTGTTCCCACAGTGATCCCGCCGGCGGATTGGTGTCTAATGAGTGTCAGTTCCTGCAGCATCTCTTTCAGCGCCTGTTCCTGCTGTTCGGCGCCATCAATGGCGTACTGCGCCAGCCTTTGCTGCAAAAGCTCAATCATGGGCATACTCGCTGGCGATGCAATCGATCACCTCAGTCATGCGTCTGTGTTGATACACCCGCCTAAGGCGAATCAGCGCATCAGATTGAACCGCTGATTGCCATTCCGGCTCCAGTCGCAAACCCTGCAAAAAACTCGGCACCCACTCCGGTGCGATCTTGCGCCAACAGATCAAATCCAACAGTGCTCGCAGCGGATCCGCCACCAAACCAATACCGCTCGACAATTCAATGCGACCGACCCCAACCAGGCCATAACCCTGGTTCTGTGCCAAAGGCACAAAGCGAAAGTCACCCCACACCGGCAAAGAATACTCCGCCTTGCGACGACCGGGGACCACCGAAGCCATCAGCCGAACCGCCTCGGGAATCCAACCGTGCCATGCCAGCGCCGTTTCGAATGAGATGAAAGAGCCAGGCTGCAGATGCTGCGCGACCACAAAGCCATGGACTTTGGTGCCAGTCACGGTGGGATGAAGCACATAACAACCGCGCTTGAGCCGAACCAATTCGCCGGCCTTGAGAGCACGGTTCACCAGGTTGTAGCGACGCTGGGCCGAGCCTTCAAGCAAAATGGCAAGCTGCGCATCGTGCAGCACTTTGGTGCCGAAGCCGGCATGAATGACTGTCTGCGTGAGAGTTTGCATAAATGCAGGATACTTTCATTAAATGAAAGTTTCTAGCATTATTTAATAATACTTCGATCGCGCCACCTCTGCTTGATGACCACCGAAACCCCCAACAACCAACCGCAACACCCACCACCAGGCATAAAGGCTGTACACCGACCCGGCAACCTCATCATCAAGTAGGCCGTGGGCAACCATATTGCGCAGATTAGGACCAACAGGCTCGCAGAACAGCGCTTTGAGCTCAAAAGCGCGGTCCTCGCCGAGTAGCTCTGCCGTTGCGCTGAAGGCCGCAAGCGACCCCAGCCCCTTCTCGCTCTGAACACCGTCATCACCGATTTTTTGAGTGTTATAGCCCGCAGTCTGCAGCGCTATACGCACCATGTGCTCAAGCTGCGGGACGAGGAGGTGAATCGCCGTCGCGTAGTCACCCTGATAGCCGGCGAGGAGGCCCCGTCCCACCTGTTCTTCCCGACCGTTCGGCACAAGCGGACAACGACGGGCGAGGTTGATGAAGTCACCAAGGCGAAGCCGATGTTCTCGCCGCAGAGTCTGCAGCGCCGGTAGCACCCGCATCTGGGTGATGATCCCGACCTCTGTCAAATAATCTTGAAGCATGGCCACCCAGAGCGCGTTGTCATCGTCCTCGTCCAGACTGGCCGGTGCACGCTTCCCGACCACGCGCCCATCCATCGACAGATGCGTTGAGCCAAAGAGCCATTGCATCGGGAACTCGCGCATAAGCTGCCTAGCGCGCGACTCGATGTTGGCCTTCGACGGCGCCCGCGAAATGGCGGCCAGCTTGAATACGGCTTCGACGGTACCGAGGCCACTCATCGCGGACTCAGCCTCTCGCATCGGCTCGGTGATATCGATGTCTTCGGTCTCGACGGTCACCATCTCTTGGACCGACGCCTGATTCGCCGCAGCCAACCAGGACTCAATCTGCTTCAGCCGCTGCTCCAAACCGTGCCGCCCGCGATATTCCGTTGGCAGACGCCGCAGCCGCTGATATGCCTCCTCAAGGAAATGCGAAGCCGTGATAGCTGAGGGGCTCTCGCCATCGCCGGGTGGCCAATTGGCCTGGACGACGGAGAGCTCAGCCACCTTCACCGTCATATCCTGGGACCGCTCCTCATCGCGATCCCCACGATAAATGGCTTCGGCCATGAGCAGGAGATCCTGCGCCAGCCGCGGATCACCCGCCGCCGCGTGCTCATCCGCAAGTGCTGCAAGGTGCTCGGCGACTGCCGTCCGGTGATCGCGGAGGATAGACTGCCGATTCACCAGTTCGGCGATCCAGAGCGGGAGCCGGGCATCATCGACACCAGTTGCAAAGAAAGCATCGCCCAACTCGCTTTCCATCTCACCGAGCACCGATTCACCCGCCTGCCCCAACATCAGGGCAAACTGTATCGCCCGAGCCCAGCACTCTCTGCCGTCCGCCAGCCAGCGATCCCAGGTAATCGGGATCTGGCGATAGGCATCAATGGCGGCGAGGGCGTAGTCCGAATGACGGGGCTTGGCGATGTGCCAAGCCAAGTCCGCCAACCGGGCGCGCAACACCGGATGAGTGATTTGCAAATACGCCTGCGCCAGGAATGCTCTCTCTTCATTCGACCAGTCATTCGGCAGCGCCGAGCGCCGCGCGCCGGGACCCGTCACTGGAATAAAGGGCTCTGCCCTGTCATCCGGTTTCAGCCGCATCGAACAAGCATCCGCAAACAACCACAGGACAGCACCCTGGTCCGCATCACCGCGGTCGATGGCCGTCTTGGCCAGGTCTGATAGGGTCTGCCAAAGGCTCGTGTAGTCCGGGCGGCAGAAAGTGGCGGCTTCAACCGTCGCGCTGGCGGCAGTTAGGGCGGCTGTGGTTAAGTTGGCGTTAGTCGGATACTTCACAAGAACCACATCAGATCACGCTGCTCGAGGCGACAGGCCGTATGTTGTGACAGAAACAGAGACCCAAAAACGAATCACCGCTTACTATGCCTTCTCACTGCCACCAGCAGATGCCACGTAAATACCGAGATCAGCACGGTTGCCAAGAGAATGAAGAATGCCAGGTTCTCTCGGCCGGCCATTAACCCTCTCAATGGCAAGAAGCCCATCGCTAGGGTGTTGGCTCCATCGGCCAGTAGCACCAATGACTCCGGAAGCATAGGTTCTTCAGCCGATCCAAATGTCGCAAACACTATCGCCGAGACAATAACAGTCGCCAGCAGCCAGCTTGCGGCCCGCATGTAATTCTGACCATGGTCCGAGACCACCGCATTGATCCAAAGCAGAATACGCTCCCGCCGGATGGGCCAGCTGCTTCGGTCGGGATGCGTTCTCAGCTCGCGGCGATACGCATTCATCTCATGCGCGAAATACCGGTTGGCTTCGATGTGGTTACCGACCGAATCAAACGAGTGCTTGATAATCCGAAACGCTTCACGATCCATCTGGTCGAGCGCGTCTTTGGAGAACGCCGTATCCAGAAAGTCGGGCTCCCTGGCACGGTCTGTGCCCCGCATATCCAATGGGCAGTCAAACTGTGACTCCCTAAAGCTGATCGCTGATTCGAATGTTACGTTGTCAAACTTGAAAGATGCATCCGACTGATTTGACTGAAACTTACACTCAATGAAAAGCACTTGATCCGAAAAGATACACTTTCTGGCAAATACATTCTCAAACTGCGACTGATGAAAACTCGCTAACCCCTCGAAGTTAACACTCAACAAGCTGATGCGACCAATATTACATTTGTCTAGCGTGAACTTTTTGCGGAACACCGTCAACCGGCAATCTATTTCCTCTATGCTTTTGATGCTTGATGCTTTTAAGGGTGATTCAATACGACAGTTCGTTATCTTAATGGAACGGATGGCGGGGGCCATAGATCCGTCACTTTTGAAAAGCTCGATATCAAGCTTTGAATTCTCGAGGCATAGTTGATCTATGCTGGTACCCTCGAAAACCGAATCATAGCGATCGATTGGCGCATAGCCTGTCTCAGCCCCACCGATTATTACACTCCGGCGAAAATCACACCCTTTGAACAGCGGCTTCGACTCGTCAAAACCGTGGCACTCGCTGACAGTCCAGTCGTTATGAAACACGCAGTTCTCGAAGTGGACACTCGCCAGCCGATCCTCGAATAATGACTCGCCATAGAATTCACATTCCACAAAGCGCAACTTATCGAACGGCTTGAGCAATGTCTGGTAATCATGACTAAGGCCAGCATCAGCAGGCGGAAAATGAATGCCATGAACCGTCAACGGTGTCTGCGACAGCTGCTCGCGTGCTTCATACTGCTCCGCCTGCGATTGCTGTTCCTGAGTGCGTTCATCGGCATATATCCAATCGTAGCCATCCTCACCCCCCGACCAGTCATCTCCGGCAAGGATCGATTGAATGACGACCGTCCTAAGGCCGTGCTGCTCCTTTATCTGGTCAACCAGGTGCTTAAAAAGTGCGTCATAGAAGCCTTTAGGACCGGTTTGGTCAGACGCGCTCGCCGCGGCGTGTGGAGGCTTAGCACTGATCAGTGGATCCGTTCGTCCTGTCGCCATCGGCCTATCACTGCTTGCCATTCAGAAGGTCCACCGCGTTCGAGCACCAGCCAGCTCCCGCTTGAGCCGCGCGTGCAATGCCGCCTCGTCAGTCTCCAAATCGTACGCCGACCAATCCAGCAAAAGCCCCTCGATGATCTCGATCCCTGCGGCATTCATCAGTGCCTTGCGGTCGGCCTCGTCCAAAGGCTGACCGTGCCAGATTTCATAGGCCTTAGCCGCTTGCGTGATCTGGACCATCGTAAAGCGTCTTAACGTCCTGGCATTCGCAGCGACGGAGGCGGCTGCATCCACTGGGAACAATGCAGCCCCACCGTCAAATTGCTCAAGCAGGCGCTCCGCAATACGGCGATCATGCCTGAAAGGCCATGCGGCAACCGAGGGTAATCCGGCGAAATCTTCATCCTTAAACAGATAAACCGCGCTCGCCCGCTGCTGCGCGGGTCGCTGTAGCGGCTGCCAACCAACGTCCAGATATCTGTCGTTGGAAACGAACGGAGGAGTTAGCGCAATCGGCGGAAAGGCATAGATCACGCCAGCCTCACCGCTCTCTGCCGGCCGCCAAACACCGTTGCCATCATTCGTGCAGGCCGCAAAGAACGCCGCCACATCGAAGTTGGTGGTCGTGTCCAGCATGTTCGTCGCCATGCCGTAATGCTGCGCGATGCCCTGATAGTGAATCCTTAGCTGCGATCCGTTGAATGAGACACGCCGACAGTGTTCTACGTACGGATGCGCCAATAAAGCATCGACAAACGCCACATTGCGACACCAGGCCAGAAATTGCTGTGAAAGCTCATCACAACGCGCAATCCCTGGCAGGCAGGGTAAGTGGATTGCTGTCTGTCCGCGAAACGTCCACAGCGGAAACTCAACGCCAGACCGGAATACCAGCAACCCTTCCTGATCGGTCATTGCAAGAAGCTTTTCCTGATCATCCGCAATGATACCCGGCCGGCCGCTAGGGATGGTGAACTGCCGCCCGGTATTAACGCTTGGAATACTATGCTGATGCTTGAGCTGGTCTATTGTGGGCAGTGGCATTAGCCGTCCCTGAAAATTCTGCTATGCGCCTACTGATGACGGGCGCCGAGCCCACCCACGACCGCATCAATCTCATCGGGTCTCAGCGACCGGCCCAGACTCGCGGCCACCAGATCCGCCGACATAGCCATGAGCACCTCCCGAATCTCACCTAGCAGGGTCTTGTTGCTTAGGCTTTTGAGTAGCTTGCGGCTGTCGCGATTCCAAAAGCCATTGTGCATCAGGCTGAAGACCTTCGCTCCCCAAGGCGTCTCAAGGCCGTAGGCGTCACGAGCGGCGCCGACGGACAAATTGCCAGCAACAACGTGCAGTACGTTCATGTTTTTGAACCATGCAAAAACTTTACCCACCACTCAAGAACCCGCTCAGCAAGTTCGACCACATTGATTGCAGAACAGCCCAGCTTAGCACCCTCATCCGCTGAAAGCGTCACAATAATTGGACTTTCAAAATAACCATCTTCAACATAACCTTCCTCGACATAGCGCTGTTTCTCAATGCCGCTTACCGACTTATGATGTTTTGCTTTTGCTTCAAAATGCTTAGCGCCGTTGGCAATATGCGAAGTAATCTTCAAGAGAACATTAGATTTACGCAAATCCCGTCTCTTCGCTTCTTCGCTATAACCTGGATGTAACCAATCCAGCATGTGCTCCGCCGTTATGAAGAAGTCAAATGCTGCATATTGATCGTTACTCACTGCCTTAAGACGATCAAGGTCAAATTTCATCTTTTGAAGAAGATCATCAGGCGTTTGAAGTTCGGCCATCCCTGAAAATGTGGTTTCTTTCATGTACCCCTTTTAACCTTCACTGACACCTAAACTTGCCCATCAAAAGTCCACACCCTATTAGGCCTCGCAATCGCAGTAATGCGACCTCACCCTCAACACAGGCCATAAACGATCTGAGAGCTGTACTTCGGCCAGATCTAGCGCTTTACCCTTCTGCGGGCAATGCGTGCAGGCGCGCAAGTGCGTTGGAATCTTCTTGAATGTAGCTCCGGGATGCTTCCTCGTACCACCAGACCTCAGCCACAAAAGATCCTGCCAGCAAGACCTGATATGGGTGTACGCCACCGCATTACTTTCCGACCCATGATGGGGTGCCGTCACGATGGCCAATCCCCTTTGCGTGCGCCGAGCGAGGAAAGACATCTTGTACCCGACACCATATCCCAGTGGTGAATCACCAGTAAACACAATATCAGTTGGACACAGGCCGGCAGCTTGAGTGGAGAGAAAAGCCAGAGATCGCTCGTTTACCGGTGTAAGCCGAACAAAGTATCTGAGATCGCTAGCTGGGGTAGGTGGCATGGGTATCTCGACGGCATTGAGGGGAGTCAGTAGATCTGCGACTCCGCCGACAGGGTGATACCCGTTTTGCACAAATCTGTCGAAATCGAACCAGCGAACTCTCACATTGCTCTCGATAGCCTGAAGTGCGATACCTCTAATAATTGCTGCTGCATGTATCGCTACGATCCAAATTTTCGCCCATATAGCGTCAAGCCTCCGTTTGGCTTGGCGGTAGCGAATTCGATTGATCCCGTTTTGGAAGATGTTTTCTGCTGCCTTTCGATTTTGGATATGACGTTCGTCTTGTAAATTAGCATCTTTTTGCTGAGTGTTACCCGCAATTTCCTGTAGCCATTGCAAACCTGATAAACCAGTTTCCTCGCCCTCCACAAATTGGACATCATGCTTATAATTTTTCATTCGCTTCTCGCGAAGGCTATTAATGATCGCATAAGCCTGACGCTCTACTTCATCACTATCACCCGAGTCGGCCGGCGAATCATTCAGCCTTGGGGGCTCAAACTCGCGAAACTCGTTCACCAGGGCATCAACCACGGCCTTTGGATCATTCAAGAGCTCCCGAAGCGAATCTCCCCATTCACCGGGTAGCCAGATTTCACCAACGGAAACAGTTGAGTTCCCAAGCAGATTCTTAAGCCCACCAGCATGGTCACGATCAGCATGGGTACACACGACAATATCAAGCTGATTAACATCTACATTAGTTGCCTGCAGCGCTCTAATTAAACGGCTACTACTGAAGCCCCCGTCGACCAAGATATTCTTGCCATCCCGTTGCAAAAGGAATGATTCACCGAGAACGGGTAGTGCGAGTAGTCGGTGTTGATTCATCATTTAATTACGAACGACTTGATGATTGGCCAGCTTTTTTGCGTGGGCCCTTTTAGCACGGCCAGGCCGCTTTGAAGTCCAGCCTTTGTTTCAATTCATTGAATTGAGAAAACGGGATGATGCCTTCGTGCTGTAAGCGTCCCACCACAATCCCCGGGTGCAATGACAACTTCTCGGCAAAAGCAACAATGTCGCGGCGCGCTTTCAAGGTGCTAAGCTCAGCTGCATACTCTTGGGGAATCAAATAGTCCGCAGCCCACTGGTTCGCCTCGTGCTCCTGGTCTCCCTCTGATCGTCCTGAATTGGGGTCATCAAGATAGATTGATTCCTTCGCTCCGCTGCCTTTGCCGTGCAACAAGATATGGGCGGCCTCATGAAAAAAGGTAAACCAGAACTTGTCGTTGGTTTTCCCAAGCAGTGATAGCTGGATCAGGGGCTTGGTGAGGGCCAACCAACGCGCGACGCCGCTTACATGGCTACGCGGCACGGCTGGCACAAACACCAGACGCACCCCTGCCTCCGCCAATAGCCGTCTCATCTCGCCGGAGAATTCATCGGCCGGCGAGCGAGTCAGCCCTCGCACCTCAGCTAATGCCCTTTCAAACCGGCGAGCATTGTATTTGGGAAGATCCCCAAGCCTCTCGGCGCCATGCTCTCCCATACGAAGCCAGGCAGAAACCAGTCCGATGGGGTACTCCACCCGCTGGCTTCGGCGGAAAGACAGTTGCAGCTCAGCGTACTGGCTCTGCCATTCATCCGGCGTCGCCACTCGAAAAAACCGAAGCAGTTCATCGACAACGCCAGATTTGTTGTTTTGGGTGAGCCGGCACTCTTTGAGCATGCCGTGATCCATCAGAAACTTCACAGGAAACTGCTCAAGCCAGCCCACCCAATCATGACAGCGTGTCTGCGCTTCGATGCGCGCCTTATCCCGCTGATAATTCGCTTCCAGGTTAAGCCAGAAGTCAACACTCCCACCCAACACCCGCTCCAAGCGCTGAGCTGTATCGCGCGTAATCGTCGCATCGCCGTTGATGAGCAGGCTGAGGTGCTTTTCTGAGTACCCAAGCCGGCCGGCTAGATCCCGCTGCGACCAACCAGCTTCTTCCATGATCTCCGCAATGGTATCGCCTGGCAGGGAGACCCAATCTGGCTCAAGCGGTTTTGCCTCATTAATCATGGTAATCACCTATCAATATAATCCTGATCTCTGTAACGCGAGCCCAATCAATCCCGCCATCCTCTTTGGTTGGCCAGATCTCATGGGCAGGCTCAAATAAGAGCCGTCTGCCACCATCGAGGTCCACCGAATATTGACCGACACGATCACCCTTTAATGGATGAGGATCACCCGTGCGCAGATCGGTCACCGATGTGGCTGCTACTAACTCACCCCTTCGAGTAGCCAATTTCTTGGCGGCTGCCTTACCGAGTTTTTGTACCGCTTGCGATTGCACCTCGAGCAACTTACGCAGCTTTGCGTTCTTGACATGGATTTCCACGGGCGAAGGATTATATTTTAATTAACCACTTTGGTAAAGTTTTTTATCCCATCAGGTTCCGGCATTTTCAGTCAAGCTCCGGGGTTTCATGTGATCTTGCCCAACACCGGCCGCTCCCGCCCCACCCGCGGGAACTCGATCAGCAGGTAGTCATGCGGTAGCGCGGCAATCACCGCAAAGTCGGCGACCGCTTGGTGGGAGCGCAGCGAGGCGGCATTGTGGCGGCTGATGGTGGAGCGGGTGCGCATGCCTGCCAGCGAGGCTTGCCAATAGAGGTACGCCACAATAAAGCGCCCAATCCCTTTGCCGGTATGCGCGGGCCCGACCAGCAAACCGATGAACGCGCTGCCCGTGGGCGCCAACTTCAGCAGCGCATAGGCCGCCAGCGCATCCTCAACAAACAGTCCATAGGTCATGAAGCTGCGGGAGCGAAGCACGGCCGTGAGATCGGCTCGGCCAAACCCATGGGGATGAAAGTACGCCAAGTGTGACTCGGGCATGGCCTCGATAAAACCCTGCGGTGCGTAGAGGTCGCCATGCCCCAATAGGCGCATGACCAAACGCTGCCTGCCACTTCATCGGCGCACGCACTTTCGTGGGCTGCGCATTCATGTTCCATCTGCAGTAATCGCCAGTCCACGCGGCTTGACAAAAATGTCGCATGGGATAGACTCCACTACGAGTTCACTGCCTATCGGCTTTGAACCTATCGAGGTTTCGGCCGCTGAACCCGCGTAGCGAATCAGCGGCTTTTTTGTTGCCTGCCATCACCGTTCACCTCTGAGCAAACGGACACATTCAGCTCTTGACCACTGCGGGGAGCTCCTGATTTTCTTGATACTGTTGTCCGCCTGGTAACAGGTCACGAAGTTCGTTTTCAGTGAACCATCGGACTTCAATCGCATCGCAATCACAACGACAAAATCTTCGTAGACCACGGCCACGCGGCGCTTTGCGTCGTATTGGCGTGAGATCTGGACCCAACCAATGTCTAAAATCGCGTGACATCACTGGTTCCAACTAAGGTGACAGAGGGGCCGTTGACCCCACAGTAATTATTGGGTGTCGCTTCTCGGATCATCGAAGCCACTCGTCTTCATCTTCATCATCGAAGTAAACGTCTGGGCTACCGATTACCTCAATCATGTGGAAGCGCTCACCTTTTCCTTCCAGTTCCTCGTGAAGATGTTCTAACTCATTTACCACCAAGGCCTTGGCGGCGTCTGATTGAAAGCAATCCAAATAGTCACCAACAAGCGCCGGATCGAAATCAAGTGCGGGGATACCCCGCAGGAACTTCAAGTACCCCGATGTTGTTTTCGTATTCATGAAGAAGAGTAGAAGCTCTTTCCATAATACGTTCTCAGCTGGGGTATCAGCCTCTCCCAGAAAGATCGTCTCCGCCTTCGATCCGCGTCGCAGTTCGTATGTATATAAATTAAGCTCATCCGCTCGTGACCATATAATTCTGTATAGCTCGCGGCAGATGGTCTGCACGACTTTTTGTAGGAGCTTCTTGTATCGAGCGTCATTAGGGGTTCCGATCAGTGAGCCTGGCTTCGGCAACTCCAAACCGAGTTGCTTCGAGAAGTATCTGCACAGTGCGTCCCGTTCTTTCTGTGGATCAGTGATCGACGAGATGGAGAAACGGTCGTACCGATGGCTCTTATAAAAGGTCGCCAGCAACTTCAGAAATTCGTTGTGGGGTCCCGCTACGTTTATTGGGACGTGGCGTCTAACTCTATGAAGTAAATCCAGATGATTGTGCGTAATTAGAGACTTTTCTAAGTCTTCCTGGTCTACGTCTTCAGCATGCTCCAGAAGCACGACTGCAATCTTCAATAAACGCTCTATGCCGACGGCCAAGTTATAAATGACCTCGAATACTTCGTCAGGTTGATCAAGGTTACGAAGCTCGTAAAACCTGCGTAATCCGTTATAGGTGAACGCCCCAGAGATACCGAGTTCTTCACCAAGCCTGAAGTTCTTCCAAAACTCCGCTGGATTCATACCGATCCTCACGCCAACCCCATCAACGCTTCACAACAGCTGCGGCTCCGAAGGAACCGTCAGACTGCTTGTGATGGTTAGTGGGTATGACTACGCTGCCGTTTCAAACTTAATTTGCAACCCCAATGCTTTTGCAATTTTGGCAACGGTAGAGAAACTGGGGTTGCCTTCTTCTGAAAGAGCTTTATAAAGCCCCTCTCTGGAAAGCCCCGCGTCTCTGGCAAGCTGGCTCATATTCTTGGCGCGGGCAATGACCCCAAGCGCATGCACGACATAGGCTGGATCGTCACCACCTTCCTCGAGAATCGCTTCTAGATATTCTTGGATATCGGCGTCAGTTTTCAGATATTCCGCTGAATCCCAACGACTCAGTTTAACGCTCATTTCTATACCTCCAGTTGCTGGGCCAACGCTTTGGCTTTCGCAACATCTTTACTCTGAGAACCTTTGTCACCCCCAGTTAGAAGAATGACAATCACTGAAGAGCGCCTGGTGAAATAAATTCTATAACCGGGGCCGTAGAATAGCCGCAATTCGCTGACCCCATCGCCGACCGACTCAACATCACCGAAATGACCCTGTTCCAATCGGTCAATTCGAGCCTGGATGCGTGCCTTTGCCTTTCGGTCACGAAGCCTCGTAAACCAGCGTGCGAATTCTTCAGTTTTGAAGACTTCCAGCATATGCGCACTCTAGTTAACAATTGCCAACATGTCAACCGTGGTTAACACTGATGCAAACCCCCTCACAACCCCAACACCGGCCTGCCCCGCCCCACCCTCGGGAACTCGATCATCAAATAGTCACCCGGCAGCTCGGCAATCACCACAAAGTCGGCGACGGCTTGGTGGGAGCGTAGCGAGGCGGCATTGTGGAGGCTGATGGTGGAGCGGGTGCGCAAGCCTGCCAGCGAGGCCTGCCAATAGAGGTACGCCACAATAAAGCGCCCAAGCCCTTTGCCGGTATGCTCAGGCCCGACCAGCAATCCGATGAACGCGCTGCCCGTGGGCGCCAACTTCAGCAGCGCATAGGCCGCCAGCGCATCCTCAACGAACAGTCCATAGGTCATGAAGCTGCGCGAGCGAAGCACGGCCGTGAGATCGGCTCGGTCAAACCCATGGGGATGGAAATACGCCAGGTGCGACTCGGGCATGGCCTCGATAAAACCCTGCAGCGCGTCGAGGTCGCCAAGGCCCGCCTAGACGCATCATTCGGTTTAAGGCCCTAGTCAGCCGCATTGACCATCGTTATTCATCTAATTTACGATCCGAAGCGTCGACCCCGGATCCGCCTCTGCTTGCGCATGCGCCCGGGGTTCAGTTTTTCACGACGAGCCATTCAGCCTCGCGTGTCGGGCGCGATTGGTCCTATTGCAGATCGAGCAGAAAATAATTACGTCCCCTTTTCAGCCTATAGACCAAGCTTGCTAATGCTCAGGCAACAATCTTGAACTGCGTCGCTTTGGCTACCGGCTTCAGGCAACGACGCCCGGCAGGTTTGAGCTCGACCAGGCCATAGTGGGACATGGTTTTGAGCGTCCTGGACAAATTGCTTTGCTTGCGCCCGGTTCGTTCGGCGAGTTCGCGGATCGACGGAGGCTGCTCTGCAGCAATAACCTTCAACAGCAACCTATTTTCATCACTCAGCACCTCTGCCAATGAGCGCATGGAGGGAAACCATACCTTCGGATCGCCGGGCTTGGGCTTCAAGTCGCCTTTGGCAATCTTGATCACCCGCTCCCGCATCTTATCCTGGGGCAAAATCCCGATAGTTAACCTTTTCATCGCTTTTTCAGCTCCCTCAAAACCTCGTCGACTTCAGCGAAAAAGTGCCTAAGCAATTCTTCCGGACACGAAAATGCATAAATCACCGGCTCGCGCTTCTCGAACGGATGGCGGTGATCAAAGGGCACTTTTTGCGCCTCATGCCTTTTCCCAGTCTGCTTCAGACCATGAGCGTTGTCATAACCCATCAGGCGTTTTCCATCGCGCGCATGAAGGGTCAAGGAATACTTGATCCCGTGGGGTCTCTGCTCAGTCTCCTCAGCTCGCCGCGCCTCGATTTTGATCCACGAACCATCCTCCTGCACCAGAATTTGACCGTGTAGGTCAAGAAGAATCTCCAAACCACAATAAATCATATCATCAGTTGATATCTTATTTCACAGGCGATTGGGGTAATCCCCCCGAAAAACAATCGAGGTAATAAGTGGAATTTTGTACCCTGATGAAGACAGGAGATTCCACATGCGACAATCACGTTTCACTGACAGCCAGATCATGGCGATACTCAAGCAGGCTGAGGCTGGCCTATCGGTTCCCGAACTCTGCCGCGAGCATGGCATCAGCAACGCAACCTTCTACAAGTGGCGCTCCAAGTATGGCGGCATGGACACATCCATGATGAAACGCCTGAAAGAGCTTGAGGACGAGAACCGGCGCTTGAAGAAGATGTACGCCGAGGAGCGGCTAAAGTCCGAGTTACGCAAGGAAGCCCTCGAGGGAAAGTGGTAAGGCCGTCTCATCGCCGTGAGATGACCAGCTGGCTGATGGCAGAACATACCGCTTGTTCAACGTCATTGATGACTACAACCGAGAGGGACTGATCATTGATGCTGACTTCTCATTGCCGGCCGAGCGGGTGATCCGCTCATTAACCCAACTGATTGAATGGCGTGGCAAACCCAAGGCGATTCGCTGCGACAACGGTCCAGAACTCGTCAGTCATAAGCTGGTTGAGTGGGCGAAAAGCCAAGGCATCGAACTGCGTTATATACAACCTGGGAAGCCCCAACAGAATGCCTATGTCGAGCGTTACAACCGAACCATTCGCTATGACTGGCTGAGCCACTATCTGTTCGACTCAATCGGTGAGGTTCAATACTTTGCCACCCGTTGGCTCTGGACATACAACCACGAACGACCGAATATGGCTTTGGGCGGCTTTACCCCCAAGCAAAAGATGGCGATGGCTGCCTAAGGAGCTCTACTTATCGCCTCGGTTATAAATGGGGGGATTACCGTTTCACACTGTTCGTAATAATCAATTGCGAGTCGAAACTCTTCCCGAGCCTCTGGATGGAACGCATACTTCACTATGAAAACCGCTTCGAGATCTCGGCAAACACCTCTTCACCTGATACTGGCTTGGCTGAGCCTGATTGAATCTCATCCAACCGTCGCTTCGCGACTCCCGCCCACTGTTTGTCAATGTCTAAGTTCGGTGCATTTAAGCCCTTGAGCACCAGGTCAGCTATCTTCGCGCGCTCATCCACAGGAAGTGATTCGATTTCTCGCAGCAGGTCTTCTGTTTTCATCACGACGCGTCCTCCACACTGATTCAACACCCAGCAAGCTTAATGCATACGGCCCTTAATCCCCAATTCACTTCCCGGCTTCGAGTATGCCCCCACTATCACAACCCCAACACCGGCCTTTCCCGCCCCACCCTCGGAAACCCGATCAGCAGGTAATCATTCGGCAGCTCGGCAATCACCACAAAGTCGGCGACGGCTTGGTGGGAGCGCAGCGAGGCGGCATTGTGGCGGCTGATGGTGGAGCGGGTGCGCAAGCCTGCCAGGACAGAAAATAAATCCGTCCCCTTTTCGCTCCTTTTCGGCCCTCATTGCGAGGCTTCGCAGAAGCCGTGGCAATCCATATATCAGAACCCAACCTCTTTTTGATGCCGCACTGCCAAAACCGTGACAGATTGGTGGTCAACTCGGTAGCGCACCACGTAACCGCTGTCGCCAAAGTCAATTAACCAGTCGCGGAATTCGTCATCCATCTCTTCGACAGGGCGGCCCACACCCGGTTGCGCCTCCAGCACCTTCACTCCTTGGCGAATGGACTTCACGGCGCGTTTCGCCGCGTCCAGATTCTTGGGCTTGAGAAAATCATAGAGTCGCTTGACATCGGCCAGCGCGGCCGGAGACCAAATCAATCGAGACATTTAAACGTGCGCATCGGGTGGTTCAAGGTCATGGCCCTGTTCGAGCTGAGCCATCCAGGCGTCGGCCTCATCGGCAGTCACGTGTAATCCGTTTTCACGAAAAGCTTCCCAAGCATTGAGTGTTTCCCGACGGAACGCCTCTCGCTTCTCTTCGCGATCGACATACTGCGTAATCGCCTCGCGCATCAACCAATGTGACGAGCGTTGCCGCGCATCGGCCAAGCGCTTCAAACGGGCTTTGATGTCCTCATCAATCTTGATCGCAACCGGGCGGACAGCAGAAGAAGTCATGTGACTTACCCCTCGAGAGTAGTTGGAAGTATTACCTTACTATACCCTCTCCACCTTGGCCACAGCATGTTGATGCCGCCCACCTGCGCTGGATCGCCACGCGACTACGTCGCTCGCGATGACGAGAAAAGTCATTGCGAGGCTTCGCAGAAGCCGTGGCAATCCATTCCATCACGCCCCCTGCACCATCCTTCGAATGCCCTCGGCTAGGCTCACTGGCGGCGTCCAGTCCAGCAGCTCGCGGGTGTGGCGGCTATCGATCTGTAACGACCCCACCAGGCGATCAACTTCCGCCTGCTTACCCAAAGCCCGCCCCGCTAGGCGCAGCAGCGGCACAGGTACGGGTACTAAGCGCGCGCTGCGCCCCAACCCCGCCGCCATGTGGCGCAGCAGATCGGGCGTGGAGACATCCTCGCCATCCGACACCAACAACGTCTGCCCCGCCGCCGCGGGATGATCGACACAACGAATCAACAGATCCACCAAATTATCCAGCCCAATCAACGAGCGCTGATTGTGCACCGCGCCCAAGGGCAAGGGCACGCCCGAGCGCACCAGCTTCAGCAAGCGCGCCAAATTGCCCTTGGCACCCGGGCCATAGACCAGCGGCGGGCGCACCACCACCACCTCCAGGCCCGTGTTCGCCGCCACCGCCCACAACGCCTGCTCGGCCTCCCATTTGGAGACGGCGTAGTCCTCAACGGGGTTGGACGCATCAGAAACAAAAAACGGCCCGCGGCCGTTTGTGTGAATCCCCAATACCCCAATCGAACTCAGATACACCAACCGCCGCACCCCCGCAGCGGCCGCCTGCTCCGCCAAGTGCCGCGACCCATCCACATTCACCGAGCGATACGCCGCCAGCGCATCCGCCTCGGTCTCGTGCATCACATGCGCCCGGGCCGCGCAGTGAATCACGCAATCCACCCCCGCCAATGCGGAAGACCAATCCGTAGCGGCATCCAGATTGCCGACTGCGACAGGCTCAATGCCGGAAGCCAATGAAAAAGAAGAATGCAACGACCGAACAGCGCCGCGCACGGCAAAACCACGTGCGTCTAATTCACGGCAAAGCGCTGCACCGACAAACCCGGAAGCACCCGTGACCAAAATCACGGCACAGACTCCAGCAATTCTTGATAAATCTCCAGATGCCCTTGCACGATTTTCTCGATGGCAAATTCACGCTCTGTCAGCAACCGTCCGGCCTTACCCATCGCCACACGCTCAGCCGGATGTTCAATCAACCACTGCAAGGCATCGGCTAATTTTTCAGGGGATTTCACGGGCACCAATAAACCGGATTCGTTTGGAACGATGGCATCCCTACAACCCGGAACATCGGTTGTGACCACCGCGCGGCTGGCTGAAGCGGCCTCAACAAGTGCTTTCGGTAAACCCTCACGATAAGACGGTAAGCAGACGATATGCGCCTTTGCATACAACGCCGGAATGTCTTTTTGATACCCCAGCACCTCGACCACACCCTCATCCCGCAAAGACTGCAGTTCGGATTCAGTCAAACCCGTTGGGTTCTTGGTATCGGCATCACCCGCCAGCCAAAAACGCGCTTCTATTCCACGCTCCCTCAGCAACCGCGCAGCCGCTACAAAATCATACACGCCTTTATCGCGTAACAGGCGCGCAGCAAAACACACCGTCGGCACACCGTCCGGCTCATCTAATTGCGTGAATGCAGTCAGATCGACCCCAGAACCCCGCAGTAGCCGAATTTTCTGAGAGTCCAGCACACCCCAATTGATCAAAACACTCGCATCATCCTGATTTTGCACAATCACACGCTGGTTAGGATGACCAAACGCCATTCGATAAATGGGATAAAGAAGCGCCCGAAACGCACGGCTTCTCAGGTCTGAGCGAATAAATACACTCCCCAAACCAGCGACTGCAGAAACCACGCCTCGGACCCTTGCCAAGCGAGCAACCAACCCACCGTAGAGGTATGGCTTGATGGTGACCAAATGCACCAAGTCTGGCCGCAGCAATCGATACAAACGCCAGACTGAATACAACGACCGCAACTCTTGCAAGGGATTCGTGCCACCACGCTGCATCGGCACAAAGTAGGTTGGAAAACCAAGCTGCGCAACCAGTTCAGGCGAAACGCCGCCTAATTCCCCGTGGCCAACACTGACTTCATAACCTTCTGCCGTGGCAGCTTGGGCAATCGGCAAACGATGCGACAGGAAATAGCTCAGATCATTAACAAGGATTAGCAGCTTGATAATTCCACCTAATTCAAAAATGGAATCTACAACCGCAAATCCGCCGCATCCGACGGCAGCAAATATTTCAAGTCATAGATCACAGAATCCGCTTTACCAAAAGCTCGAATACGCTCAGGCCCAAGGTCTTTGAACTCCGCATGAGCAACCGCAAGAATCATCGCGTCATAGGCGCCAGCGCTGGGGTGCGGGATTGGCGTAATGCCGTATTCGTGTTCTGCTTCTGCCACGCTGACCCACGGGTCATACACATCGACCGCAATGTTGTATTGCTTTAACTCACTGACAATATCCACCACGCGAGTGTTGCGCAGATCCGGGCAGTTCTCTTTGAAGGTCAGGCCCATCACCAACACTCTGGCGCCTTCAATTTGGATCGACTTTTTGATCATCGCTTTGATTAATTGCGACACCACATAGGCGCCCATACCGTCATTTAATCGCCGACCTGCCAAGATAATTTCAGGGTGATAGCCAATGGCCTCGGCTTTATAGGTCAAATAATATGGGTCCACGCCGATACAGTGCCCGCCGACCAGACCCGGGCGAAACGGCAGGAAGTTCCATTTGCTGCCCGCGGCTTCGAGCACCGCCTGCGTATCAATGCCCATCTTATTAAAGATCATCGCCAACTCGTTAATCAGGGCGATATTTAAATCGCGCTGGGTGTTCTCAATCACTTTGGCGGCTTCGGCGACCCGGATGCTGGGCGCTTTATGCGTGCCGGCAGTGATGATGTCCCGATAGAGTGCATCCACGACCTCGGCGATCTCGGGCATAGACCCAGAGGTCACCTTCTTGATCGTGGTGACGCGGTGCTCCTTATCGCCCGGGTTGATGCGCTCCGGGCTGTAGCCGCAGAAGAAGTCCTGGTTAAAGGACAGGCCCGACTCGCGCTCCAGAACCGGCACGCAGTCATCCTCGGTGCAACCCGGATACACGGTGGATTCATAGATCACAATGTCGCCGGCCTTCAGCACCTTACCCACCGTTTCGCTGGCCTTGAGCAAAGGCCCCAGGTCGGGGCGCTTGTGCGCATCAATCGGCGTCGGCACAGTGACGATATAACAGTTAACCGAGTGCAGATCAGCCAGATCTGTGGAAAAACGCAAATGGGAAGCCGCACGCAGTTCGTCTTCTGTGGTTTCCAGTGTTACATCCGTACCCTCTTGCAACTCGGCGATACGCTTGCGGTTAATGTCAAAACCGAGTACTGGCCGGTGCTTGCCGAACTCCACCGCCAGTGGCAGGCCCACATAGCCCAAGCCGATGATGGCGAGTTTCAAATGATTCAATTCCATGGGGTTACTCTTTTAAGACGAAATAGACCGCGATCAGGCGTTCTGGCTATACCAATCGACCGCTTCGGTCAGCCCTTCGCGCAAGCGGTGCGTGGGCGCATAGCCCAGAAAATTCGCTGCCTTGCTGATGTCGGCCAGACTATGGCGCACATCGCCTGGGCGAAAATCGCGGTAAGTGGGTCTAGCATCCTCCAAGTGCGGATAACGCGAAAGAAGTTGCTGCTGAATTTCGCCATACAACTCATTCAGCGTAGTGCGATCGCCTACAGCCACGTTATAGACCTGATTGACTGCGTCTGGATTGTTCGTGGTGGCTGCCAGCAAGTTGGCTTGCACTGCGTTATCGATATAGCAGAAGTCGCGGCTGGTTTCGCCATCGCCATTGATATAGACCGGTTCACCTTTGATCAGGGCCGCCGTCCACTTGGGAATCACTGCCGCATAGGCACCATCCGGGTCTTGCCGACGACCAAACACATTGAAGTAACGCAGCCCGATACATTCCATGCCATAGGTCTTGGCAAACACATCGGCATAGAGTTCATTCACCACCTTGGTGACCGCATAGGGTGACAGCGGCCGGCCAATCTTATCTTCCTCCTTCGGCAGATCGGGATGATCGCCATAGGTGGAGCTGCTCGCGGCATACACAAATCGCTTGACCTTCGCATCGCGCGCGGCGACCAGCATGTTCAGAAAGCCATCAATGTTATTCGCATTGGCGGTGATGGGGTCTTCAATCGAACGCGGCACCGAACCCAGCGCCGCCTGGTGCAGAACAACATCAACGCCGTCACACGCCTGTTTACACGCAGCCAGATCGCGAATATCTCCTTTGATAAAGCGAAAGCGTTGCCATTGCTCGGCAGTGACTAATGATTGCACTTCAACCAGATTCTTCTGGTGTCCCGTGGAGAAGTTATCCAACCCAACAACGGTTTGGTTCTGCTTCAGCAAGGTTTCTAAAAGATTGGAGCCGATGAAGCCGGCGACGCCGGTGATGAGATATTTCATTTGTTGATGGCCTCGTTCCATGCAGCGTAATCACAACTGCCCGCGCTATCGGAATTAAAGTGAATCTGACATCGACACTCAAAAGCAGTATTGACCGAGTTCAATTATTTTGCTCCGCCAAAACGTCACGATATGTAGCCAGATACTGATCAGCCATTTTTTCTAAAGTAAACTTTTCCGATTGCTTGCGGGAAGTAGTGGCCATGCTTTTAAAACCTTTATCATGTATATTTTCCACCGAAGCACGGATGCCACTAACCCATTCATCCACAGATTCAGGTGAATCTACCAAAATTACTGAAGGATTATCCTCGTCCAACACCTCGCGCAGACCGTCCACATTGGAGGCTACCACGGGTAAACCCGTAGACATTCCCTCTACTGCCACCAGACCAAATCCTTCCCAAAGCGATGGAATTAGCTGAATATCTGCCGCATGCAGGTGGGCCTCGATGTCATCGGACCAACCTAACAACTTAACCTTATCTCCTAATTTCAAGTCTTCGATTAATCTTTCAAGGCGTGGACGCTCAGAACCTTCACCAATGATTGTGTATGATTCGACTTCATCTCTTAATTGAGCAATAGCAATGATCGCCGTAGCAAAATTCTTTCTGGAGGAAAGAGAACCAATCGAAATCAACCGAGCAGTTCGCCCTTCAAGCGTTGAGCGTTCAATGACAGAATAAACGCGAGAACCATTGGGAATGGTAACCAACCGCTGAGCGATTTTTGGTCCCACCCAATTTTCGAGCGATTTCTTCACACCGTCACTGATACAAATAATGCGTTCGTATCGCGAATATAGAAGACGCTCCAACAACCAAATAATAGGGATATTACGACGTTTATTAGTTGTGTTGTGTTCGGTGTATATCAGCTTGACATTATTCAACCCAAGGCTTGCCAGACTGGCATAGAAAAAAGGCCAGGTAAGGTGAACATGAACAATTAAATCACTATTTTCACTACGGGCAAGGCTTTTCAGGGCTTTACGGATTTTGAAAATGTTAAATGGACTACGAGGATTTACTCCGAATACAGTTTCGTTTTGACTTTGAGTATGTTTATCTGCAACAGAATAAATAACGTGCGAATCTAATTTCTGACTCAGATAGATTCTATGTAGCTCCCGAACAAGCAACTCTGCGCCTCCACCTATTGGTGATGAGATTATATTTATTGCAATCATCAATAAGATATGTTTCTGTATACTTGGCCGTAAAAAATAGATAGCGAAAACAGAAATGCCAAGAAATAAGCGGAAAAAAAAGACGGTATAAAATTAAATCCTAATAAAGCTATTACGATCGAATAAAAGATAAATTTGTTTTTTGAGAAAATAATGTGGTACGCAGAGAATAACCAAAGAAAAAAAAGACTGCTAAATACTAAACCTCCCATGACAAGAGAATAGGTAAGTATATGGTGCGGTATTGTACCAGAATCATATCTAACTGGATCCATCCAACTGCCAAATAATGGAAATGCCATCCAGTAATGAATGGCCTGCATGACACTCTCAACCCTTCCAGTGGATGCAAGCGTTACTTGCCTTACGCCTATAGCTGATAAAACAAAAACAAGAAAACCAACTATAATAAAGATACTTATACCAAGAAAAATAGAATTTTTACTTAACGTACCAGTTACGGTAGACCGAAATAGTGCATAGATCAGATAAAAGAAACAAAACAAGATCAACGCAGCGATTCCAGTTCTTGCAGACGTTAACACAGAAGCTACCAAAAGCAATACAGAGACGAAAATAGAAATCCATCTAGAAAAAATAATAAACACGAGAGGGATTGCACTAACAAAATAGAGCGATAGGAAACTAAAGTCTTTCCATAAAAAACTGAAGGCTATACGCCCACCCCCAAAAAGAGCAACCCGAAAAACTTCATTCCCAAGAATAAAAAAAGAATAAACCTGAAATAACACCCCTACAGCACAAAATATTACACCAATAACATAAATTTTAATTATATGATTGTAGTTTTTGTAATTAAAATCTTTTTTTCTCAGAAGAAACGGCCATAGCAAAAACGTCAAAAATAATAAGTAAGAAGTAATAAACTGAGCATTACCAGAGACAGCGAGTGAAATAATTGCAAACATTAAAATAATATAAGAACACGATAAGATATATCGATTTCTATACACTAAAAAACTACTGAACCGAGAACAAAATATTTGGTATAAAAAAAGAAAAACATAGACTAATAGAACACCAAACGGAGCAACACGTAATCCATGATGCGAATAATATGAAAAAGGCACTAAGGCCGCGAGAGATATTGGTATGATATTCATGGACTTTAATTTTGAAATAAATTTATAAATAAATCAGAATAAAAAATAAAATATTTCCCAATACTATTATTGTATTAACACTTTTAATACAAGTTTCGTTTAGATTTTTTATTGAATTTTTTTAATTTCTTAAATAAAAAATCAGGGAGGGTGCGTGCCGCTATCATTTTGGCAATAGATGATATGAACCCATATTCTATTTCTAGCCGTGGTCGACCATAAGCAGATAAAAGCTCGCGGGTTTCGAGCCACGTTTGAAGACCACCGCTTAAGCCTCCTGAACGGAAAAAGCCAACGGGTTGGTCCATGCATGCATACTTTATGTGTGCCAGAAGTAGTCGAAGTAAATAGTCATAGTCCGCACTAAGAGCATACTTCTCATTAAATAAACCTAAATTTTTATATATATTTATTCTTACATAAACGCCTTGGTGGGGACTTGGCATTTCATTCCACATACGCTCATAAATTTCATAATTAGCCAATGGCTTCACAATACCAAATACTTTTCCATCTAAATATGCTAACTCGACCGGAGCCATTGTGAATCCGGCATTGTGTTCTGCTAGAAGTGCCTCAGCAATATTCTCGACCGTATGCAAGTAGATAACATCATCTGCATTTACTAAACCTATGATATCTCCGAGCGCCAACCGAATTCCTTTGTTCATTGCATAATAGATACCATCATCGCTCTCACTCAACCAGTAATCAATCGCATGTTCATATTTTCGAATAATATCAAGTGTCCCATCCGAAGAGCCGCCATCGATGATGATATATTCGACATTGTCATAGGCCTGTTTGATGACGCTGAGGATGGTTTCTTCGAGATATTGTTCTCCGTTAAAAACAACGGTGATTACTGTAATCAACGGTTTTTCTTCGCTGCTTTTTTTGAAGTATCCCTTTGTGCGCAACCCGCCTACAGCTCTACAGCCTTCACCTTCGGGTTGGAAGATGATGGTTTCAAATTGATCTTCAGGTTTGTGTGCAGCTTTCAGCTCCGATTCAACTACCTCAGGCGCCACTTTGCGCACAAGGCGCGTTGTGCTATACGCAGGATCCAATTCAATCCAATCGGTCATCTGATTCCCTGTTGTTCAAAAATTCTGCCGCCGTGCCCTGCCCCCCCCGCCGGTACGAGTAGATTCAGCACAAGTACATTCTTTGCTAAACCACCTAGTCATTGACCTTTCCCCAAAGTCTGCGCCATTAGCTCGATGAGATCTTGGTTATTTTATGCTGCACGTTTGGCAAACTCCAAAGGTGGCAGATAGCCCAGTGAGCTGTGGGGTCGAACCTGGTTGTAATGGTCCCGCCACTCATCGACTGTATTTTTGGCTTCCTCAATGGATCTGAACCAGTGCTGATTCAGACATTCGTTCCTGAACTTGCCATTGAAGCTTTCGACAAAAGCATTCTGGGTGGGCTTGCCTGGCTGGATAAACCCAAGCTTTACCCCAGTATCTCGGGACCAGAAGTGTATAGCCTTGCTGGTGAATTCGCTGCCGTTGTCCATGGTGATCATTCTCGGCAGTCCCCTTGAGGCAGCTAACTGGCCTAGATATCGAACGACCTGATGCCCGGAGAGCGAAAAGCCAATCAGCTGGCCGACCAGCTCTCGGGAGAAGTCATCCACAATGTTCAGTATCCGAAAGCGTCTGCCATTGCTGAGCTGATCTGCCACAAAGTCCATGGACCAGCGCTGGTTTGGGATCGTTGGGACTTCCATGGGAAGACGAGGGCGTTGCAGTTTCTTGCGCTTCTTGGTTCTCACTTGGAGGCCCTCCTCACAATAAAGACGATAAGTCCGCTTCTTGTTGATTACCAGCCCCTCGCTTTTGAGCAGGCCATGCAGCAACAAGTAGCCGTAGCGCGCATTGGTGCTCGCCAGAGCCTTGAGACGGGCCCTCAGTGCATCATGACGGTGCCTCATCACGACCCTCTCTTCGTTGATACCGGAGGGATGAGCGACTCACGCTCGCCAGCTCACAGGAACGGCGTTGACTGATCCCAAACTGCCCAACCAAATGCTTCACCACCTCTCGGCGCTTGGCTGGGCTCACCACTTTTTTGAGAGCACGTCCTTCATGGCCTCAACTTCAAGTAGCTTGTCAGCCAGGATGCGTTTGAGCTTGTGGTTCTCAGACTCTAGCGCCTTGAGACGCTTGGCGTCATTGACTTCGAGGCCAGCGTACTTGCTTCGCCAGTTGTAAAAAGTCCCTGCTGAAATGCCTAAATCACGGCATATCTCGTCAACTTTGACCCCGGCTTCATGACGCTTGATGGCTTTGATGATCTGTTCTTCGGTATATCGCTTCTTCATATGAGATCTCCTCGTTACATCGTAATGGAAATCTCATCGAACTTTTGGCGCTTATTTTGGGGGAAAGGTCACCACCTTTAACGTATGAAAAAAACTCTCAACCGGCGCATTATCGTAGCAGTTGCCTCGGCCGCTCATGCTGGCGATCAGTCCATGGCGGCGGATCAGAGCTCGGTGCTGCCAGCCACAGTAAACGCTGCCACGGTTGGTGTGCATGATTACTCCGTGGGGCGGGCTGCGCCGGGCGATGGCTGCTTCGAGCGCGCCACAGGCGAGTTGCCCATCAATTCGTTGACTGCTCGCCCAGCCAATCACCTTGCGGGTGCAAAGATCGATGACCACTGCCAGGTACAGCCAGCCCTGCGTGGTGCGCAGGTAGGTGATGTCACCAGCCCACTTCTGATCAGGGCGCTGCGCGCTGAAGTCCTGGTCAAGCAAGTTGGGTGCGACACCCAGCCGGTGGCTAGAATCGGTGGTGCACCTAAAGCGTCTCGCCGCTCTGGCACGCAGACCCAGCCGGCGCATGCTCTCGGCCACTGTCTTGCGGTTCATCGGCATGCCCTCGGCTTGCAACTCTTTGGCAAGGCGAGGCGCGCCATAACGGCGCTTTCTCGCTTCAAAGAGCTCAACCACCTTAGCATCTCGTTCAGCCTTGGCCTGTTGACGCTGCAAAGCCATCTCAGCCCGACTCAGCCAGGCGTAGTAGCCACTACGCGAGACACCCAGAACAGCACATTGCCTGGCAATTCGGTGGCTGAGCCGATGCTGGTGGATGGCGGCGTACTTCAATCCAGCTTCTTTGCAAAGTACGCCGCGGTTTTTCCCAGTATCTCGACCTCTTCGGTCTTCTCAGCCAGTTGGCGCTTGAGCCGGGCATTCTCCTCGCGTAGCTCACGCTCCCGATCGCTCACACCTCGCTCGTGCGCTGCTTTCGATCGCCACTGATAGATCTGCGTGGCATAAAGCCCCAGTTCGCGGGCCGCTGCTGCAACGCCAATTCGCTCGGCCAGCGCGAGCGCCTCGGCTCGATACTCTGCACTGTAGCGAGCGCGTTTTTGTTCCGACATCACTTTCACCGTCGTTGCCATGGTTCACCTCCAGTTTACTAAGTTACTGTGGTGTCCACTGCAAGTGGGTAAGATCGACACGCCTGCGCGAAACTGCTCAAAAACCTGCGCCAACGGTACGCGCGTTCCTATAAACACTGGCTCGCCCGAACACACTTCGGCCTGTCGCTCAACCAAAGAGACGCCGCGCTTGGCAATGCGCAAGGCGCTCTGCGTGCTGCGCACAATCTTAGTCAGGTCTAGCGACACTGGCACATCCCCAGTGCGGGTTAGCTTCAGGCCTCTTCGCTCCCAGCTACCTGCCAAATGTTTTTTTGTACTTAACACCGCATACACATCACGACGATCTGCCCGATTCAACTGCATGCCCTCGGCCTCCAGAGAGCCCTTGAGCCTGAAGTACACGACATCACGAAAACCCAGACGATGGCGCTTGCGACCATTGGCCTCATGAACTGTACGTTATGTCGATTGGGCTGAAGAGATAATCTGCTCGTACACCGCCCGATACTGCGCCGCGACCACGGGGGCGGCAAATCGCGCCTCTGCCCGCTCCCGCGCTTGCTGGCCCAATAGCCCGCTGGATGGCCCTGTCGCCCCCTGCGCCAGCACCCAGGCGATGCCGTGGGCGAGGTCTTCGGTGTCGAAGGCCTTGGCGAGGTAGCCAGTGCGCTGGTGCTCGACGATGTCTGGCAGTCCGCCGGTGTGGAAGGCGATCACCGGGGTGGCGCAGGCGTGGGCTTCGACGCCGGTGTTGGGCAGATTGTCTTGGCGCGAGGGGATCACCATGGCATCGGCGGCGCTGTAGAGCGCGCGCAGGCTGAGGTCGTCGTGCAGATGACCGGTGTAGTGGATGGGGAAGCCGAGGTTGGGGGGGTGACTGCGGCGCTCGTTGGCCGAAGACAACGAGTTCCATGCCTTGAGCGCGGGGATCGTCGCGCAGGTGTTTCAATGCTTGCAGAAGCAGATCAAAACCCTTGTGGTGGGCGTTGTTCGCGCCATAGGAACCAAACAGCAACATCGGCACATGAGCTGGCAATCCCAACAACTCTCGTGCGAGCGATTGCTCCAACGGCTTCCAGCGCTCCGTATTGATGGGATTCGCCACTACCGATACCGGCCAATCGCGCATCAGCGCACTGTCGCGCACGCAGTCGGCCAGCCATTGGCTCGGCGTCACGATATGCATGGGTTGTTGCCAGTGCTTTCGTTTTCGCTGCCAAGTCCAGCGATTGAGATCAAAACCAGATTCGTACGAAGGGCGGTTATCGCGACGATATCCGTCTAGCCAGCGATGATTCTCGGTGTAGTGCTCCGCGCCGCAGAACGCCCACATGTCATGCAGGGTCCAGACGATGGGCTTTTGGATGCGACCGATGTCGGCGATAGAGAGCATCTCGCCCTGCACCCAATGCGAAGGCAGAATCGCCGCCAAGTCGCTGCCGTCTTGGCCTGTAATGCCGGTGATGAGTGCTTTTTTAACTCATGGCCTCCAATGTTCAGAAAAACGCTTTCATGTCGCGCAACTGATAGGCTCGACCCAGCCAATTAAAAAACTCTGCTGGTGTTTTCATTGAATGCGAATAAGAATTTTTAGATAAGCTCGGTAAGGCTATCGCCAACAATAAAATGGCGAATCTAGTTCTCTTTGTGAGGCTGATATCAAGCCCGGACACTTCCAACAAAGGGACAACGACAGCGTCTAAATCACCATTCAAGAACCCCGCTAAAGTGGCCTTACTGTAAACCGACCATCCAGCAACCACACCCAAGGGATGGACGAAAGCCGCACGCTCAAGAACTGGAAATGTGTCTATAAAGTGGTAACCCGATTGGGTTATGACTGCATTGTGCGGGCTGTTATCACTACCTGATGGCACATAAGTCGTGTTAATCACATCTCTGATTTCCAGCAACTCACCTAAAAAACGCTTAAAGAAATCGTCTTCTACAGACTGTAGGAACCCCTTTCCCAATGCGTCATTCAAATCTACAGCTTGACATTTACAGTGGGAGCCCTCGTCCGCGCCCTGGTCTTGCATATGTTGAGCCAATCTCGTGTAATCTTGACAGATGGTGCCCACCACGGATTTGGCGTCACCCGCAGACAAATCACGAATATGCTTTCCTTCCAGCAACTGCTCCTCAATAAACTGCCGGCAGTGCGAGACAGTAAAACCCGGAGCGTTCACAAAAGTCTGCCACGTCCTTCTTTCACTTTCTTGCTCCGGAGTTACCACTCCAAAGCCGTAATATCGGATAAGACTTCCTCGAATCTCGTCAAAAAATATCAGACCACCATCGGAAGGAATCACAATCATATCGGAGGAAAAACGTGCGCGCTCAGTCATCTTCGCCTTGTGTTCACCAACCCTTACAACTCTGGTCTTTGGCAAAGACTTTAGGCTTCGTGCTATTTCGCGTAGACGGCCTCGCCCTTTTCCACCTTTAGCTATATCAACATGGAGTTCCTCTTGAAAGGTTCTCCAGTGTTTCCACAGGTACCCATTTTTGGAAATCCAGAACCCCGGACGCATGCAAACTTGGGCCTCGAACGCGGCCCTCTGCAATCTCTCAGTTATCATACTTTCCTCACAAAAATCATTTCCTCATCTAGGCCCTGTCTAAAACTAATCACCCATTCGCCTTCTTCGGCCACCAACTCGTCTAAGCAACCCATGTTGGCGCGCATTTCACGGATATTCAGCTCTTTCATGGGTGCTCTATGTATTGTGCTGCAAATGAGGATTTGCTAGCACGAACCCCTGTGGTCGTCAAACCAAGACAGTCCGGATTCACGCTGTTTTCAGGACTCAGCAATGCTCGTACACCGCCCGATACTGCTCCGCCACCACCGGCGCGGCAAACCGCGCCTCTGCCCTCTCCCGCGCTTGCTGGCCCAATAGCCCGGCTGATGGCCCTGTCGTCCCCTGCGCCAGCACCCAGGCGATGCCGTGAGCGAGATCCTGGGTGTCGAAGGCCTTGGCGAGGTAGCCGGTGCGCTGGTGTTGGACGATGTCTGGCAGTCCGCCGGTGTGGAAGGCGATCACCGGGGTGGCGCAGGCGTGGGCTTCGACACCGGTGTTGGGCAGATTGTCCTGGCGCGAGGGGATTACCATGGCATCGGCGGCGCTGTAGAGCGCGCGCAGACTGAGGTCGTCGTGCAGGTGGCCGGTGTAGTGGATGGGGAAGCTGAGGTTTGGCAAATCAGGTTTAAACCTCTCACTACTTCATAAAGCCAGATGGCGATAACCACTGATAAACCCGATACAACCGTCTTATTTTTCGAAATATGCGTCTCGGCAAACTCGCAATCGCTGCTTGTGGTTTCCAACTAAATTGAATGGATTCCAGTTGCTTGATAGCCTCTTTGAGATCATCACAGTACGGCTTATAAACATACTGCTTCAAAGCTAACGGCAGCGAATATTGCCCAATCAACAATTGCTTCCGAGAAAGAATTCTCAGCCCATGAAAGTGATAAAAGACTGCACGAGCGTAGGGAAAACGCATAGCGTTCCATGGTGCCAACGCGCGTTCTTTGTCCTGCAATATATGCACGAGTGCTTCAAACCGCTCTGGCCAATCGTCAAGATATTTTTGATCACCGAACTTGCCGTCTTCAAAGCGCGCATAGCACCATTCAACACAGCGCTCTTCCCACCACTTGCGAACCATCTCACCACCATCGCGCGTAAATGTCATAAATTGCACGCAAAACTGACCAGATGTTGCCGAATGATCATATTCGGGCGCATAGGCATGATCGGTAATAAGAACGTGTTTTCCTGATGCATCCAACTCATCAAAGAGTGGTTTTGGGTGCTTGCGAAACCACAAATCTGCATCCAAGTAAGTCACACGCTCAACTGTTGCATCAGCCTCAAAGACAAAGCGCGGAGCAAATGGCGTTAATGTCCAGCAATATTCATTAATCTTTCTTCCCGGCTTAACTGATAGCAGTTCCTCTGTTTCCAATGCGCTTAGTTTCAACAACCGAACATTCGGCAATACCAGTCTTCCGAGCACATCATAGGTTTCATCATCAACGCACAAAATCCATAGAACATAATCTCGCACATGCCTTTCCATTGATCGATGCAGTGCCAAGCCTTGAGGCAGGAACAGACTATTGAAGAGCGTTACGAAATGTTCCATCAAGCCACCCGAAAACGATTGACCGCATCAATCACCGTTTGCACATCGGTATCACTCATCTGCGGGTGACAAGGAAGCGACAGGCAAGTAGCCGCATGCTGTTCACTCACATGTAATCCATCTGGGTCACGTTGAATCGATAAACACGGCTCTTGGTGATGCACTGGCACCGGATAATGAATCAGCGTTTGCACGCCTTCGTTCGCAAGGTGCGCCTGCAAGGCATCACGTTGAGCACAAGTCACGACAAACAGGTGATACACATGCGCATCTTTCGACTCAGGAGCTGCAAGCAAGCGCACTGAAGGATTATTCATTTCATCACGAAACGCCTGCGCAATCGTCTGTCGCCGTGACGTGAATTCCTCAAGCCACTTCAAGCGCTCAGTAAGCATCGCTGCTTGAATTTCATCCAGACGGCTATTAAGCCCTAATTCCGGATGATGATAGCGAACACTTTGCCCATAATTCCGCAGGCGGCCAGCCTTTGCAGCGATATCAGCATCATTCGTCACCAACATCCCCGCATCGCCGGGCGCTCCAAGATTTTTCGTGGGGTAAAAACTGTACGCGCCTGCAACTCCATAACTTCCAGCAGCGCGTCCCTCACTCTTTGCTAAATGGGCTTGTGCACAATCTTCAATCAAATAAAAACCCCGTTGCTCACAAAACTGTTGAAAGGACGCAATGTTGCAAACTTGGCCATAAAGGTGCACCAAAAGAACCGCTTTCGTTTGTTGTGTCACGCATCGTTCAACACTATCCAGGGAAAGCAGTGCCGTGTCCGCTTCAATATCTGCCAGCACAGGAATGGCACCCGCACGATAAATTGCCAATACAGTGGCAAAAGCCGTCATTGGCGTTGTGATCACTTCATCGCCCGGCCCAATATTCAGCGCGCGCAACGCAATTTCAATGGCATCTATCCCATTGCCAACCCCAATGGCATGTGAAACGCGACAAGTACCTGCCCAAGCTGCTTCGAAATGCTCCACTTCTTTACCCAGCACATACCAACCCGACTCCAGCACGCGTTGCGCCGCTGCCAGCATGTCTTCGCGCAACGCTGCCGGCTCGGATTTGAAGTTATTCATTAAAATCATTGAAACTACTCCAGAATTGCAGCCCGATCAGTTGGCGAAATCCCAGTACTGTTCACTATGTGATTTGTAGTACTGGATTGTTTGGTCTAACCCGTCATCCAAATCAATCTTTGGTGACCAGCCAAGCTCGGAAGCGATCAATGAAAAATCGCTGTAGTAATCACCAATATCAATGGCCTTGCGCTCTTCTGGGAAGGGCACCAATTCGTAATTGCCACCAAACCCAAGGCTTATCATTTTCTCGGCAAGATCTTTCAGGCTAATTACTTCAGTGCTTCCGAGATTATAGACCTTACCATTCGCTTGTTCGCTGGCGCCGGCAAGCAACAACGCATCCACGCAATCATCCACATAATTGAAATCGCGTAACTGTAGGCCATCACCAAACACTTTAATCGGCTTCCTCTCCAGTAAGAGACGTATCCAAATACCCAGAAACGTCTGTCGCGCATCCTTCACTCGCATCCCAGGGCCATAGGTATTCGTCAGCCGTAAGGCACATGCGCGAATGCCGTAAACATTGTTGTAGAGCAGGTGATACCACTCTCCTGCAAGTTTGTTTATTCCGTTGACATCGACGGGTCGAATGGGATGCGTTTCATCCACCGGCAAATAATCCGGCTTGCCGTACAGCTGTCGCGTACTGGCAAAAACAATCTTGATGTCGGGATTAATCTTTCGGCATGCCTCAAGAATAGAGAGTTGCGCAGTCGCATTGATCGCTAGATCTGTCTGGGGATCACTCATCGAATCCATGTGACTCGTCTGTCCCGCAAGATTGAAGAGGTAATCCTGCCCTTTCAGTAAATATTCCATGGCATACGAGTCGCGTACATCGCAAATATTGACAGATACCTTGTCACGAATATCCGCGATATTGAACGGATTCCCCCCATATTGCGGAGTAAGACTGTCCACCAGAGTGACCTCCGCTCCCTGATTGACAAGCGTTCGCGCCAAGTTAGAACCGATGAATCCGATGCCGCCTGTGATCAGGATCTTTTTATTCGAATAGTCCATCTTTATTTAGCCTTAACAAAAAACATACCTTTCCAAGTTGATGTGGGATCAAGCCGGTCTAATGCATCAAACTCCGCTTTCGTTTCGTAACCATGCGAAATTGCCAACCGCACAAAATTCGATTTTTTAAAAAACCAAAGAGGATAAGCTGCTGAATAAATCGAGGATGGCGTGACCTGAACTTTAACCAAGTCATCTGCATCGCTATTCAGAAATGGAGTTCGGTCAATAATTAGCGAATCTGCGTCGATGTTGAGCAGCAATTCAAAAAAATCATACGGTTTTTCCAAATACTGCAAAACGCTGGATAGAAGCACGACATTTGGCTTTTCCGTCTTTACACATTCATCGATCGTTTCATAAAAGCGCAATCGCTCATCTTGAATGTATTGCTTACCCACTTTCACGAAGTGCGTCTGTTCAACGACCGACCAGCGCAGATCAGCAAGACCTTCTAGAAATTCACGGTTCTGGAAGTAGCTACTGCCCAGCGAACCGCCAAAGTCCAAGACGCTCAATCGGCCTCCGTTACGCGCGGCAGACCACATCAGACCCGCAGTCACTGGCCAAGCATATTGAATCTCATCAAAGAGAACTGAGTCACGCTCGTAGGCTGCTTCGCCATTTTTCACTTTAAGCGTTGCAGCTAGCACCTTATCGAGAATCTCCTGACTGTCGTAGCCACTGGACATGCGCACTGCTTCGTCCCATGTTGCAAAAGGCCCTTCAAAGGTAATCCCCCCCCCTAGGCGAGAAAGCCGACGCAACTGCCGCGCGAGCACAGGAGGCAGCCAGTCTTTGACCAAACCCGTCAATTTATGGCGCACATTCTCGGGCATGAAACGGCCCAAAATACGTTGCAACGGCGGGCGCTTCGCTCGTAAAAATTCTTCAATGACTGTCTTTGCTGCGGTAGATTCTTCAACGACAACATCATCCAAGCGAATCGGTGTCGTCGATAACTCAGCATCGAAAACCGCACTCGCACCACAATGTGTGCCTGTACTGTCGTTGCCAATGTTGTGCACCAAGCTGCGACCCGGATAGAGCGTAAGTTTATTGGCCAAAAATGCGGAGGCATGCCAGCGAACCGCCCATGAATCGTTTGTACCGTTGATCTGGCCCTGTAGCATCCCTGAATAGCTGTATGCACCGTTAAAATCAAACGCCTTGAGTAGTTTCTGTCGCTTCAATTCATCCAGCAGAAACTGTCCATCTGGATTGAAGAGTTTCCAACCTCGGCGCCAGGTCGCCCATCCCCAGCAATCGGCACCGCGCAGAAAAAATGCCTCCGGCAATGGTTTTTGTACTGGATAGATGTAGCCATGCACACTAATCACCCGGTCATCTTCTGCGTAACGCTCCAACGCCTCGTTCATGTAGCGCAAAAAGAATGGAGACGTCTCCAGATCATCTTCCATGACGATGACGTGATCATGCTCGGTGAGAACTTGGCTCACCCCTTCAATAATTGATTTCGAAAGCCCGTAATTTTCAGGACGATGATGAATCGTCAGCGAACGAAAGCCCTCAATACCAGCGACATATTCCCGTACCTGACGAACCGCCTCTTCTTTATCCGAGGAGCGCGCAGCATCGGAAAAGACGATCAAATCGGAATTAGCGGCTTCCGAATTTCTGAGCAGTGATTCGACGGTACGACGCACATGCTCAGGACGCGCATAGACAAAAAGTGCAATTGGCGCGCTCATCGATTCACTCGTGATCCAAAGCGCACCAGGTCATGAAGATATTTCCCATAACTGCTCTTTCCAAGCGCCTGAGAAATACGTTCAAGGTCTTCGTCTTGCAGCCACCGATTTCGCCATGCAATTTCTTCTGGACAGGCAATCTTGAACCCCTGACGCTTTTCGATGGTCGCGATAAATAATGAAGCTTCGAGCAACGAATCTTGTGTTCCGGTATCGAGCCAAGCCATCCCCCTTCCAAAAGTCTCGACTTGCAGCATACCCCGCTTCAAGTAATGGTTATTAACCGAAGTGATTTCCAACTCCCCTCGCGCAGAAGGCTGGATCGATTTGGCAATGTCCACAACTTGATTGTCGTAAAAATAAAGACCCGTAATCGCATATCGGGATTTGGGTTTTGCTGGCTTTTCCTCCACAGACAGGGCCCGGCCTGTCTCATCAAACTCAACAACTCCATAACGCTCAGGATCACTAACCGGATAGGCAAAAACCTGTGCCCCCTGCGCAATCTGGCTCGCTTTTTTTAAACAGCTGGTTAATTCATCGCCATAAAAAATGTTGTCGCCCAAAATCAAGCAGGAAGGCTCGCTCCCGACGAAATCCTCACCAATGAGGAAAGCTTGGGCGAGCCCATCCGGGCTGGGCTGCACAGCATACTGCAAGGAGATCCCCCACTGACTGCCATCACCTAAAAGCTGTTCAAAGCGTGGCGTGTCTTGCGGCGTCGAGATAATCAGTATGTCGCGGATTCCGGCCAGCATCAGCGTGCTCAGCGGGTAGTAGATCATCGGCTTGTCATAGACCGGCAGCAGCTGCTTGGAAATCGCCTGCGTCACAGGGTGCAGACGCGTGCCGGAACCGCCCGCAAGGATGATGCCCTTCATGTTGCAGTCCCTTTTTCATTCTCAATCACGCCCAGCCGCTGGCGCTGATAGCTGCCGTCTTGGACGTGCTGACACCAAGTAGCATTGTTCAGATACCACTCCACGGTTTTTCGGAGTCCCGTCTCAAAGGTTTCTGCCGGCACCCAGCCCAGATCCTTCTTGATCTTGCTCGCATCAATTGCGTAACGCTGGTCGTGGCCGGGGCGGTCTGCAACATAGGTGATGAGGTCTTTGTAACTATTCACGTCATCGCGAGCGACGAAGTCGCGCGGCGATCCACTCAGCGGGACAAGTTCATCCAAGATATCGCAGAGACGATGAACGACCTCAAGATTGGTCTTCTCGTTGTAACCACCAATATTGTAGGTCTCACCTATCCGACCTTCAGTCACGACCTTGTAGAGCGCCCGAGCATGATCTTCGACATGCAGCCAATCCCGAATCTGTTGGCCATTGCCATAAACCGGCAAGGGCTTGCCCTCAAGGGCATTGAGGATCATGAGCGGAATGAGTTTTTCCGGGAATTGGTAGGGACCATAGTTATTCGAACAATTGGTGATCAACACCGGTAGGCCATAGGTCCGATGCCAGGCACGCACGAGATGATCGGAACTCGCTTTGGAAGCCGAGTATGGAGAGCTCGGGTCGTAGGCCGTTTCTTCGGTGAACAGCCCAGTATCGTCGAGACTGCCGTAGACCTCATCGGTAGAAATGTGGTGAAAACGGAAGGACTCTTTTGTTGCCCCCGACGTCATCGCGAGGGCCGAAGGCCCGTGGCGATCCATACCGTCGATGTGGATTGCTTCGTCGGCTTCGCCTCCTCGCAAAGACAATAATTGTTTCCAATATTCCAGCGCACATTCGAGCATCACGGAAGTACCAACAATGTTGGTTTGAATGAATTCAGCCGGTCCGTCAATCGAACGATCGACATGCGACTCGGCAGCAAGATGCATCACGACGTCGGGCTTGAAATCAGCAAAGAGTTTCGAAACGAGAGCGCGGTCGCAGACATCGCCCTGAACAAATTGATACCGAGGGTTACTCGAAACCGCAGCGAGAGATTCCAAGTTCCCGGCATACGTAAGCTTGTCAAGATTCAGAACCTGATGATCGGTTTCATTGATCAAAAAACGAATAACAGCAGAGCCAATGAAGCCAGCACCACCTGCGATAAAAAAATTCAACTTCATTTATGCCAAAAACAGCATCGCCGTTTGCAGCGGTGCTAGAGGGATAAAGGATGATGTCATTCTCTTGCCTCTGGGAACAATCCTGGCATCCATTGCCCGGCCAGCGTGGCGGGGAATACCAGTCGCAGTGGTGCCCCCAGTGTCAGCATAGTTGTCGCATCCATTTTTCAACATGAAACCTACTGAGGGGCGGTCTGTGAGACCCAAGTGCCACGATATAGTGAAGAGTTCAAAGAACAGGCGGTTAGTCGTTTGATTCCGCCCAATGCGCAGTCAGTAGCGCAGGTGAGTCGGGAGGTCGGCGTTCCTGCTGTCACCCTATACAATTGGCGTAACCAGTATCGAGATCGAGGTAACGCCGTGCCTGCAGACCCATCTAACCCAGAGAACTGGAGCGGTAAGAATAAGCTCGCTGTGGTGATTGAGACAGCGGCCTTGAATGAACAAGAGCTATCGGCGTATTGCCGTGAAAAAGGCCTGTATGTCGAACAGGTGCGCCGCTGGCGTGGTAATCCCCCCATTTATAACCGAGGCGATAAGTAGAGCTCATTAGGCAGCCATCGCCATTTTCTGCTTGGGGGTAAAGCCGCCCAAAGCCATATTCGGTCGTTCGTGGTTGTATGTCCAGAGCCAACGGGTGGCAAAGTCTTGAACCTCAGCGATCGAGTCGAACAGATAGTGGCTCAGCCAGTCATAGCGAATGGTTCGGTTGTAACGCTCGACATGGGCATTCTGTTGGGGCTTGCCAGGTTGGATATAACGCAGTTCGATGCCTTGGCTTTTCGCCCACTCAACCAGCTTATGACTGACGAGTTCTGGACCGTTGTCGCAGCGAATCGCCTTGGGTTTGCCACGCCATTCAATGAGTTGGGTTAATGAGCGGATCACCCGCTCAGCCGGCAATGAGAAGTCAGCATCAATGATCAGCCCCTCTCGGTTGTAGTCATCAATGACGTTGAACAAGCGGTATGTTCTGCCATCAGCCAGCTGGTCATGCATGAAGTCCATCGACCAACAGTCATTTATCGCCTGAGGCACTGCTAGGGGTTCTGGCTTTTCACGCACCAGGCGCTTTTTGGGTTTGATTCTCAGGTTCAGCTCCAACGCACGATAGATCCGATAGACACGCTTGTGATTCCACCGAAAGCCTTTGACGTTACGCAGGTACAGAAAACACAAACCAAAGCCCCAGTTGCGCTGATTGTGTGTCAGGCGCACCAACCAATCCGCAATGCGGGCATTCTCTGAACCAAGCTTGGATTGGTAGCGGTAACAGGTCTGACTGATTGAGAACGCCTGGCACGCAAGGCTGATGCAACAACGCCCTGATGCCACCGCTTTTCTGGCCATCTCACGGCGATGAGACGGCCTTACCACTTTCCCTCGAGGGCTTCCTTGCGTAATTCAGACTTCAGCCGCTCCTCGGCATACATCTTCTTCAAGCGCCGGTTCTCGTCCTCGAGCTCTTTAAGACGCTTCATCATGGATGTGTCCATGCCGCCATACTTGGAGCGCCACTTGTAGAAGGTTGCGCTGCTGATGCCATGCTCGCGGCAGAGTTCGGGAACTGATAGGCCAGCCTCAGCCTGCTTGAGTATCGCCATGATCTGGCTGTCAGTGAAACGTGATTTACGCATGTGGAATCTCCTGTCTTCATCAGGGTACAAAATTCCACTTATCACCTCGATCATTTTTCGGGGGGATTACCCAACCATGAGCATCGGCACAGTGCTATCCAGTATGTCACGCCCGCTCAGCGACATGCCGGTGTTGATCAAGTGTTGCTTCAACAGCGCACAAAGCTCTATGAAGCAGCCAAAGCCGCGCAGCCGCGGCGCTGGTCAGGCCCCATCCGAAACTGGAGAAGAGCCGACAAAGTCTGGCTGAATCCACCAAAAGACTTGCAGGCTGATAAACCACCATCAGTTAAGGCTGCGTAACTCAATGGACGCGACATCTTTGTTGACAAACACCGCGCTCGACTAACAGACATTGAGGCATTCTTGATCAGTTCCCGGGCCGCCCAACGACGGTCAGACGGCCTTAGAGTTTTCCCAGCAGATCCTTTAGCGCTTGGTTCTCCATCGCCATCTCTGCATACATCTTCTTCAACCGATTGTTCTCAGCCTGGATCTCCTTGAGACGTTTGAGATCCGAGGCCTCCAAACCACCGTACTTGGACTTCCATTGGTAGTAACACGCTGAACTGATCCCGTATTCTCGGCAGATATCGCCAACCTTACGGCCTTGCTCGGCCTGCTTCAGAATCGAAACAATCTGCGTCTCAGTAAATCGTGACTTCTTCATCAACACTTCTCCCATCTCTTGGTCCTAATGATGGCAGAAATGTCTACTTACTACCTGTGTCTCATATGGGTGAGCTTACGGTAGCACGAGCGCGAGCCAATCGGATTCACCTTGCACCAGTAGCTTTCTGGCTGCGGATGCGCTTCGGGGTGGCGATACACCTCGCTGGTGGAGGCCGGGAAGATCTTCGCCTTAGTGCGCTTGGCCAGCCCCAGCATGTTGATCGCACCGTGCACCCTGCCCTTTGGTGGTTTGCAGCGGGTCGAACTGATGTGTGAGTGGGTGACACACGGTAGGCAGGTTGTAGATTTCGTCTACGTCGCCATAGAGCGGGAAGGTGACATCGTGGCACATCAGCTCAAAGTGCGGATGATCGAGAAGATAGGAGAGATTGTCCATGGTGCCGGTGAATAGGTTGTCCAGACAGATGATGTCGTGGCCGTCGTTAAGCAAGCGTTCACACAGATGCGAGCCGAGGAAGCCTGCGCCACCAGTGATCAGGGTGCCGCACCGGTGGGAGTAGTTTTCCACTTCAATAACGAATCCTTGAAGAATACGGTGTTCATGCACTTCGCGTAAAGCATATAGTTTTGATCATGCATAAATTGGCCGATTTCGGTCTGCTCAATTTCATGCAAACTACTACCAAGAATTTCAGCAAGAACAAATTTGGGACGATATCTAGACCAGTCATTGGATTTCAACACATCAAAATCAAGCCCCTCAACATCGACCGACATGAAATCAATTTCCTGGCCGCTGCTGAGATGACAATCCAGCACCTGTGACAATGGCCGCACATCAACTTTGATCACTTCCCTGACTTGGTCAGTAGTATCGGCTTCATGCCTTTTTTCAGATAGTTCTTTGGAAAATCCGTTTAATGCAGGCTCGTTAAAAACGTAGTAATCGAGGTTGCCAGCATTCGAACCAATACCCATTTCCAAATTTATATCTCGTGGCCTTGCATTGTCAAACAACTTCATTGAACCCGGCATGGCGTCAATGTTGATTCCATGCCAGCCCCTCTTGTAAAAAAGATAGGTGTTCGAAAAACGCTTTGGATGATGTGCACCGACATCAACATAAAATCCGACTTCTCGCCTTTTGAAGATTCTACGAAGGATCTGGTCTTCACCCTCTTGTGACCAAGACCTCTCAAACCAAGGGTCATAGGTTGCGCACGCATGGAGGTGCTTCAAAGGTGCTTTGACAACCTTGGGCATGATCTTTTTAATTTTTTCTATAATCATAATAAACTTTTTTGCTTATTCACAAAGCTTTTGAGTGATCGGAAGGTTCGTTTCAAGAATCCTGAAGGCCGTAGAATGGGTTTTTGTGTACCTAGTTGTTCATTTCTAAGCCACCATCCAGAGCGCACTGACGTATTAATTCTGACATATTGAAACGGCTCACCGAAATTTCCCGCGTAAAATCCAAGCTTTAGAGCATCAGCTGGCTCTCTTGAGTTTTTATAGTCGCCAGTCAGCAGAAGCTTCAACACTTCATGGCTGTTTCTAACTGCAAAAACACTCTGCCCAAACATTACTGCTGCCGGCCCATAAATAATTGTTGGCTTACCAACTGATGCCGCGTATTGAGCAACCGTGCTGTTGGTAGCAAATACTACCTCACTTTTATCGAGTAAATCATAGGTATCAATCTTTGATGAAGGGTGGAAATGCCTAGCTGTGCCGTACTTATCAATCAATCTGTCGATACGTTCCCTAGTTTCTGTATTACTTCGCGAGTTAAATGGATGCCAACGTACAATAACGTAAAACTTCCTGTAGAGCTCGTTGCAATCCAATATCTCTAAAAAACGACCATATGGATCGCTTCCATAGAACTCATCATACTGTAGCTGATGAACATGCTCTTTGGGGGTGGAGGTGACAATTAAAAGAATCGGAAGGTCGGTTTTCAAAACTGGCTTTACTGAGTTTACATCCGAGTCAAAACGAAAACCTACCTGACGAACAGAGCCTTCTCTATACTGTTTGTAGTATGCTTTCGCTTCATCTTGGACTTGTCTCATTCCGTGGACTCGAGCGGCCTTCTCATAAACTTTCTTCAGTTGCACATGGCGCTCAGTAAAATCTTGAACAGACAAACTATTCTGGATGTTTATCAAATGAGGCCGCCCTCCCGAGATATAAGCGTAGTAAGCAACTGAATGTTTTCTCGCAGCCCATAATGCTGGTCCATCACTTTGCCTTCGGCCGTTCCAAGCATAAACTTCCGAGACATTCTTTTTAGTGATCAGCTCGCAGGTCTGTCTATACAACGAAATCCCATTATTAAGTAATTTGGAAATTTTGGGCTTGAGCCGATCGATATCTAAATACTCACCTTTTTCATCATCACAAATCTGTGAATATACGAGCTTACCGATTGGCATGTCCTCAAAAAATATCCCCATTAAGTCATCAACGGTTTGAATCGAATATGTCTCACCAAAATTCATTTCATCGAACTCTAATGGTAACCAACTCACATTATCTGGTAGCAGGTTCTTTCTCGTATACTCACTCTGCTTTACGCATCTTCTGCATACATTCATTTTTTTATGTGGATTTGCTGCGCAAGAATCTAAGGCGCCAATACATGTCACGAAGACCACATCTTTCTTCTCCGCGTGCAGCCTGTGAACAATTTCTATTGCTTCAGCATGATGAGTTTCCCATAAGGGCGTCGTAGCAAGAACAATTGATTTTTGGCTTTCCGACATGACTTGCTTATCCTGTAGTAGTTAGACCTTACTGAAAATACGCCTTTCTCTAACCCCTGCTACAAACTTAGGGAAGTTGTGAATGAGTCCAGTTAAAGCGAAATTTTCCGCACCCTCAATTTTTGCTTAAGTAATAAAGGAGCCTAATGTCTAAACGGAATCCTTCCGAGTTTAAGGTATGTCCATTTCTTCAACTGCAGCGTAACAGCGCTGCCCTGTTGCTCTTGGAGTAAATTCTCCACGGAAGTTAGCGAAGCGGGGGTTCGCCCCGCGCCTTGCTGAAGTGGCGTGGGAGACTAGCACCGTCGCCTTGACTGCTGCAGTAGACCACATGCGGTGTTTGGTAGCCCAGTGACTGATTCGGATGCTCACTATCGTAGAACGTGAAGCAGTTGCTTAGCCCTACATCTAGCTCCGCCTATCCGTGAGCAAACCTAGCGGTGCCCTTAGTTAGCGCGAAAAATTCAGGCCAGCCCGTAACGTGTATCGAGATAGGCATGCTGAAACTGCATCAGCCGGTCGAAGATATCCGGGCGCACCGCCTCGCGGAATGCCGCGATCTTCATATCGAGGTCAGCCTGAATGATCTCGCGCGGGAGGCGCGCGTCACGCAGCGCCGGAGCAGTGAACTCGGTTTTCTCTACATTCAGGAAATCGCAAATCCGCCCGACTTCGCGGTCGGGATCGATGCAGATATCCTCGAAAAAGAGCAGCAGAGTTCGGTCTTTTTCCGCCTTCAGCCTGTAACCCGCGATGCAGCGCTCGATCATGTCGCACGCTACTGCGATGCATTTCTCGGGTGCGTTCATCCCGAGGGTCTGCCTATGATAGCCAGCGACATACCAAGGATAAGCATTCCCTTCCGCATCTTCGATCAGCAAAGAGAAATTTGTGGAGTCGCGGTTGTTGAATCGGACGCCCCATCCGCGACTCCACCAAGAATAGATGTTTTCGACCGGGTTGCGCCACAGCGAGAGTATGCGGAAATTTATCTCGAGATCCTGAATAAGGCTGATATTTGCCATCAAGTCGTGCGTCTGCATCGGCAGGTAGTGATCGCTTGCTCGGCATCGTTCGACATTCTCGGGGCCTTCCTCCAGGGTCAGCCGTTCCTGGTAGATTTCGGGATTCCTGTAATTGATCACCGCGGTCTGGTCGCCAGGGCGGAAATTCACGTTGCGCGAAATGTGAAGGTTGTAGCTCTTCTGGTTCAGATGCGATCTGAGGAAGGCCGCCGCATAATCCTTACGCAGCCCACCCAGCGACAGGCCCGACACGATCAGTTCCAGTTCTTCAGCGAACTGGATATGCTCCATCCGCGTAAGCGACGGCACCACCTTGCTGAGCGCCGACTTGCCGCAGCGGGTGATGCCGTCGATGAAAACCAGCGGCAGGCTGATATCGCACTGACGTGCGAACCTGAAGGCGGGCTCTTCGGTACGAGGGCTCTCGATCATGCGGGACCTCTTGTCGGGGTGCGGCTCATCCGTCCTAGCCGGACAAGATCGCCAGATGTTTCAGCACCGGATGGATGATGTAATAGGTATCGCCCTCTTCCGCTTGCTGCGACAGGGGTTGGGGCAGCTCACCGGTCCGCGCCAGATGCGCCATCACCGACAAAAGCAGATCCGAGCGCAGCACCGCGTCATGCAGATAATCACTGTCCATACCGACGGGCGGCGGCGGGTATCTCTTACGACCCAGGATCTCGCCTTGGTCGATCTGAGCGCTCAGGAAGATCGCCGAGGCACCACAAGTGCCATCGCGCAGCCAACTGTAGAAGGTCGTCGTGCTTCCGCGATAATCGGGCAGCCAACCTGCATGCATGTGAAGCAGTGGAGCGGAATCGTCCAACAAATCGCGTCCGACCAATTCGCCGCCGAAGCCCGAATAGACTATAAAATCGAAGGCATCCGCAGGCAGGGCTGCGGTCACATCGGGGGCATTGACGGTGCCAGTCTCGAGAATCACGACATTGTCGGACAGCATCTTGCAGGTTTCTTGCAGCGGGATGGCCAGATCGGGGACGAAATACGCACCCAGCGACCCGTCAGAAGATGGCGCTGCTTGGCTCTGGCCCCAACGTTGCTCACCGCTAGGGACCTTGACGATGACTACCCGGCCCAACCACGCCCCATGAGCGGCCAGAGCCTCAGCATAGCCACGTGAGCGCATCGTGTCGGCAGCCAAAAAGGCCACGCGCGGGAAGACGCCCAGATCGTGTCCGAGTCGCGCTGGCGGGTCGATGTCGGCAGCAACGCCGCTCCGGTGTCTGCGCGCAGCCTGAACCAACCGCATTTCGACCCCCAGCAGGCTGGCAAGACGCCCCTTCTGGGTAGCATTCAGCGTGTCGTGTAGACTGCACAGCGTATCGAGACATTTCAAGAGCGCGTTTAGCGCCGGCAGATGGCCGGTCTGCTGCGTCTTCCACATCAGCACCTCAGCCAAACGCAGGTAAAGATCCATGTCGCGATACTCGCCATTGCCCTTCACCCGTCCGCCCAACAAAGCATAGGCGGAGTGTATCCGTTTTGAGACCTCGAACCGCTGGATCATCCAGCCCATCCAGCGCCGTGCGCCAGCCGCGTCCCCACTTGGGGCGGCGAGAAACTCCAACAGCGAGGCGGTATCCACAATCGCGCCCTGTGGCGGTGTTACCTGCTCATCAGGTACTCGCGGCAGTCGGGGCGCCCCGAGGCTATCGCGGATTTCGGCGCGTGCGGCGCGCCAGGCCTCAAGAAACGGCGCACCCTGAAAAGCGGTGTAAGTGTATTTCAGGGGCGTCTCCAGCAGATCGCCTTGGCCGTATTCATAGAAAAGGGCGGTCATTTTTCCTCCAGTACATGGGCCAGGATACGCTCGGCGATCGCTTCGACCCCGGGGCCTTGCGTGCCGGAATCGAAACTCATGTCCGGCGCATGAGGCGGGGTGAAAGGAATGTCCACCCCCACCACATTCGTCAGCCTCCCTTGGCGGGCCTCGCGGTAGAGGTGCCGGCGTTCAACGAGCTCGTCCTCGGGGGCCTCCAAATAGACCTCCAGGTATTTGCTGTAGGTTTTGCGGTTCCAGTCCTGGCCGTCGCCGAAGATCGATAGGATGCAGCAGACTGCGTTGATCTGCTGACGGTCCAGCCAGGCGCAAAGCTGCGAGATCCGATCGGCATTCACCCGCCGACCCTCGACCGTATAGGCGTCAGCCCCCCTGTCATGCTTGAAGATCTCGCGAATCTCGTCGCCGTCGATCAGCACCGTCGCCGGATCCACCAGCTTCCATTTCTCGTAGACCACCCGTCCAACGGTCGATTTGCCGCTGCCCGAAAGCCCGATCACCCAGACGATCATTGTGCGCCTCCCTCGGCCCCCCGGCCCGTCAGCACCAGCCGCCCTTCGGCCACCAGCGCCTCAGCCACCTCCCAGTCGGCTAGATCGTCGATCTCACACCAACCGCCCGTCGCTGGAATACCGCGGATCGGCTTTCCTTCGGTGATCAGTGTTGAGAGCAGCGTCGTGGTGTCCATGCCGAGCCGTGCCTCGGGCCGGACGGCTAGCAGATTCTCGATCCACTTGCGACCCTCAAGCCCCAGTTTCATCAGTCCCATAAACTGGCCTTCGATATCTGCGACATTAACGGTCTTTCCGCCGATCTCGGCGATGTTGCCATCCGTCCCTAGACGGAAGGTCTCCGCATCCGACAGCGGATCATCGAAACGGCGTTGCCATAGCGACAGCCAGTCGCGGTCATAGGCGACAGCTAGCGGTGAGTCAGAGACAATCAGGTCACGCACCGTGGCGGGGTTGTAAAGGATATCGGCATAACTGACGATCAGCGGCCCCGAAAATGTTCTCAGCGCGCAGTCAAGGCTGGAAAGCATGTTTCCAAACGACCAGTCGTCGTTGATGATGGTACCGAAGCCGTAATCGGCGACCACCTCGCCGCGATAGCCGGTCACCACCGTCACCGCCTCGGCGCCGCCGGCCAGAAGCGCGCGCCGCTGCCAGTCGAGAATCGGCTTTCCTGCGACCTCGACCATTCCCTTGGGGGCGGCGTCGGTCATCGACCCAAGGCGTGACCCCCGGCCGGCTGCGAGTATAACAGCTTGCATCATCTCTCCAGTTCAGGTTGTGACCAGAAGGCACCACGCTTCAGGAAGGCGCCGATTAGCGCCATATCAAAGTCATAGGGTGCACCAGGACGTTCGGGGTGCCACTGAATACCCAGAATGGCCTCAACGGGGTGATAGAATCCCTCGACGACATCGCCATCCGACAACGCGAAAGGAACTAGCCCCGGCCCCAACCCAGAAATCGTCACACCCTGATCGTGATAGCTGTTGACTACTATATGCTCGCGACCAGCTAACTCCACGAATTGAGGGGAGCACAGTGTGACATCATGTCGCGTGCCACCGTGGTCCTGCCCCGATACGCTAGCGATATCGGTCTCGACTGTTCCACCTCGCAGCGCGTTGAGCACCTGCAAACCGCGGCACACCCCCAGCACCGGGCGACCACAAGTGCGGCACCAGTCCACCAGTGCCCGCTCAGTTTCGTCGCGTGCAGTACATTCGCCCCAGTCGTTGCCATTGGACAGAATCGCAGCGTCAATCTCTAAGTCTGATGCCCACCGCGCGACCCGGTCGGGTGCATTGAGCAGTGGCAGAAGCACGATTTCGGGAGAGATCACGTGAAGGTAGCGATACCAGTCCTCGCTCACCGCGTCGCGCGCCTCGCCATGTACGGGTTCTATCATCCGTCTTGTCGAGATGGCTATCCGCATGTTGGTCCGTCCATTACCGACTACACTCCGTGGTGTTATCAGTGCTCCACCAGCTTGATGGTGCCTGCGGCACAGTCCAACTCGATCTGGTTGCTGCGCGTGACTCGCTCGAAGATCTGCTCACCGCAGCCGATGGCGGCAGGGATATTCAACTCCGCGCACCGGATCGCCATATGCGAATTCGCCCCCCCGAACTGCGTCACCAGCCCCAGAATGTTGCGGGTAAAGATCCAGTCGAAACCGGGATCGGCGCTTTCGATGGCAACGATCTTGCCGTCCAGCAAACCTGGGGCGATGTTGGTGCTGCTGACATGTAAGCAGACACCAGTCACCTGTTTGAGGGTTACGAAATTGGGCTGTTCAAGCAGCATCGGCACGACAAAGAGATCCGAGTGCCGTGTCAGCAGGAAGGGCAAGCGCACACCAGTCGTAACCTCGTGTTCTCGCCTTCCAGACTCGGCGCGGACGCGCAAATGCTCCTCGAAGGAACGGCCATGCTGAACCACAGTGCAATCCATCAATTCGCGGATATCGAGATGCGACAGTTCGTCCCGGCTCAGGCGCTGGTCCTCACCCCAGGCGGCTAGCACTTCCAAGCAGGCGCTGATACTGCGTGTGAAGACCAGCTTAGCCCATTCGCGACCTCGGATCGCCTCGCGGCAATATTGCAGGAAGTCATTACAGGAGAGGGAAAAACCTGCGGCCGAGAGCCGCTTTTCGATCTCGGCGGATTTCGCTGGACTCAAAACGAAGGGTTCGGTTGCGGGAGGCGAGTCGCCCGAGATAGAAAACACCTCCTCGCCACGCTGGTCATAACGCAGCGACATAATGTCATAGGTGCCTGGGCGCAGATGCCCATAATCGCGCAGCAGATCCTCCAGTTTGATCTCGCCTTCCCGAAAGCGGTGAATATTGACGATGAATTCGGTGACAACGCTGGTGATGCTCTGGTTGAACGCATTGATGTCGTCGCCACTCAGCAAGCCCTCCTCGCGTAAAGATTGTAGCAGCGCCTTGGCGATGAACCCATGCCGCGCGAGAATCGAGAAGGGGATAGTGCCCAGCTCGATGCAATTTTCTAGCAATTCCCTAGCCAGATCGATCGTAGGGGGGTGTTCTTGCTCACCTGCCAGCACCTCGTATCTCGCCTGCAACTCATTCACAGCGATCACCTGCTGGGCAACAGAGGCCCGGCGTCCGTCAACTAGATCCACCGTCATTTCGCGATAAGCTTCGTGGATCAGGACCATCTCGTCTTGGGTGACATCCTCGGGGAGCATCTGCCGTGCGCGGGTGTCGAAATCGAAGGTCCAAGCTGTCAGGGCGATGCCGAATTCAACCTTGTCGTGTAGCAACGGGTTATCGGCCAGTTTGTGCAGCCAGTACAACACCATGCGATTTGCCAGATCGTCTGGGATGGTTGCAGGAATGAAACTACGCAGGCTCTGGCGTACGTCAATATACGGCTGGCCAGCGCAGGATACCATCAGCGGCTTGCCGCGCGGATGGAAATAGCCCATGCGCTCGCGGGCCACGCGCCAGACACTGTCGGTGATGACATAGCGGTAGAGACTGAAGGCTAATCGCCGTGGCGCGTTACCGATGATCTCAGCCGGGTTCCAGTCCGGCATCTTGCCAAGGATAGTCGCGGTTTTTGAATCCCCACCCTCCAGAAGCAACCGTGGTGCGACGGATTTCTCCAGCCGCACCAGCGCATCGTCGATGCGCTGGCTCAGCCCACGGCTCCAGTTCGGCTGGGCGGTGATGCGCCGGGCCTGAAAGAGATGGATGTGGTGATCCATGTCGATGGCGAACTCAATATCGAGAGAGGATTCACCGGTGATCTGCTCGATCTCGCGCACCGCTGAGAGCAGCTGTAAAAATCGCTCGGACCGCACGGTATCGACGTGATCACGGTGGATGTAGATGGTGCGGTTAACGTAGCCCGTTCCCGATGTCACCGAATCGGTCAAGCCGGTCTCGTCGTCGTAATTAACAACATAATAGGGTGCGCCGCTACTAAGCACCTGGGTAAAGATCACACCGCTCATCGACACCCGGTCGACCATCTTCTGTACCAAAACCTGATCTTCGGAATTGGACTCGGCAGCGGCACCCCGATAGCTAGCAAATACCTCCTCGATGGCCGATATCAAGGCCGCCCTGTCCGCTGGCGGGATATGGGGCACCGACAAAAACGCGCCGGCTTGAGCATAAAGCTCGCCATCTTCGTTCCGTGCCGAGGATCGCACGATGACTGTACCCTTGCCATCCGCCAGATCCGCGATATCGGCCAGCACTGCATCGTGGCTCATCTGCCAGCGGGCGAGGTCAAAATGTCGGAATTGCGGAATCGACCATCTTTTCAGCTCGCCATCTAGCCGGGCAAGGGTTTCGGCTTTCGAGCCGAACTGAAATGTTTTTCTGACCTTCACGAAATTAAGAAGATTACTTGTGTAGTTCACGTCTATTTTAGGTTTACCAAGCACCCCAGCCTCCATCGACCCATAGATTCTGACCCGTTACATACCGGGACATATCGCTGGCCAGGTATGCGATAGCGCCACGAAAATCCTCCTCTATGGCCATGCGCTTCAACGGCGTCTTATCTTCATAGCGCCGCACGAACGCCTCCGGTTGATTCCGCAACACACCTCCTGGCGAGATGGCATTGACTCGCACATCAGGCGCAAGCGTGGTCGCCAGCCAGCGAGTCAATTGGATCAGGCCACCCTTGGACGCGGCATAGGCGGCCGGGTTGCCCATCGTTGTGCCCATCGTTGCGCCCTCGTACAGACGCCAGTCGGGGCCGTACTCGCCGTAGATTGAGCTTATGTTGATAATATTACCTCCACACGCCGCTCGGAGCTCTGGCGTAAAGGCCTGTGAGAGGTGAAAAGCGGCGGTCAGGTTGACTTCCATGGCCCTGCGCCAAGTGTCCAGGGTCTGCTCCTCAAAGGACCCGACCCAGCCTTGCAAATTCGAGTCACCAACGAATGCGGCGTTGTTGATCAAGCTATTGAGGCCCCGACCATCGGCCTTGACGGTTTCGATCAGCGCCCTTCGTTGGTCTTCAATTTCCAGGTCACAAACCAGAGCCAGCGTCACTATTGACCATTTGGCCTGCAAGTCCTCCACCAGTGGGCCAAGGTCACAGCCCGGGCGATCCACAAGCACCAGGTCGGCGCCGAGCTCGGCCAGGGTGTCGGCCATCACCCGCCCCAGGCCACCGGCCGCACCGGTGATCAGGGCACGACGCCCGCGCAGATCCATAAGTCCCTTGAGGGTGGTCATGCCTCACCCTGCCGCTTGTTCATCAGCAACTCGGCAATCTGGAAATCCAGCAGGCTATCTATATCAATTGCCCTCTCAATAGGCACGTGTACTGCCCTTACCCTCCCCAGAAACAAAGAGTCATTTTCCATCACGAATTTAGGGCTCATAACATAGGCTACTGTCGTCATATCAAACAGCGTAGGAGCATCCTGTCTTCTTGGGATTCCATTCGAGGCTGAAATGACCAGTTCGAATCTACCATCCGATTTCTCTTTAACCATATTGAAATACGGATTCCGATGAGGTTCTGTGACAGTAATTACTGCATCACACTCATTCTTAAAATATAGATCTAAGCACCTCTCTATATCTTGTGGCAACCGCAACGGCGCAGTCACAGGAACACTAACCATCACATCAGGGTAGGAACCGTCTTCCTTTTGGACAAACTCAAGCGCATGACGCCAAGCAAGCCATTCAGGCGAAGAATCTGTAGCGAGCTCGTCAGGACGCAGGAATGGAACTTCAGCACCGTATTCGGCAGCAACAGTTGCAATTTCTTGGCAATCAGTCGACACAATGACTCGACGGATTCGTTTAACAGCTTTGGCATGCTCAATCGCCCAAGCAATCAGAGGCTTACTATTTAATGGGCGAATATTCTTCCCTGGAAGTCCCTTTGAGCCGCAGCGCGCGAATATAAACGCAATGACATTAGGCTCATAAGCCATATTTTTTATCCGCGAAAACCCGCGCGCCGTTTAGCTCAGCAGAGCGTCTGGCCATATCAACCATCGCTAGCACTCGCAGACCAGCATCGCCATCCACAAGTGGCTGTGCACCAGATTCAACACAGCTCAAAAAGTGATCCCATTGTGCCTTGTAACTATCATCGCGATCATGGGGAATCGAGACGATTTGTTCCCAGTTGGATCTACCTGGATCAAAATGATCGACACAGCCAGTTAAACCATTCCAACGCAAAGTCCCCAGTTCACCGATTACGGTGCAAAGTCTGGCTGGATCTCTTCGCACAAAGTCCATGTTCAGATTCACAACGACAGGCTTTTCGCTTGGATTAGACCCAAATCCAATATTCAAATAGGCAACATCTTCGACATCGACATCAAGATCGCTTACGTTACCGACCCATGCGTTAAGCCAATGCATCTCTCCAAAAATCCAGCGTAGATAGTCAAACTCATGACTGAGCTCCAACAACACACCCCCACCCAAATCGCCCCTTGCAGACACGCCAGCACGATAATCGGTGTTCGGGCGCCAATCGGGCAAATACTGTCCAATTTCACAACGCACGGAAAGCGGCTTACCGACCAATCCCTCGTTAATCAAATCGCGAAACCGTGACAGTGAGGGCAAATAACGCAAGTTGTACCCGACTTGGCCGATCACGCCTGCTGCACGAACAGTATCAAGAAAGTCCGCTACGTCATCTGACTTATCAGCAATTGGTTTTTCGATGAGCAGATGACAGCCCATCTCAGCCAATGCGTTAGCAATACCCAAATGAAAAGGTGCTGGGTTCGCGACTATTGCAGCTTGCGGCGCAAACGATCGTACGTCATCCATAGACGAGGTAACTAAATTTGCCATCTCGGGAATATCGGTCGTTCGCTCATGACGAAAGACCATAATCGTAGCGTCGGGCAGGCTCTCACGAACGATTCTCACATGCCGCTTGCCAACACTCCCATGCCCTACAATCAGGATACGTTTCAATTTTTTACACCATCCGTTAGACGCAGGTTTTCTTCCACTTGATTTGGTGGCGGCCATTTAGCGAGTTGTATTTCTTGCTCTGTAACTAGAGCACGGGCCTTTTTCAGCCCATCACCCACAAAATTAAATAAATGCGCTGTCGCAACGGCATCCACTCTTTTGTCGCACAAGCCTTTTAACAGATGCAGACCGTGACCAGCACCTCCTGCCAATATGATTGGGAGATTAAGACCTGCTGGACATAGGTTCAGAACACTCAAATCAAACCCTCGCCCAGTGCCATCCTGATTGATTGAATTAAGATAAAGTTCTCCAACGCAATCAGAAGGAATCTTTTCTAACAAATCACTCACTGATTCGCACTTCATTTCACTGCCATTTTTCGTGTAAAGACCGAACACTCCATCAGAATTTCGTTTAAGGTCGATAGAACCAACAACACACTGCTGTCCGAATTCCTGAGCCAAATTAGCAACCAGCCGCTGATCATCAAATAAAGCCGAATTCACTACCACTTTATCAGCCCCTGATCTGAGAAGAGTCCGGGCATGCTCCAAGTCACGCACCCCACCCCCAGCGGCGATGGGCGCAAAGCAACCTTTTGTGAGCGCCTTTAAAGTTTCTGAGAAGCGATTTACATCCCTCTGGGAACGACTTACATCTAACACAACAAGTTCGTCGATGTAAAAAGCGATATGAGCAAAGTTATAGTTTTTTTGAAGCCAATCAATTGTGCCTACTTTCTGCAAACGAAAATTACGGCTGAGCACGAAATGCCCATTGTCATAGAGCAGGGTGAAAATAATCCGCTTTTTTAACACTTCAAGCGCTCAGAAAATTATCAAGCAACTTTAGTCCGTTAGTCTGACTTTTTTCCGGATGGAATTGTGCGCCAAACACATTTTCATTCTGATAGGCCGAGAGAAAGTCAACGCCATAATTGCAGATCGCTTTCGCACCTGGAAACAATCCAGGAAGCATGCGATATGAATGAACAAAGTAGAAATCTGCTGAACCACTAAAGCCGTCGAAAAAATCAGATTCACCTGGCAAAAACACTTCATTGAACCCAATATGAGGGAGCTTTCTGCCACTTAACTCTTCTGAATTAAAACGTTCAATTTTTGCTGGGATGATACCTAGACCAGCACAAGAACCGTCTTCAGTAGAAGACTCTCCTAGCAATTGGAACCCCAGACAGATCCCCAGAATTTTTCGGTTTCTTATGGTTACGGCTTCCTTGATCGCCTCATCAAGTCCCGTCTTTTGCAATTCTTGCAGCGCTGAACGAAATGACCCAACACCTGGAAGCACGAGTGCTTCCGCATTGACGATTACTGACGGATCTGAGCTAACAATGGCTCTGGCACCCAAGAAGTCCAATGCACTAAGCACAGACCAGATGTTACCCTTACCATAATCAACTATGACAACATGTTGTGACTTGTTCATTTCACAGTAAAGATTGGCATCCAGCGGCCGTCTCTCTTCTCGAACAGCTCAGTATTTGCATACTTATCCAGAACCACATCAAACTCTGCCTTACTCATTTGATAGTAATCTAGATAAGTATCAATATACTCGTCAGGATAGTGGCCATCATAAATACGCACTAAGTTCACTGCCTGTTCACGATCCATTGCACCACGCCGAATTTCAATTGAAGCGTCCTGGTTTGCTCGTCCAAAGCCAAATTTTAGGTACATCAAATAGGCATGAAGTGCATACAAGGCTTGATCGTTTTGAGCAAAGTTTGTAAATGTCCCGGAGTTCGTATCTTCAGCCTCCTTCAAACCGCAGTGTTCTTTTGCAATGAGGTAGTTGCGGTATGGGTCCCAGTTTTCAAAATAGGACCAGTGTGTGATATCAATTGGTGATTCTGCTAAGAGTTCGTCATCTGGGAACCTAAAAAATGCAAGATCCGACTCTGCTATCCCCGAACCTTCCAATACCTTTTCGTAACCGCCCTCAAGGTAAATTTTTTTCATATACTGCACATCATAGATTGGGTTTTTATCCGTCTCGGTTGAGCCACCGTATTCGACCTCACCATCCTCGCCATAGAAAATAAGGCCAATCCCAAATTGAGCAGCAATTCTTATAGGGGCAGCCTGAATAGCAATCAGCCAGCCATAATACGGAAAGCCCATCTCAACCAGTCCTCGTTTATTAAGTATTCGCATCGCCTCAAATGCTGGATTAATTGAAATATGATTAAAACCACCCTCAACAAAAGCACGCAAATTCTTCTCACCCAACTCCAGTGGCAACGCAGGCGTAACGGTGACACACAACGGATGCATTCCATATTTATGTTTCAAATTGTACGCAACATAAGAGCCATCCTTGCCTCCACTTACTGGAACGAGGCAATCAAATGAGCCATCAGATCGACGATGCTTATCGACAAGACTTACTAGCTCCTTTTCTCGCTGCTTCCAATCAAGAACTTGCTTCTTTTCCATCCAGCGACACGCATTACACCAACCACGCTCATCAAAAGTAATTCTAGGGCGCGTCGACATAGAAAGACAGTTTGAACACCATGTAACATCAATTTTATTATTCATAAACTTTTTGTAGTCCGATTTATAATTCGTTGGCTGCCGACAAGTCCTCATGCCGACCAACATCTAGCCATGGCTCATGCATAGGGTAAGCAACTGTCTTTAGAGATCTAGCTTGGAGCCGCTCAAAGAGCGTTGGCATATCACAAAACTCGTCATCATTTAACTCTTGCAACGCCACAGGGGATAATGCATAAACACCAGCATTGATATGCGAGCGAGCGATCGGTTTCTCTTCAAAACCAACAATATTAAGCCCATCCACTTGCACAACCCCAAAGGGATGCTGCCACTCATGTAAACGCACGGCCATGGTGGCAATCGATTCTTGTCGCTTATGGAATTCAAGGATCTCTGAATATCGAATATCAGTAATAACATCACCATTCGTGACAATAAATGGCTCATCAACCAATTCACTTATCATTGACAACGAACCTGCCGTACCTAGGGGCGATTGCTCACGGACATACCGAATTTTTACATTCAAAATACTGCCATCTCCAAAATACTCTTCAATCATCTGTGCCAAATAATTTACAGACAAAATAAATTCAGAAAATCCCTCGTCTCGAGCACGCTCAATAATATGCTGCAATATCGGCCTACCCCCGACCAGGAGCATAGGCTTCGGGCAGTTTTCCGTATGAGGCCGCAAACGAGTACCTTTACCACCCGCCATAATAACCATCTTGTTTGAAATGCTTTTTTTTGTTATGAATTCATCCCAAGTATGCAGACACACAATTCGACCATCACCATCAACTTCGGGTATCTGCTGGACTTTATTTACTGCCATTAGTTCACGAATAAAAGACGGGGAAATTCCTTCGGGAGCGACCAATGGGTTTTTATGAACAACTTCTGTCACATCGCTATCAAGCGTCACCCCCCGTAATAAACCTCTTCGAATATCCCCATCAGAAACAGTGCCTATTAGTTTCCAAGAATCATCAATCACTAGAACTATTCTCTGCGAAGACTCGGTCAAATTCCTTGCAGCATCACGCAATGATGCATTTTGCAAAATTACGGCTTTTTTCCAACTATTAGTTGCGACTTGAGTCACTTTTTATACTCAATGAAAAAATTGAAGCTCTAACTATGAACGCGCAAAGAAAGCACTTTTTCGTATTCAAAATCTGCCTAAGTCACACACAACTATGCAATGCCCTATATACCCCTTCACTTCTTGGAAACGAAGATTCACCCATTTCTGATTCATAAATCCTCATGGACCAGGCAAATCGTAGAAGCGCTTCTTAAGCAAATCACCCAGAAATTGGCTTTCAAGCTTTCGTACAATCGCATCACTCGCCCCAGCATTACCGTAGGGATTTTCTACTGTCGATAACTTAGTCTGAAATTCGGCCGAGAAAATATGATCAAGTGCCACGCGAATGGATTTACGATTTGGCTCGCTATCAATGACGCTTGCCGCTTTAATCCGTCCTCGCTGCCGATCACCGATATTAATCGTGCCTTTTTTGAAGCTTGGTACCTCCGCAAGCCCACTGGAAGAGTTACCCACAACGCCATCAACATGCTGAATACAGGACAAATAACGCAGCTGTCCGAGTGAGGTATAGGCTCGGGCGTTCGAATGTTGCAAACAGAAATCCTTAATCTTCTGGAAAAGCACTCGTCCCTCGGTATCCGCATTCGGCATGGTGAAGATCAGGCCAACGTCTTCCAACTCCGCCAGCGCCGCGAGGATTTCTTGCATCTGATCAGCACTCGTATTGTGCTCTAGGGTTACCGGATGAAAGGTAATCAAAAGATTGCGCGACAAAAACTTGAAATCCAAATCGGCTTCTAGCTCCTCGCGGGTCAGCAGCTTCAATCGCAGAATATTATCGATACCCAGCCCGCCGACATTAAATACCCGATCTGGATGTTCGCCCAGCTGAATTACGTGCCGACGGTACTCTTCCGCCGCAACAAAATGCAGGTGCGACATCTTGGTGATGCTGTGACGAATGGCCTCATCAAAGGCCCCTTCCGTCGTCTCACCACCATGTAAATGTGCGATAGGGATGCGAGCAATCATCGCTGCTGATGCTGCAGCAAAGATCTCGTAACGATCACCCAGCACCAACATCAGATCGGGCTGCAGATCTGCCAATGCGTCAGCGAAACCGATCATGCCAAGCCCCATAGATTTAGCCACACCGATAGGCGTATCGGAACTCAGCAACATCTCTACCTTACGATCAATCTTGAACCCATCGGCTTCAATTGCATTAACCGTCATCCCGAACTCCGGCGAGAGATGCATGCCGGTCGCCACGAGCTGTAATTCCAATACGCGCGACTGGCGGATACCTTCCATCACCCAACGCAACAAACCATATTCGGCGCGAGTGCCCGTAACAACGCATATTTTTTTCATAGCGTGATCAACTCATCTGCTAGAAAATCACGCAATGCCGTTCGTCCGATCACCTCATCCCAGCGCATCGGAGAAACCCCCATTCCAGGGCGCTTGGTTGTGACATTATCAGGTGTAAAGACCTCACCCTCTTGGATCGCCCTCGCAGCCACCAGCGACTTGCGCGCAATCGGCTTGTTCTTCAGTTCACTCGGACTAGGGCGCTTGATTCCATCACCCATTGCTTGCTCAATATTACGGATCGCGCTCACCATCGCAGCGAACTCGTCGGGCTCTAAACTGGCCATGTGATCGGGGCCGGGCAGATTACGGTCGAGCGTAAGATGTTTTTCGATCACCGTTGCACCCAGCGCCACGGCGGCAATCGGCACTTCAATGCCCGCCGTATGGTCTGAATAACCAACCTCGACACCAAAGGCATCGCGGATGCTGCACATGGCGCGCAGGTTCACATCCTGCATGGGCGTTGGATACTCGGTATTGCAGTGCAAAACCGTAATGCATGAACGCGGCGTTCCAGCACTCTCTAAGACATCAAGCGCAGCTTCAATCTCACCAAGAGTAGCCATCCCCGTGGAAATGATTACAGATTTTCCAAATGCACCCACATGCCGCAGATAGGGCAAGTTTGTAATCTCACCAGAGGGTATTTTGAAGCGATCCAAGCCGGCCAAAGACAGATAATTCAGGCTCTCAATGTCAAATCCGGTTGAGAAGAAGTCGATATTTTTTGAGTGACAATAAGAAATTAAGTCTTGATGCATTTGCGGGCTTAACTCTAGCTTTTTCAGCATCGCAAATTGCGATTGCGTATCACCGATAGCCTGTGCTTGATACTCTGCCTTAGGCGCATTTTGCGTAACGAGACGGTCCGCACTAAAGGTCTGGAACTTGACCAAATCTGCGCCCGCCGCTACAGCGGCATCAACCAGCTTTTTAGCCAGAGCAAAATCCCCGTTATGGTTCACTCCAGCTTCGGCGATGATCAATGTACGTCGGCTCATTTTTTTACGACGCCCCCATCAGGAACATTTGACAGCACAACTTGTCCCGCCCCAATAATCGCATGTGCGCCAATGCGAATACCCTCTCTAAGAATCGCACCACTTCCAATAAAACAGCCGTTGCCAATTTGAACGTCGCCATTCACGCGCGCTCCAGTCGATATATGGCAGTGATCACCAATAATCACATCATGTTCGATCAGCGCCTGGCTATTGACGATGCAATTAACACCAATCTTGGCATTTGCATTCACTACACACCCATGCATCAAAACTGTGCCTTCGCCCAGAGTGGCATGCTTGGATTGAATGGCATACGGCGACCTGATCACAGGCAACTCAGTCCCAATGGTCTTGAGCTGTTCGTATAAAAGCATGCGGCTTTCAGGAGTGCGGATTTGACCAACCGTAATCAAGGCTTTTGAAGTTTGAGCAAGCAAGATCGGGAGATCATCATCGGATCCAACAATCGGGTAGCCCATGACGGATAGCGATTGTTCTTCTGAAGGCTGAACAATTCCGGCAACGCGATATAAGCCCTCGGCTTCAATGACATCAATACATGAGTGACAATGGCCACCGCCGCCAATCAGCAAGAGCGATGTCATGCTAGCCCCGCACTACTCGGAATATTAATCAGGCGTCGGGCAAGCGACTCCGCAACCGACAGCGGCGCACGCGGACACTGTTGATAAGGCGGAAGTTGGTGCAACAGCCCCCACGCAGGCCGGGTCATCAGGCCTGCATCGTTTGTTGCCGTCAAAACCGCATCACGCTGATCCGCGACCGCTTCATCCAATAGAAGAGTCTGCAGCCAATAATTACTGCGACAATCCTTCGGCTCACGCATCAACCGAACCGACTCCACACCTCGGAAAGCTTCTGCATATCTCTCAGCCAAACGCCGCTTAGACGCCAGAAAGCTCGGCAACTGTTCAAACTGGGCACACCCAAGCGCAGCATTTAGATTCGGCATACGGAAGTTATAACCAATTTCATCATGCACATAGTCCCAGCGATGCGGCTGTTTTGCTGTTGTGGTGAGATGTTTGGCGTGATCCGCAAGACGCTCATCATTCGTCAGAATCGCGCCGCCACCACCCGTCGTGATCACTTTATTTCCGTTAAAACTCAGGGCGCCAAGCTCCCCGAATGCGCCAGTGTGCTGTCCCTGATAGTAACTACCCAAGGATTCCGCAGCATCTTCAACAAGGGCAAGCCGATAGTCATGCGCAATCGTAAGAAGCCCTTCCAGATCACAAGGGTGGCCAAAGGTATGCATAGGCACGATTGCGCGAATCGGACAACCTGTATGACGATTGCGACTCCCAGCCGCCGTCGGCTCGGCAACATGCTTCAGCCAGTCTTTCAGCGCAGCAGGATCCATCCCTAGCGTATCTTCAGCGCTATCGACGAAATGGGGCGTCGCACCAAGGTAATGCACGGCGTTAGCCGTAGCGACGAATGTCAGTGTCGGCACAATCACTTCATCACCCGCCTGCACGCCAGCCAACTGCAAGGCCACCTGCAAAGCAGCCGTGCCATTCACAACGGCTACCGCACGACGCGCTCCCGTAAAAGCTGCCAGCTCTTGTTCGAACCGATCAACATATCGCCCCACGGAAGATACGAAAGTCGAAGTAATGCATTCTTGCACATAGGCCTGTTCATTGCCCTGGAAACGGGGTTCGTGCAGCACGCACGAGCCATCTCCCAAAACCGAACGCAGCGCTTGGATGACGCTCTGTTCCAAAGAGGTTTTCATTGCTGTTGCGACGTCTTGTTGCATCAAATGTTGTAGATATCCGCTTTGTAGCCGCGCAGATTCTCAGGATTTACAAACCACTCCGCGGTTTCCGCGAGCCCACGCTTAAAACCATCCCGTCCCGCATACTGCGGCGACCAGCCAAACAACTCGCGAGCCTTATTATTATCGGCCCAAAGCCGCTCAACTTCTGAGTTGCCTGGGCGTAGTCGGGTTTCTTCGGTGATAATTTCAATTTCTATACCCATCGCTTCAGCAATCAGCTGGGCTGTATCACCGATAGAAATCTCAAAATTGCTACCGAAATTGATCACTTCGCCGCAGCCGGCTTCACTATTCAATGCGACAATAAACCCAGCAACCGTGTCCTTAACGTAGTTAAAGTCACGCGTTGGAGAAACTGCACCCAGCTTGATCTGTCGCGTGCCGCTCGCAATTTGAGTAATGATGGTGGGAATCACTGCTCGAGCAGACTGGCGCGGCCCATAGGTATTGAAAGGCCGAGCAATCACAACCGGCAAATCAAATGACGCATAGAAGGCATGTGCCAGCTGATCAGCTGCAATCTTAGTGGCTGAGTAAGGCGACTGCCCCTGAAGAGGATGGGCCTCAGTAATGGGCACAAACTGCGCTGTACCGTACACCTCACTGGTTGACGTATGGACCACCCTTCGCACACCAAGCTCACGAGCGGCCTGAAGCACGTTCAAAGTACCCTTGATATTGGTATCAACATACGTATCAGGTGAGTGGTAAGAGTATGGAATTGCAATGAGCGCAGCCAAATGCAAGGCCGCATGGCAACCTTTCATTGCCTCTTTAACTCCATAAGGATCGCGAATATCTCCCGCGAAGACCTCGAATTTTCCTTTGACATCGGGCGAACAATGATCCAACCAACCCCAACTATTAAAGGAGTTGTAGAGAACAAAGGCTTTGACTTCATGCCCTGCACGCACAAGCGCTTCTGTGAGGTGAGAACCGATGAATCCGTCAGCACCAGTGACCAAAACAGTGGATTTAGTGGACATGTTTTTTGTTCGTTTGCATTAGTGATTAGCTGCCATCGCCCGAAACCGCGCGTTGGTGTGGGTCAGTTCGTCGAAAGCCCCCTGCGCTTTCAACTCGCCCTTCTCCAGCAGGAAGATGGTGTCACAGGATTTCACAGTGCTAAGGCGATGCGCAATCAGGATGATAGTGATTTCATGGCCTAGGTTGTGCACCGCTTCCATCACCGCCTGTTCGGTGAGGTTGTCGAGCGCACTGGTGGCTTCATCCAGAATCAACACCTGCGGGTTGTCGTACAGCGCTCTGGCAATGCCGATGCGCTGGCGCTGCCCGCCCGAAAGGCGCACACCGCGCTCGCCCACCGTAGTCTGGTACTGTTGCGGCAATTCGTTGGCAACGAACTCATGCAAGTTAGCAATCTTTGCGGCGCGCTCCACGGCGGCTTGGTCGATGTCTTTTTCTTGTAGGCCAAAGGCGATGTTGGCGGCCACCGTGTCGTCGGCCAGATAAATCTGCTGCGGCACATAACCAATGGCGCGCTGCCAGGCGCGTCGGTTGTGTTCGGTGATGGCTTGGCCGTCGACGGCTAGCGTGCCTTCTTGCGCTTCGAGCAGGCCCAGGATCAAATCCACCGTAGTGGTTTTGCCACTACCGGTGGCGCCGACCAAGCCCACCGTGCTTTTGGCGGGGATGGTGAGGCTGAGGTTCTTTAGCGCCGGCTGCGGGGCATTGGGGTAACAGAACTGAATCTGGTTCAGGGTGATGGCTTCTTTCAGCGCAATGGCGTCTTGGCTGGGGTTGGCATAGGCGGGTTGCAGGCTCATGAGATCGGCATGCAGGGCATCGAGCGCCGGGCCGGCAAAGCGCAGTTGCGTGACCGCGCCATAGATCTGCTGCAGGGCGGGCATCAGGCGATAGCCGGCAAAGGCATAGAGCGCGATGATAGGCAGGGCACTGGCAAAACTGCCGCTTTGCGCCATCAAATACAACACCACCAGCAGCATGCCGCCAAAGGCGATGGCTTCCAGGGCAAAGCGCGGCAGTTGGCTGATGACCTGCGCCGTGGCCTGGTGGCGTGCGAAGGTTTGTGCGGGGCCTGCAAAGCGTTTGATATACGCTTGTTCCAGCCCGCCGACCTTGACTTCTTTGGAGGCGCCGAAGGCTTCGCTCACCGCGGTGAAGCGCCTCTGGTTGGCTTTGACGCGTTCCTTACCGATGCGCCCGAGCAAACCGCGGGTGGCTTTGAAGATGAGCGCATAGGCGGTGGCCAGCGTCAGGCCGACGATGAGCGCGAGTTTGGGGTCGATCAGGATCAAGAGCGTGAGCAGTGCAATAGCGATTGCGCCGTGGGCGATGAGGTTCATCATCGGTGTCATGCCGCCACTGATTACTTGGCCCACCTCTGAGAGTATGGATTTGCCCAGATCGGCGCTGTGGCGGCTGAGAAACCAACTATAGGGCTGGTGCAGATAGCCTTCCACCAAGCGCATGCTGATGCTGTAGTTCCGCATTTGCACAAAGCGGAGCTTGGCATAAGTCGTCAGGGCCTTGAACGCCAGTGAGACCACCAACAGCACGAACACCAACATGCCGAGCGCAAACAGGAACTGCTCGGTGGTGTTGATGCCAAGATGGTGGCTGGCGGCTTGGTAGACGGCGTTCAGCATGGCGTTGGTTTGGATGATCTCGGGGTTCGCCAGCACCGCCATGAACGGCATGATCGACGCCACGCCGATCATATCCAGCAGCGCCATGGTCAGGATCATGCCCAGCAGCAAGCCCGCGCGCTTGCGCTCGTGCTTGGTGAGGAGGTCGAGAAGCTTTTTGATCATAAATGGGGACGGATTTATTTAAAGGTGCCGATCAATTGCATGTGGCTGAGTACACTCAGCGTTTTTCCGGATGTTCTTCAATGAATTGGCGTAGCGCGGCATTGATCCGCGTTTGATAGTGCGAGCCGCGTGATTTGAACCAGGCGAGCAGATCGGCATCAAGCCGCAGTGTGACCTGTTGCTTGATGGGGCGGTAAAACTTGCCACGCTCGGCTCCGGTCCAGTCGGTTATTTCCGGCTGTTCTTTGGTGTCGATGTCATCTTCGGACTTATCCATCAACGCCCGTAGCTCATCGGCTTGCTGTTTAGTGATTTTGTTCGTCATAACTGTGGGCAGATGCATTTAAGCGCGCGACGCAGAGAATGGAGCTCGGATTAGGCGAGACCTAACTCTGCGTGCGAGCCAATTCGAACAAGCTGCAAGGTCTGTTGATCCGGTTTGCGATAGATGAGCACAAGGTCGGGCTTGATGTGGCAGTCACGTTGGTCTTTCCAGTCACCCGTTAGCCCATGATCACGAAATGACTCAGGCAGAGGCAAATCTCTGGCCAAGATTTCGATAATCTTCACAAAACCATCTTGAAGATCTTGTTTATGCTTGCCCTTGGCTTCCCGCTTGAGATCTCGCTTAAATCGTGAGGTCTGTTTAATTGTTCTCATCGAGGACAGTTTGCAACTGTTCCAGCGTCACGGTTTGAGCCTCGCCCTCGCGCGCAGCCCGCATAGCTGCAATCGTTTTTTCATTCGGCGCCAGTGGCTCAAACGGCAAGGCATGCTCGCGCGCAATCCGCGTCATCATCATGCGAAAGGCATCTGATACCGTAAGCCCCATCGCATCAAGCACGGCAGCCGCTTCGTTCTTGACCTCTTCACTGATTCGAGCGCGCACAACGGTGTTCATGATGTTCTCCTAGCCACCAAGTTTGTAGCTACATTGTAGCCCAAAAAAGCTACACAACAAAATTGGGGACAGATTTATTTAATGCGTGCCGATGTTTGTCGATCAGGCTACCCGGCGGTCTGGCTCGACAGAAAGCCGCATGCCAACTGTTTTTAATACTGCCAACAAGGTTTTGAGTGTTGGGTTGCCCTTGGGTGATAGCGCGCGATACAGGGACTCTCGGCTGATTCCGGCATCGGCCGCAACCGCAGCCATACCGCCATAAGCCTCGGCTACGGTGCGCAACGCCAATAGGCCTGCAGCACGGTCTTCAGGATCCTCTGCGGAAAATAAATCTGTCCCCATTTTGGGGTTAATTCCAGGGGTTCAGCATCGCGAGTGCTTCGATACTGTCAAAATCCGCAATATTGCGGGTCGCCAAGGTCAACCTATGCGTTATGGCGATGGCAGCAATCTGGGCATCTTCCACCGAGATCGGTTTGCCCATGTGCGTTCTTGCGGCGACAATTTGCCCGTAATAACTCGCGGCTGTCGCATCAAAGGACAGGCACCGGTTCGCAAAATCTTCATGAAACAGTGCTTCTGCCTTGGACTGCAGCACTTTTTTTCTGCGCCCTTCGGGCAACAGTGCAATACCTAGCTCAATCTCGGCGCGAGTAATGGCAGATATCCAAATTGCGTCGCTGGGGTGTCCGTCTAACCAAGAGACAACGTTCGGATGGGGAACTTGGCGCATGAGCTCGGACAGGACATTAGTATCCAGCAAGATCAACTTGGCTCATCCCAATCAATGGGTGGGCGCGGCTGGCTGCGTTCGGGTAGCGGTAAATCACCTGCTACATCACTAAACCGACTCACAATCCGGCTGCCAAGCCCGTACTCCGATGCAGGTTTCGCTAACTCCTGACGCAGAATGCAGCGTACCTCTTCTTCCATGGAGCGACCATGTTCGGCTGCGCGCAGACGCAAATGCATTTTCAGAGTTTCATCAAAATTACGAATGGTCAGCGTTGCCATGAAACACCTCCGCGCACTCATATGACAGCATTGCTAGCATAGCATAAATTGGGGACGGATTTATCTAATGCGTTTAATGCGTTTAATGCGGTGCGGTGCGGTGCGGAAAATAAATCTGTCCCCATTTTTAGTGGTGGGGAAAATAAATCTGTCCCGGTTTTTAGAGAGCCAGTTGTGCGAGATGTGAGCTTGGGTTTCGCGAGAACTGGGGGAAATGCTCGGGGGTAATAATGATGCGGAGTGCTTTTGGCACCTGTTGGCAAAAGGCCGCGAGGCCCTTGCTGGATTTCTTTCGGCCCGACTTCACTTCAATAGCATAGAGTTGTTCGTGATCCTCATAGACGAAGTCGACCTCGGCATCGCGTTCCCGCCAATAAAATAGTTCACCGGGAAGCTGCGCGAGCTCGGCGCCCACCGCCAGCTCAAATAAGCGCCCCCGTTGTTCGGGATCTGCATCACTGGATGCTGGACGATTCATGCTGAAAAGTGCAGGACAGGCGGGCAAGAGCTTGGGGCTTGATGCCCGAGTCTTCCACGCTTTGGGAGAATACTTTTGCAGACTATGCAGTAAAAATGCCTTGGCATAGAGCGATAAGTAGTGCTTCACCAAATCAGTGTTGCCTTGGTCTTGCAGTTGACCGAGCAGTTTGGTGTAACTGATTTCTTGTGCCGGGTAACGGCATGCGATTTCGAAGGCCTGGCGAAACAATGCGGGCTTGGCAATGCGTTGATTCTGAAGAATATCCTTGCCGATGACGGCCTCGACAATCGATTCTTTCATGTAGGCATACCAGCGCTTTCTATCGGGCTCTAGGGCTACTGCACCCGGGTAGCCGCCATAGATCAGGTATCGCTGAAGGTCGTAGCCAAATGCTGCTTGGAGTTCTGCGTAGGTCCAATGATGGGCCACGATGCGTTCAAACCGACCTGCTAGGCTCTCTGTCAGGCCAGTATTAATGTCGAGCGCGCTGGAATCCAGCAGTAATACCTTGAGCGCCCCAGAGTTGCTGTGCGCCTGCTGATCCCAAAGCGCCTTGATGGTTTCCGACCAATTGGGGACTTTTTGAATCTCATCAATAACCAGAAGAGTGCCGTCGCCTTTGAGCTTTGCCTCTTGCCATTGTTCGATCAGCCAGCTGCGATCAGCGACCAGTAGATCATCGGCATTGGCATAGTGCGCGGTGATTTGGGTGTGTTCGATGAGTTGCAGCACACCTGTGGTTTTGCCTACCTGGCGAGGCCCGATAAGAATCTGGATCAGCTGCTTTGGTTCTTGAAAGCGCTTGGCGAGTTCAGCAACAAAGGCGCGTTGAAAGGGCTTTTCCATAATGTTTTCGCATTTTGCTAGACGCGACTAGTTATTTTACTAGATCCGTCTAGCAAATTGCTATAAATGGGGACAGATTTATTTAATGCGGTGCGGAAAATAAATCTGTCCCGGTTTTGTAGGTGTTGGCGAGGCCTTGTTGGAGGCTGACTTGGGGGTGCCAGCCGAGGCTGTTGAGGCGCTGGCTGTCCATGAGCTTGCGCGGGCTACCGTCGGGTTTGCTGGGGTCGAATTCGATGGCGCCGGTGTAGCCGACCGTGTCTTTGATGAGCTCTGCTAGATCTTTGATGGTGATGTCTTGGCCGCTGCCGACGTTGATGTGGCTGCACATGGGCTGGGTGTGCTGCGCGTAGGTGTCTTTGTCGAGGTTCATCACGTGCACCGACGCGCGGGCCATGTCATCGACGTAGAGGAATTCGCGCTTGGGGGTGCCCGTGCCCCAGATCGTGACGCTGGGGGCGTTGCTGATCTTGGCTTCGTGGAATCTTCTGATGAGCGCGGGGATGACGTGGCTGTTTTTCGGGTGATAGTTGTCGCCGGGGCCGTAGAGGTTGGTGGGCATGACGCTGCGGTAGTCGATGCCGTGTGTGGCGCTGTATTGGCGGTTATAGCTTTCACAGAGCTTGATGCCGGCGATTTTGGCGATGGCATAGGGCTCGTTGGTGGGCTCCAGGGTGCCGGTGAGCAGGGCGTCTTCGCTCATGGGCTGGCTGGCGTGTTTGGGGTAGATGCAGCTGGAGCCGAGGAAGAGGAGCTTTTTCGTGCCATGTGTGAAGGCGGCGTGGATGACGTTGGCCTCGATCATCAGATTTTCGTAGATAAACTGCGCCGGGTAGGTGTTGTTGGCATGGATGCCGCCGACTCTGGCCGCGGCGAGATAGACCTGGTCGGGCTTTTCTTTTTTGAAGAATTCTTGGACAGCGGCTTGGTTGGTGAGATCGAGCTCGCTGTGGGTGCGTGTGATGAGGTTGAGTGCTTGGCCGGACTGCTTGGCCTGCTCTTCGAGCACCCTGAGGATGGCCGCGCCCACCATGCCCCTGTGACCAGCGACGTATAAATTGGGGACGGATTTATTTTTTTGCATCCTGCGGGTCATCTCGTCTGTCGAAAAATAAATCTGTCCCGGTTTCTTCTAGCGTGGCTTCGAGGTCGCGGATTTCGGTCTCGATGGTTTGGTATTCGGCGCGCTTGCGGGCGAGGAATTCTCGGGTGAGCTGCGCCTTGTTGGCGATGCCTTGGGGCGTCAGTTGGTACAAGTAGCGATCTTTGCGGCCGCTTTCGAGGAAGTTTTTGGTCTTCACCCAGCCCTTGGCGATTAGGGCCTTGAGGCAGTAATTAGTCAGGCCCAGGGAGATGCCCATGCGCAAGGCGAGCTCGCGCTGGCTGATTTGCGGCTCGTCTTTGAGCACTTGCAACAGCCTAAATTGGATTTCTTCGCGTTGGGTCATGTCATATTAGCCCCGGGCTTTGGAGCCGCTCGGTGCTTTGAGGCCTTCGAAGGGCATCCCGGCTTTGGGGCCTTTGGAGATCCCCCGGGCTTTGGAGCCGCTCGGGCTTTTTGAGCAGATCGGCCTTTTGGGGGCGCCGCAGGTGTCGTCAGGCACGCTACCGCCGGAACGTTTAGCCTTGGCGGCCCGCCCGGAGTCGGATGCGTCTTACCGTGACGCTACAGTTCACTGTATGAACTGTAAACCAAATTGTAGCTGGTTTACTTCGTCTCAAACAGGGGTTCGGTCAATTTTTTAATAAATCCGTCCCCTTTTTAAATAAATCTGTCCCCATTTTTGGGCGGCCGGGGCGGCGGCTTTCGATGCGCAGGCCGGTGATTTGCTCGACTTCGTCGACGAAGCGCTGGTTGCCGGTGAGCTGGCCCCGCTGTAGCGCCCCGCGCATGAGCGCTAGGTCTTTCTCTGGCACGCCTTCCTCGACGAATCGGGTGTAGAGGACGCGACGTTGGGCTTCGGTGTCCCCGAGGGCGATGTAGGCCGGATCAAGATCGATCCAGCGCTGCGTCTGGCCGAGGCGCTGGCCGTAACTGGACCATGGGTAGGCGCCCGCGGATGGCACCATGTGGGCGCGCACCGGATTGAGCTCGATGTAGCGCGTGCAAGCGAGCAGATACGAATCTGTTTGCACGGGGCTTGACTTGTAGCGGCCTTCCCAGAGCGTGCCAGAGCGCTCCTCGAGGCGATTGCGATAGCGCGTGGCACGGGCGGCCAGGGACTTCATGAGCCAGCCCATCGCATCGACTTTGTCGCTGGGTCCAAGCAACAAGTGCACGTGATTGGTCATCAGGCAATAGGCGTAGACGCGAACCTCGAGCTCTTCGCTGAGTTCGCGCAGATTGGTGAGGTATCGCGCGTAGTCGCTCTGTTCGGCGAATACGACTTGGCGGTTGTGGCCGCGTTGCACCACGTGATGTGGCATGTTGGGTACTACTACTCGCGCCGTCCTGGGCATGGCAGTCCTCCTTGACTGAAAATAAATCTGTCCCGGATTTTTATAGCATCCTTGGGCGGCGATTTAAATGGGGACAGTCCCTATTTTCCTATTTTCACGGCTACCTCGGTGATACCCGCAAAATCTCGGTCATGGGTGACTAGTGCTGCAGATTGGCTGACGATGGCAGTCGCTACCTGAACGGCATCGGGCAGCTTGAGACCGAAGCGCGCTCTGACTCTGGCTGCAATCAAGGCGACCTCTGCATTCATCTCTTGCACCTGCCAATTGTCACCGGCGACGCCAGGTCGATCATGTCCACTCATCCCGGCAATCCGAGTTGGTGCGCCCCACATCATCACCCCATAGGCCGGCTCCGCTTCCGATCAGATCGATGAGGCTGACGCCTCGCTTCTCATGGAGGCGTCTATCTAAAGGCACCAATGCCGCGTAGGGAACACCGCGTTTCTTAATAATGGATGCCTTGCCCGCATGCGCCCGGTCCAACAACTCTGGTAGACGTCTTCTCGCTTCTTTCGCGTCCAATTCGAGCATGGTTGTCTCCACTTCTGATCTTTACAGTACTTACTGTAGAGGAGCCATGTTTGCTTTTAAATGGAGACATCTTAGAGAATTTAATGCGGGCTGGAGCGGTGTATAAACCGCCGAAACAGCTGTTGACGTGACCAGAGCAAAATAGTCGATAGCATGATATCATCCTACTGTAAATGGCAATTTATCGGAGGTTTGCGATGGCCCAAGTGATTGTCAGAAATTTGGATAATGATCTTAAAGATGCGCTCAAGCGCCGCGCTCAACGCCATGGCTGCAGTATGGAAGAGGAAGTGCGTCAGATTCTGCGCCGCGCTGTGAACGAGGAAACGCCGCAAACCACAGGCAATCTTGGCTCACGCATAGCCCAGCGGTTTGCTGGTATCGGTCTGGAAGCTTCCTTGCCGGAACTGCATGGGCAAGGGATTGAGCCCATGGGTTTTGATCGATGATTCTTCTTGATACCAATGTACTTTCGGCACTGATGCAGCGCGATCCCGACCCCTCGGTGCTCGCGTGGCTGAATGAGCAGCCTGCCGAGAGAGTTTGGATTACGAGCATCACGGTTTTTGAAGCGCGATATGGAATTGAAGTACTGGCCGACGGTCAGCGCAAAACCGAATTAGCGCAGCGCTTCGATGGGTTGCTGCAGCAGGATCTTGAAAACCGCATCGCTGTTTTTGATCCCCGTGCAGCGGCGTATTCAGCACTTTTGGCCGCTGAGCGAAAGTCCCGCGGTCGACCTGTGGATATCCGCGACACAATGATTGCTGGGATCGCCATCGCGAGGGGCGCCACGCTGGCTACCCGCAATCTAAAGCATTTTGAAGACTTGCCCACTCCAGTGGTTAGCCCCTGGGCTTGACTAAAAAACATCGAAGAGGGAGTCTCCTTTCTTATGCTGAATATGGATTTAAGTCGGTCGGTGGTGGTGGAGACGGCGGCAATGCCCTGGAGTGGCAGCCGCGCCGATGGTGTGGTGCGCAAGCCGCTCGAGCGCGAGGACGCCGAATCTGGCCGCGCGACCAGCATCGTGCAGTTCGAGCCTGGCGCTGCTTTCCCACCGCATACACATACTTTGGGTGAAGAGATCTTGGTGCTGGATGGCGTATTTTCCGATGAGACGGGTGACTACCCCGCAGGCACCTATCTGCGCAACCCGCCCGGGTCTCGCCACGCGCCGCATTCCGACGCGGGCTGCACCTTATTCGTGAAACTCGAGCATTTTGCGCCCGGTGATCTCGAGAGGGTCGTCATCGATACGCGCGCCGCAGAGTTCCAGCCGGGCATTGGCGGTTTGCGCGTGCTGCATCTGCATAGCTTCGAGACGCAGCATACGGCGCTGGTGCATTGGCCGGCTGCGGAGCAGTTTCAGCCGCATCAGCATTGGGGCGGCGAGGAGATCTTCGTGTTATCCGGCGAGTTCATCGACGAACATGGCCGCTACCCTGCCGGAACGTGGATTCGCAATCCGCACCACAGCCAGCACACCCCTTGGGTCGAGCAGGAAACCCTGATCTACGTGAAGACTGGCCACCTCTAAAACCGGGACAGATTTATTTTTTGGCGCCAGAAAATAAATCTGTCCCCATTTTGGTTTCTTTGGCGACGCGGAAGGCGTCGACGCCGGCGGGGACGCCACAGTAGACAGCGCCTTGGAGCAGGACTTCTTGGATTTCGGTGTCGCTGGCGCCGTTGTTTCTGGCGCCGATGATGTGGGCTTTGAGCTCGTGGGGTTTGCCTAGGGCCATGAGCATGGCGATGTTGATGAGGCTGCGGGTCTTGCGGTCCAGACCGGGGCGATTCCAGATGCCGTCCCAGCAGATGTCGGTGACCAATTCCTGCATCGCCCAGGTGAAGTCATCAGCATTATTCAGAGCGCGATCGACGTATTCATCGCCCAGCACTTCGCGGCGGGTTTTCAGGCCTTTTTCATTCAGGGGATTTCTCATGCAATCAGGCTCCAAGAAAGGGGAGAGAAGTGCTTAGCGGGGTGCGTCTCTACAGTCCGAGGTAGCCGCCCCCCCCCCTCAAGCAGCGGGCGAAAAATAAATCCGTCCCCAATTTTAAAAAATAAATCTGTCCCGGGTTTTAGAGGGTGAATTCGGTGCTGCAGTAGGGGCAGATGATTTTGCCGTCGGGGGTGTCTTCGATGGGCAGGTAGACGCGGGGGTGGGAGGCCCAGAGGGCGGTGCCGGGCATGGGGCAGTGCAGCGGCAGGTCTTGTTTGGTGACCTTGATTTTGGGGGCCTGGTTTGCCACAGCATGGGCCATCGGGTCTTTTCCGGTATTGGGGCTGGGCATAAAAACTCTCCTCAAACTTTCGGTGAACCGACCGCCGCGGGTTACTGCAAACTAACCGCGGATCACTCCACGGCGGCGAGCGGCTTTCGAATCAAACGTAGGTCAACCAGTCGCTGTGGGCGGTTTTGCCTTTGACGACGTCGAAGTACAGGCTTTGCAGCTGCTCGGTGATAGGCCCGCGGCTACCCGAGCCGATCTTGCGGCCATCGAGTTCGCGGATGGGCGTGACTTCGGCGGCGGTGCCAGTGAAAAAGGCTTCATCCGCGACATAGACTTCATCGCGGGTGATGGTCTTCTCTTTGACGGTGTAGCCGCATTCATCCGCCAGCTGTATCACCGTGCGGCGGGTGATGCCGTCCAAAGCGGATGTCAGTGATGGCGTGTAGATCACGCCATCTTGCACCATGAAGAAGTTCTCGCCACTGCCCTCGGCGACAAAGCCTTGCGCATCGAGTAACAGCGCTTCATCACAGCCGCAGGCCAGTGCTTCTTGCAGGGCCATCATCGAGTTCATGTAATTGCCATTGGCTTTGGCGCGGCACATCACGGCATTGACGTGGTGGCGGGTATAGGAGCTGGTGCGGATGCGGATGCCGCGGGTCATGTTCTCAGCGCCGAGGTAGGCGCCCCACTCCCAGGCCGCGACGATCACATGCACCTTGAGGTTATCGGCGCGCAGGCCCATGCCCTCGGAGCCATAGAAGCACATGGGGCGGATGTAGGCGCTGTCGAGGCCGTTTTCCCGGACCGCCGCCGCTTGCGCTTGATTCAGCTCTTCGGCGCTGTAGGGGATTGGCATATTGAGAATTTGCGCGGAACGAAACAGGCGCTGCGTGTGTTCTTTGAGGCGAAAAATGGCCGTGCCCTGAGCGGCATGATAGGCGCGCACGCCTTCAAAAACGCCCATGCCGTAATGCAGGGTATGGGTTAACACATGGGTGTTGGCTTCGCGCCAGGGCACCATCTTGCCGTCGTACCAGATCACACCATCGCGGTCAGCCATGCTGGGCATTGATTGTTCCTCTTGCGCCTTACATCATCAGTTGTTGCCACAGAGCCTGGACCCGCTCGCGCGCTTCCAGCCATTGCCCGGCAGGGATTCGCGCTGATTGTTCCTGCAAGCTCAGCTCATGTATTCGGTCGCGGAACATGCGGTAGGTGTCCATGAGAAAGACCGCGTCTTCCTTAGGCAGCAGACCGGTGTCGATGAGCGACTCGAGAATGCGAATATTATCCGGGTAGGTGCACAGCTCTGGGTATTGTCCGCTGTGCGCCAGAACCAGATATTGCACCATAAATTCGATGTCTGCGATACCACCGGGATCTTTCTTGAGGTCAAACCACTCAGGATCGCGGCTGGCCAGCTCCTGCCACATCTTCTCGCGCATCTCTCGGACTTCGGTTTTTAAGGTCGGTTGCTCGCGGTCTTTGGTGAGCACACCGCGGCGCAGCCCTTGAAATTGTTCAGCGATACTGAGGTCTCCGGCCACGGGCCTGGCGCGCACCAGAGCTTGGTGTTCCCAGGTCCAGGCAGAGTGGTGTTGGTATTCCTCAAAAGCCTTAACGCTGGAGACCAAGAGCCCGGAGGCGCCGCTGGGGCGCAAGCGGGTGTCGACTTCATAGAGGCGACCTGCCGGAGTGAAGGTGCCGAGGAAATGCAGGATTTTTTGCCCGAGGCGGGCGAAGAAATCGCCGTTTTCCAGCGGCCGTTCCTCACCATCGGTGACGGCGTTCTCACCCTCGCTGTCATGCAAAAACACGATATCCAGATCGGAGCCATAGCCCAGCTCTAGGCCGCCGAGCTTGCCGTAGCCGACGATGGCAAAGCCGGGGGTCTTGGTCTTGCCATTCACGGTGCATTGCGGTTTGCCGTGCTTTTCGATGAGCTGCTGCATCACGACCTTAAGGACCTGTTCGAGCACGACCTCGGCGATCCACGTGAGGTGGTCACTGACTTTCATCACCGGCAGGACATCCATAATGTCGGCGGCGGCGACTTTTAATACTTGCACCTGCTTGAATAGGCGCAGCCGATCCATGATTTGTTCGGTGTCATCGCGCGGCACTTGGATGAGCTCTTCTCTGAGCGCCTCCATCAGGCCCTGTTTGTCTGGCGGGGCGTACAGGCTGCGCGGATCGAGAAGCTCGTCGAGCAGCAAGGGATAGCGAGTGAGGTGTTCGGCAATGAATGGACTGGCATCGCACAGGCGGGCCAGCTGCGAGAGGGCCAGGGGGTTTTCTACCAAAAGGGAGAGATACACCGAGCGCCGGGCGATGGTTTGCACCAGCTTCAAAAGCCGCATCAGGGTGTCGTCGGTGTGTTCCAAGCCATTCAAAACACCCAACAGCAGCGGCATGAGCTTATCTAAACGCTCGCGGCCAGTGGCGGTGAGTGAGCGGCAGGTGCTGGACTCGCGCAGATCGTTGATCCGGTTGAGCGCCTCTTCGGTTTCATTGACGCCCAGTTGTTTGAGGACTGTTTTGGCTTTTTCCGCATCGAGCTTGCCGGCCCATAGGGCGGTGAGATCGCGCTGCGCTTCGGGCTGCTCGGTCTCTTCGGCGTCGATGTCGCGCTGCGGGGCGGCGAACACTTGTTGAAATTGCTCATGCACATGGCGCATGTGCTTCTCTAGGACATGGCTGAAGTCTGACCAGCTGTCAAAGCCCATCGCGCAGGCGAGGCGAGCCTGGCCTTCGGGGTCACTGGGCAAGGCATGGGTTTGTTGGTCGGCCCACATCTGCAGGCGGTTTTCGGTGAGGCGCAAAAAGCGATAGGCCTCGAGCAGCTGTTGCACCGCGAAATCCGGCAGGATGTCGATCTCGCCCAGCTTGACGTCTTGTTCTTTGCCTTTGCGCACGGCTTCGCGATTAATCAGGGCTTTCATGTCGCGCAGCGAGGCAAAGGCGCCATAGTCGAGATAACGCCGGTAAACAAACGGTTGGAGCATGGCGTGCAGGGTCTCAGCCGGGGCGCGATCGCCGGCCACGGCGCGGGCTTTGATCATGGCATAGCGCTCCCACTCGCGGCCGTGGGTCTCGTAGTAGTCCTCGAAGGCATCAAAGCTCATGACCAAGGGCCCGGCGTCACCAAAGGGCCTGAGGCGCATATCGACGCGAAAAACAAAGCCGTCGGCGGTTTTTTCATCCAGGGCTTTGATCAGCCGCTGGCCGAGACGGGTGAAGAATTGCTGGTTGTCCAAGCAGCGTTCGCCATCGGTTTGGCCGCTGTACGGGTAGGTGAAGATCAGATCGATATCCGAGGAGAAATTGAGCTCACGACCGCCGAGCTTGCCCATGCCCAGCACCAGCAGTTGTTGCACTTGGCCTTCATGGCTGCGCGGGTGGCCGTGTTTGCCGATCAGGTCTTTTTGTAGCCATTCCAGGGCGCTGTCGATCAGCGCTTCGGCCAGCGTCGTGGTGTCGGTGAGTGTCTCGCTGAGGGCGGCGTAGGCCGGTTTGGGGTTTTTAGTGGGCTCAGCAGGATGGGGGTTGATCAGGTCTCGCCAGGCGATGCGGATCATCTCGCGGTGGCGCCAGTAGCGCAGGCTTTGGCTGAGTTCGACGTCATTGGGGCATTGGCGGATGGCTTCGTGGATGCGCGTAGTCATCTCGCCGTCGATGTAGGGGCGATCTAGGTCTCCACTGGCCAGCAAGTCACTGAATAGCTGGGGTTTGCGGATGGCGGTGCGCGCCACGAAATCGCTTAAGTACCAGATGCGGGCGGTGGCTGCGGGCAGCTCCACCGGCGCCAGTTCGTGGGCTTGGCAGGCGGCTGCGAAATCCTCGCCGAGGCGCGCTAGCGCAGCGTGCGCGTGATCGGGAACTGAGCTGAGATCAAGGTTGGCCGGCATGGCGCGTAGCATACCAAAAACGGGGACAGACCCCTTTTTCGCGCTAAAACCCGGGACAGACCCCTTTTTTGCGAGCAAAAAAGGGGTCTGTCCCGGGTTTTAGGGGTTTTTATTGAAATGACAATCGTTCTCGTTTAGAGTTGGGTCCCGTCCACCCCAAAGAGGAGTGAGTTTATGGTGTCGCTGTCTCGTATGGCGTTGGCTTTGGCGCTGCCTTTGGCTTTGGCCGGCTTCCCGGCGGTGAGCTTGGCTCAGGGCGAGGTGAATGTGTACTCGGCGCGCCAAGAGGCGTTAATCAAGCCGCTGATGGATGATTTCACCGCGCAGACGGGGATTCGCGTGAACATCGTCAGTGCCCGCGCCGATGCGCTGCTGCAGCGTCTTTTGAGTGAAGGCCGCAATACGCCGGCGGATGTGTTGATCACCGTGGATGCCGGCAACTTGAATAATGCCAAACAAAACGGCGTCTTAGCGGCCATCGATTCCGAAGTCTTGAACGCGGCTGTGCCGGAGGCTTTGCGCGATGCCGAGGGGCATTGGTATGGGCTTTCGATGCGCGCCCGGCCGATTCTCTACAACCGCGACCGAGTCGATCCCGCCACCCTATCCGATTACGAAGCCTTAACCGATGCGCAGTGGCGCGGCCGCATTTGCATTCGCTCCTCCAGCAATGTGTATAACCAGTCCATGACCGCTTCCATGATCATCGCCAACGGCGTTGAAGCGACGGAAACCTGGGCACGCGGCTTGGTGGCCAATCTGGCACGTCCGCCGCGCGGTGGCGATCGCGATCAGATTCGCGCTGCCGCAGCGGGTCAGTGTGACATTGCGATTGCCAATACTTATTATATCGGCCTGATGCTCAACGGTGAGGGCGCAGACCTCGAAGCCGCACGGGCTTTGGGGGTGCACTGGCCCAATCAAGAGGGTCGGGGCGTGCATGTCAATGTCAGTGGCGCCGGCGTCATCACCCACAGCCGTAACAAGGACAATGCCGTGAAACTGCTGGAATTTTTGGTCAGCGACAGCGCCCAGCGCTGGTATGCGGAAATCAACCAGGAATACCCGGTTAAAGAGGGTGTCGCCTGGAGTGAGACTCTGCAAAGCTTTGGCAGCTTCAAAGCCGATTCCGTCAATCTCGGTTCATTGGGGAATTACAATGCCGAAGCGGTGCGCTTGATGGATCGCGCTGGGTGGCAGTAACCCAAACGCCTCATTCGCAGGACCTGCGCGGCGCCCCTCTTGGGGCGCTTGCGCGTTTGCGTATCCGCCGCCCTGATGCCTGGGGCGTCAGCACGCTGCTCATCGCTGCCATTTTAGCCTTGCCGGTGTTGGTGATTTTCGCGCATGTGTTTATCCCCGCCTCGGAGGTGTGGATGCATTTGCGGGCCACGGTGCTCGCCGATTACGTTTTGAACTCACTGATCCTGCTCATTGGCGTAGGCATCGGCGTGTTACTGATCGGCGTGCCCACGGCTTGGCTGGTGAGCATGTGTGATTTTCCGGGGCGGCGGGTCTTTGAATGGGCGCTGCTGCTGCCGCTGGCGATGCCAGCCTACATCATTGCTTACACCTACACGGGCATGCTGGATTTTGCCGGGCCGGTGCAAACCGCTTTAAGAGACTTCACCGGCTGGGGCTGGGGGGACTATTGGTTCCCGGAAGTCCGCTCCATCCCCGGGGCCATCACCATGCTCACCTTGGTGCTTTATCCCTATGTATACCTGCTCTCGCGGGCGGCATTTTTAGAACAAAGCGTTTGCGTTTTGGAGGTCTCGCGCACCCTGGGCTCGGGACCTTGGTTGGGTTTTCGGCGCGTCGCCCTGCCCTTGGCGCGCCCCGCCATTATCACCGGTTTGACCCTAGCACTGATGGAGACCTTGGCGGATTACGGCACGGTGGAATACTTCGGCATCCCGACCTTCACCACCGGCATTTTTCGCACCTGGTTTGGCCTGGGCGACCCGGGAGCGGCCGCGCAATTAGCGGCGTTGATGATGACTTTTGTCTTGGTGTTGATTGTGCTGGAGCGCTACTCGCGGCGCCGGGCGCGTTTTCACCACACCAGTGCGCGCTATTCGAAACTGCCGCGTTATGAGCTGCGGGGCGGCATGGCTGCCGCGGCGATGGCGGCCTGCGGCTTGCCGATTGTGCTGGGTTTTCTCATCCCCTCGGGGCAGCTGTTGCAATGGGCGATGGCGACCACGGATATGTGGCTGCGCCCGGAGTTTTTGCGCTTGGTGTGGAACAGCATTTCCCTAGCAGCGATTGCCGCGGTGCTCGCGGTGCTGCTGTCATTAATCATGGCCTACGGCAAGCGCTTATCGCCCTCGGGTCCCACCAATGCAGCGGTGCGCATCGCCAGCATGGGTTATGCCATCCCCGGCACGGTGATCGCTGTGGGCATCATGCTGCCGTTTGCCTTTATCGATAACAGCATCGATAGCTTCATGCGCGAGCGCTTTGATCTTTCCACGGGCCTGATTCTCTCGGGGACCTTGGTGGCTTTGGTGTTTGCTTATTGCGTGCGCTTCATGGCGGTATCACTCAATACCGTCGATGCGGGCCTGGCGAAAATCAAACCCTCCATGGATGATGCCGCGCGCTCTTTGGGCATGTCCCCGGGCCGGGTGTTAAGACAGGTGCACATGCCGATAATGCGCGGCAGTTTGCTCACAGCGCTGTTGTTGGTTTTCGTGGATGTCTTGAAAGAACTGCCGGCGACCCTGATACTGCGTCCGTTTAACTTCAACACCTTGGCGGTGCGCGCATTCGAGCTGGCCTCGGATGAGCGACTGGCGGATTCTGCCAGCGCCGCCCTGGCCATCGTGCTGGTTGGCATCATCCCGGTGATTCTGATCAGCCGCAGTATCAGTCGATCGCGACCCGGACATGATCAAACACCTTGAGCTGGACAAAGTGAGTGTGGGCTACGACAGCACGGTCGTGGTCCATGACATCTCATTTGCCCTCAATGCCGGGGTTATTGGCTGTCTGTTGGGCCCCAGTGGCTGTGGCAAGACCACGTTATTAAGGGCCATCGCTGGCTTCGAGCCCATTTGCGGTGGCCGCATCCTGCTCGAGGGCCACGAAGTCAGTCGCCCCGGGCGCCATCAGCCGCCAGAGAAACGTCAGGTGGGCATGGTGTTTCAGGACTTCGCGCTATTCCCGCATTTAAGCGTTGCCGAGAACATCGCCTTTGGCATCCGCCATCAGTCCGCCCCTCGGCGGCGGGCACGAGTGCAGGAATTATTAAAAATGATTGATATGGCGGGGCGCGGTGATGTTTACCCGCATACCCTGTCCGGCGGCCAACAACAGCGCATTGCCGTAGCCCGGGCCATGGCGCCTCGGCCGCGCGTGCTGCTGCTCGATGAGCCTTTCTCCAATATGGATGTTGAGCTGCGCGAGGGTCTGGCGCGGGAAGTGCGCAGCATTTTGAAAAATGAAGACATCACCGCCATGCTGGTGACGCACGACCAAAACGAAGCGTTTGCTTTCGCTGACCGCATCGCCGTTTTGAACGACGGGCGCATGCTGCAATGGGATACGGCTTATAACCTGTATCACAAGCCGGCGGCGCGGTTTGTGGCTGACTTCATCGGTCAGGGGCGCATCCTGCCGGGCACAGTGCTTAATGATCATGAGGTGGAGACTGAGCTGGGCATCATTATTGGCCGCGTTCCGGGGCATTGCGAGCGCGGCACGCCGGTGGATGTTTTGGTGCGCCCGGACGACATCCTTCCCGATGACAACAGCACGGTATATGGCGAAGTGCTGGACAAAGCCTTTCGCGGCGCCAGCTTTTTGTACACCTTGAGACTGGCCTCGGGAACCCAGGTGATTTGCCTGTCACCCTCGCATTACAACTTCGCTTTGGGCGAGCGCATCCCACTAAAATTGGCCTTTACCCATCTGGTGATTTTCGAAAAACGCCATAGCGGTGAAAAAACTTTAAAAATGGGCTTTTAAATTCTGCTGTGATCGGTACAATGCCGCTCTTTCCTCAAGGGGGGTGCGCCATGAATCACAGCAACCTGAACCCGAGCTTTGGCATCATTGCCAAAGCCCTGTCTGACAACCATTGGCAGATGGCCCGTGCGCGATTTATGAAGCTGGAGCGCGATGCTCAGCTGCGCACTCTGGAAAGTCTGGATCTCTCTGATGCCCTGCGCTTGGCCACCAGCTTGCCGACCTTGAGCGTTGCCCGCTTGGTGGGGGATACCTCCAAAAGTTTGGGCCGGGCAATTGTGCAGGCGCTGCCCGCCGGTAAGCGTCAAACCGTGATGGTGATTCTTTCGCATCGCCGTTCCCCTAGCCGCCAGCCGCTGCGCCACGCCCAAGTCTGATCCGCATCACTTTGTGGCCCCCCGACTTGAACCTTCGGGGGTAAAGCGGCGACCATAAAAGCATGAGTAAATACCCTGCCTTGGCCATGGCCTTGGTGCTGTGTTCTGCGCCCGCCTGGGGCCAAGAGCCACGCATCAACATTAGCGGCGTTGAGCCCGTCTTGGCCGATAATGTGCGGTTGGGCTTGCGCATCGCCAGCGAGGCTTGTGACTTTCCCAGCTGGCGCGAGCGCGGCCTATTGCGCACCATCCCCGATGAAGTGGATCGCGGCATGCGCGCCTTGGGTTATTACCAAAGCAGCGTGAATTATCAGTTTCAACGTGAGGATGACTGCTGGAGCCTGGAGTTAGAGATCAGCCCCGGTGTCGAGACGAGGGTGCGTCATATCGAGTTGCAGCTGCGCGGTGATGCATTGGAAGATCCCGCATTTGAAGGGTATTCGGCGGCGGCGCCTTTGGCCGAGGGGGACGTGCTGCGCCATGATCGCTATGAGGCTCTCAAACGCGGCTTGGCGAACTTGGCGGCGCAGCGGGGTTATTTTGAAGCGGTCTTTGAGGTCAGCGAGTTGCAGGTGCATCGCGCCGATGCCACGGCCGATGTGGTGCTGCATTTCAACAGTGGACCGCGCTATCGCTTGGGGCCCATCGATCTGCAGCAAGATGTGCTGCATGACTCTCTGGCCCGCAAGTTTGTTACCTGTGAGCAGGGCAGGCCGTTTAATGCAGGTTGTCTGATTGAGCTGCAACAGGCATTTATCAATAGCGGCTATTTCGCCGATGTGCACCTCGAGACCCGAGTGGAAGATGCTGAGGATCTGGAGGTGCCGATCGATCTCATTATGAGCGCCCGCAATAAGTGGTCTTACTTGGCGGGTGTTGGCGCCTCTAGCGATGTGGGGCCACGTCTTCGCTTAGGGATTGAGAACCATCGCGCCAACCGCCGCGGGCATCGCTATCAGCTGGATAGCGAGCTCTCGCCTGTGCGCTCAAACTTAAGCTTTAATTTTGAGATCCCCAAGGGCGACCCCGCCCGTGAGCGCATTAATCTGACCGCTGGTGTGCAGCGAGAAGACACCAGCACGGCCGATACGACGCGCACCACCTTGGGCGCCGCGCTCATGGAACAGCGCAGCTCGGGCTGGGTGCATACCCAATATCTACGCTATCAACGGGAAAAATTCACCATTGCTGGGCGCGACGATAATGCCACTTTGCTGATGCCGGGTTATGAGCTGATGCGGGTCAAAGTCGATGATCCCATTTTTCCGCGTCAAGGCTGGCGTCTGCGCGGTGAGGCCCGCGGCGCCTATGATGGCTTGGTGTCCACCGTGAGTTTTGTACAGGCGCTGGGCTCGGCTCGGCTGATCTTACCGTTTGGCGAGCAGCGCCTGTTGCTCAGGGCCGAGGGCGGCACCAGCTGGATGAGTGACTTTGATAACCTGCCGCCGACTCTGCGATTTTTCGCGGGCGGTGACAATAGTGTGCGTGGCTATGGTTATCAGCGCTTGGGGCCGACCGATGCACAAGGCCGGGTCTTGGGCGGCAAGCATTTGCTCACCGGCACGGCCGAGGTGGATACGCCTTTGTTCGGCGCATGGCGAGCAGCGGCGTTCATCGATGCCGGCAATGCTTTTGATGACCCGCAAGACTATGACCTGAAATACGGCTATGGCCTTGGCGTGCGGTGGCGTTCGCCGATCGGCCCGATTCGCGTCGATATCGCCCGCCCCTCGGATGGCCGGGACAATTTCCGCCTGCATTTGTCGATGGGGCTGGATTTGTGATGCGCGGGGACTTTGCTTTGGAGTTGGGTTCGTGATGCGCCGGCTGCTTTTGTGGGTGGTGGCGCCGCTGTTGGCATTGATGCTGTTGGTGGCGGGTGCTTTGGCGGTACTTTTGGGGACGCAGCCTGGTGCGCGTTGGGCGCTGGATCTGGGCTTGGACTTTGTGCCGGGTGAGGTTCGCTATGAGGCGCTGGAGGGGAGCCTGTTCTCGGGAATTCGGCTCGAGGGGGTGCATTATCAGCACCCCGCCCTGGAACTTGGCTTGGACAGGCTCGAGGTCGCTCTGGCATGGCCAGCTTTGTGGCAGGAACGCAGTGTGCGCATCACGCGGCTGCTTGGCGATGGTTTGCGGCTGCGTTTGCTTGCTGCCGCTGATACTGCTGTTGATGTCGATGTTGATGCTGGTGCTGATGCTGATGCGCCCTCGCCTGTATTGGAGGAAATACCGCAAAGCGCCGAGGCGGCTTGGGAGACGCTGGGTCTTCAAGCGCCCACAGGACTGAAGCTGCCTTTGCCTTTGCGCATCGCCGTGGATGAAGCGCGCATCCGCGACTTGTTACTGGAGACGGCTGATGGGCCTTTGCTGCGGCTGGATGCATTGCAGTTGGCGGGCTCGGCCGGCGCTCAGCATCTAGATATCACGCATCTGGAGATTTTGGCCAGCGGCAACCGCGTGGTTTTAGAGGCTCAGATTGATACCCAGCTGGATGTAGATTTGGTGATTGCCGCACCGCGGCTATCGGGACTATTGCCGGATGTCGATGGGCATTTAGCATTGGCCTTGGAAATCCACGGGCCATTGGCCGAACCGCAGCTTCGCCTGCGTGGCCAGCTGCGCGACCTGACGCGCGCTGACCTCAGATTGAGCGGGCTTTTTCTGGACCTCGATGTGGGCATTGATCCGCAGCGGCCTTTTGCGGTGGATATACGTTTGGATGAGTTGGTTGCCGGTTCTGCGTTGAGCGTTCCGTCGGCTCATTTACAAGGCATCGGCTTGGCTGAGGAGCATCAGCTCAGCTTGGATGTGCGCAGTAATCAAGGAGATGTGTCTTTGCGCTTGACGGGCGGCTTGGCCAGCGGTCCTTCTTGGCAGGGCATGGTAGATCGCTTGGATATCAGCCAAGCCTTGGCGGGTGATTGGACGCTGCGCGAGCCGGCTGTATTGGCGCTCAATCGGGTGGCAGCGCGGCTCGAGGATTTGTGCTTAATGCAGGCTGATGCGCGCCTGTGCGTGATGGCTCAAGGCACATATACCGGCGAGGGCATGGTGCGCGTTGATCTGGACGATTACCCGCTGCAGCCTTGGGCTCCGGATGTGGAGCTGCCTGAGCATGTGGATGATCGAATCTCAGCGAGCGCTGAGATTCGTCGCGGAGATGAGCTCATCGCGCAGTTGAATGTGGAATTTCTTCAACAAGGCACTCTGTCCGGCCGGGTGGCTTTGCAGCCACGTTTGGATGGCGAAACCGAGCTCGATGGAGATCTGCAGCTGGCTTTGGATGATTTAAGCGTGTTGGCTTTGCTGGTGCCTGACCTTCGCGACACCCATGGTCGGCTCAGCGGTGACCTGAAACTGAGCGGTTTGTTGAGCCGGCCTGAGCTGGGCGGCGAGCTGCAGCTTCAAGAGGGGCGGATGCGCATCCCCGAGGCGGGCATTGAGGTCACGGATATCCAGCTAAGCCTGTGCCAATGCGAACAGAATACCTTGGAGCTTACGGGCAGTGCGCGCTCTGGAGAGGGGGAGCTGCGGCTGAACGGCAATCTGCGCTTAACCCCCGATGGGCAGCTGCCTATTAGCCTGCAAGTTCAAGGGGAGAACTTTGAGCTGCTGCGCCGCCCTGACATTGAGGCGCATGTCTCACCAGATCTGGATTTACTGATCATTGGTCGGCGCATCATCGTTAATGGCTCGGTGGACGTGCCGCGCGCTCTTGTTGCTTTGGCGCAGCTGCCGCCGCAAGCCGTGGGGGTATCGCGTGATGAAATCATTATCGACGACGACACTGAGGTGGCCGATCCGCTGCTGATTGTGGCTCGAGTGCGCGCGGGTCTCGGGGATGATGTGCGTATCAGTGGGTATGGCTTGGATGCGCGCTTGACCGGCGATTTGGCGATCCATGAATCACCGGGCGTGCCGCTGCGCTTATTTGGGGAAATTTTGGTGGCTGAGGGGCGTTATAAAGCCTATGGGCAGGACCTCACGGTCGAGCGTGGCATGGTCATTTTCCAAGGGCCGCCGGACAATCCGGGGCTGAATATTCGGGCTTTTCGTGAGGTGCCGGCGCATAACGTTACGGTGGGCATTGAGCTTACCGGCACGGCGGCTGAGCCTCGCTCGCGGCTGTTTTCATCGCCGCCCACCAGTGAGACCGACACCTTGTCGCTGTTGGTCACGGGGCGCCCCTTATCCGGCGCTGGTGAGGGGGATGCGGATGCTTTGGTACAGGCCATTGCCGTGCTGGGTATTGAGCGCGGTGGCTTTATCACCGATCGCATGGGCCAGGAATTGGGCTTGGATGAGTTTCGGATTGATACCGGGACCGATCTGGAAAGCGCGGCGTTGGTGATGGGCCGTTATCTGTCGCCGCGGCTTTTGCTGCGCTACTCCGTGGGCCTGTTTGATGCTGTTAACACGGTCATGCTGCAGTACGCGCTAACGCGCAGCCTCAGCCTAGAGACCGCCTCCTCTAGCGAGGCCCAGAGCATGGACCTCATCTACCGCCTCGAACGCTAAAAACCCGGGACGGGTTTATTTTTTCATCCGAAAAAAATAAATCCGTCCCGGGTTTTGCCCGGGTTTTGCCGGTTTTTGATACTTTAGACGGATGGCTGAGCTGACATTTTTGGGTGCGACGGGCGAGGTGACGGGCTCGCGTTATTTGCTGACCACGGATCAACACCGGGTGTTGATGGACTGCGGCTTGCGTCAGGGCGATCGTCAGGCGAATGAGTTTAATCGACGATCGCTGAAAGCACTGGCCAGAGATTTGGATGCCGTGGTGCTCTCGCATGCGCATTTGGACCATTGCGGGCTGCTGCCCAAACTCGTGGCGGACGGCTATCGCGGCGATATTTTTTGCACGGAAGGCACTGCCGAGCTGCTGCCCATCATGTTGCGGGACTCGGCCAATTTGATGTTGCGCGATCTGGCCCAAGAGAATAAATGGCGTCAGCGTCGTGATGAGGCTGCCCTTCCAGCGCCCTATGACATGGAAGATGTGGAGCAGACGTTGGGGCAGTTAAAACCGATTCGCTACGGCGAAGATATGGCACTCACCGGCGATATGCGGGTGAAGTTCCATGATGCCGGCCATATCTTGGGCTCGGCGATTGTCGAGCTATTCATTCAAGATGCCGGGCGGCAGCGGCATCTGGTGTTCTCCGGGGATCTAGGCAACCGCGATGTGGCTTTGATGCATGACCCGGCCAGGCTCGAGCACGCCGATATGGTACTGCTGGAAAGCACCTATGGCGACCGCGATCATCGACCGCTGGCTGACACGCTGGAAGAGTTCGCTGAGATCCTGGCTCGTGCGGATCGCGAGGGCGGCAATGTGTTCATCCCAGCGTTTGCCGTTGGGCGCACCCAGGAGCTTTTGTACCACCTCGGCGCTTTTCATCAGCAGGGCCTGTTGCCGCAACACAAGGTCTTTGTTGACAGCCCCATGGGTATTGCCGTGACTCAGCTGTATGCGCGCCGCCAAGATTTGCTAAAAAAGGCCGATGTCGAGGCGACGCATGCGCCTGGCAATGGTGAGCTCATGGCCTATCTGCCGCAGCTGGAGTTTACCCAATCGGTGCAGGCATCGATGGGCATTAATCGCGTCAAAAGCGGTGCGATTGTGATCGCGGGTTCGGGCATGTGCACGGGCGGGCGCATCACGCATCACTTCAAATGGAATCTTTGGCGGCGTCAGGCGCACGTGGTCATCGTCGGTTTTCAGGCGCGCGGCACCTTGGGGCGCCGACTGGTGGATGGCGCGGACAGTGTGAAGATCTTCGGGCAGGAGATTGCCGTGCGCGCCCAAATCCATACGCTGGGCGGCTTCTCGGCGCATGCCGGGCAAAGTGAACTGCTGTCTTGGGCACAGGGCTTCACCGGCAAACCGGTGTTTCATTTGGTGCATGGCGAGGACAAGGCGCGCGAGGCCTTGGCGGCGGCCTTGCAAGACCGCGGCATCGATGCGCGCATCCCGGCCTATGAAGACACCGTCGTCATTTAAAAATGGGGACAGACCCCTTTTTAAGAAAAAAGGGGTCTGTCCCCATTTTTTAGGGCAGCTGGTGGCATCGCCGTCGGTGAGCAGCGTCTCGCCGGAATATGACATGAGCAACCGGGCGATCACCGAGCTACTGGCCAACTGGTGCGAAGATATCGGCATGGCTGTGGAGGTCCGCGAGATACCGGATGCGCCCGGCAAATTTAATCTGGTGGCGCAGCTGGGTGAGGGCGATCCCGATGCAGGAGTGGCGCTGTGTGGCCATACCGATACCGTGCCCTGCGACCCCCAGCTTTGGTCCAGCGACCCGTTTACATTGGTGGAACGCGATGCCCGCCTCTATGGCCTCGGCACTTGTGATATGAAGGGCTTTTTGGCGCTGGCGATCACCGCAATATCTGAGCTCTCGCCCCGCCAGCTCAAGGCACCGGTGCGCCTGGTGGCCACGGCCGATGAGGAGAGCACCATGTCCGGGGCGCGCTTTTTGGTAGAGTCAGGCTGGAAGATTGGGCGCTATGCGGTGCTGGGAGAGCCTACCGGCTTAAGGCCGGTGCACATGCACAAGGGCATTATGATGCTCGCCATTCGGGTCATCGGCCAGGCGGGGCATTCCAGCGACCCCAGCCTCGGGCGCAATGCCTTGGAGGGCATGCATGCCGTGATCGCAGCGCTGCTGAGTTTTCGTGACAGATTGCAGGCGCAATATCAAAATGCCGATTTCGCGGTGCCGGTTCCGACGCTAAACCTAGGGCGAATTTTCGGCGGCGATAACCCCAACCGCATTTGCGGTCAGTGCGAGCTGCATGTGGATTTGCGCTTGCTGCCGGGTATGGATGCCGCGTCGCTGCTTGCGGACCTACACCATACCGTGCAGCAAGCTCTTGAGGGCAGCGGCTTAAGCCATGAGTGGATTCCTTTATTCCCGGGCATCCCGGCATTTTCCACCTCGCCTCAGGGGCCATTAAACCAGCTCTGCGCCAAACTCACCGACCAACGGCCCATTTCCGCCGCTTATGGCACCGAAGCAACGTTCCTGCAGCAGTTAGGCTGTGAAGTCGTGGTGCTCGGCCCAGGTGATATCGCCCAAGCCCATCAGCCCGATGAGTACTTGGCGTTGGAGCGTGTGGAACCCTGCATAACGCTGTTGAAGAAAGCCATCCATGCCCTGACGGCAGACTAGAAATGCCGCCTACTGAATGTCAGAATGTAAGGAATTCTTACTTATGGATATAGCCATGCTGGCAAAATTGACGTCAAAAAACCAACTCACTCTCCCCAAAGCAATCACCAAAGAAGTTGGGGAGCCGCAATACTTTGAGATAGAAACCCGCGCCGGCCAGATTATATTGACCCCGGTTCGCATCCAGAGAAGCGATGCGGTGCGCGCCAAATTAATGGCCTTGGGCGTCAACGAAACAGATATTCAGGCGGCCGTTGACTGGTCTCGAGGCTCCGACTCTGCCCCAAACGCCACCCTGCCAAGATCCTGCTGACATTCCATTTCTTCATCTTGCTCTAGCTGGAGATGCAGATGCGCTGATAAGTGGCGACAAACACCTGTTGGCGCTCAGGGAAAAGGTGTCTTTTTCGATTATCACCGCGAGTGATTTTTTGAAGGTCTTTTCCGAATGATTCGCGTGGGCACTAAGGGGATTGTTTACAGCACGCGACAAAAGCTTGCGAAAAAAGGGGTCTGCGAAAAAAGGGGTCTGTCCCCATTTTTAAAAAAAGGGGGTCTGTCCCCATTTTTAGGAGAGTTGGCTGATGTCGCGCACGGCGCCTTCGGAAGCGGAGGTGGTCATGAGGGCGTAGGCTTTGAGGGCCTGCGAGACGACGCGATTGCGGTTGACGGGCTTCCAGGCCTTGGCGCCGCGCGCGTCCATGGCTTGGCGGCGCTGAGCCAGCTCGTCATCGCTTAAGTCGACGCGAATACTGCGATTGGGGATATCGATCTCGATGATATCGCCCTCTTCCACCAATCCGATGTTGCCACCCTCGGCGGCTTCGGGGGAGCAGTGGCCAATCGACAGGCCCGAGGTGCCGCCCGAGAAGCGGCCATCGGTGACCAGCGCACAGACCTTGCCCAGTTCCTTGGACTTGAGATAGCTGGTGGGATAGAGCATTTCCTGCATGCCCGGCCCGCCTTTGGGACCCTCGTAACGAATCAACACCACATCACCGGGTTTGATTTGGTCAGCCAAAATGGCTTCTACCGCTGCATCTTGGCTTTCATAAATGCGCACCGGACCACGGAACACCTTCAGCGTTGAGGTCGGAACGCTGGTGGTGTAGCGCAGCTGATCGACCTCAAACATGCTCTCATCGATGCCGGCGGTTTTGACGATACAGCCCTCCGAAGCGATGTTGCCGTAGAGCACGGCCAAGCCGCCATCGCGAGAATAGGCATGTTCGACGTCGTGGATACAGCCGTTTTCGCGATCCAGATCCAGACTATCCCAGCGCTCAGACTGCGAAAAGGCGACCTGAGTCGGGATGCCGCCGGGCGCCGCGAGATAACGCGACTTGGCTTCTTCACAAGCGGTCTCACGCGACACATCCCAGCGATTCAGGCCCTCGCCCATCGTTGGACTGTGCACCGTCGGCAGGTCGGCATGAATCAAACCGGCGCGCTCCAACTGACCCAAAATCGCCATCACGCCACCGGCGCGATGCACATCTTCCATGTGGTATTTCTGCGTGGCGGGCGCAACTTTGCAGATATTGGGCACTTTGCGCGACAGCCGGTCAATGTCGGCCATTTTAAAAGGCACTTCACCTTCGCGAGCGGCCGCCAACAGATGCAGCACGGTATTGGTGGAGCCGCCCATGGCGATATCCAAACTCATGGCATTCTCAAACGCCTTGAAGCTGGCGATACTGCGCGGCAGCACACTGGCGTCGTCCTGCTCATAATAGCGACGCGCCAAGTCGACGATGGTGCGCCCGGCTTCCAAAAACAAAGCCTCGCGATCGGAGTGGGTGGCCAGCAACGAACCATTACCGGGCAAAGCCAAACCCAAGGCCTCGGTCAGACAGTTCATGGAGTTGGCGGTAAACATACCCGAGCAAGAACCGCAGGTCGGACAGGCCGAGCGCTCGTATTCCATCACCTCTTCATCGCTGGCGCGGCTGTCAGCGGCGGTGACCATGGCATCGACCAAGTCCAAATGAATCACTTTGCCTTGGCGCTTGACCTTACCAGCCTCCATAGGACCGCCGGAGACAAACACCGTGGGGATGTTCAAGCGCATCGCCGCATTGAGCATCCCGGGGGTGATCTTGTCGCAGTTGGAGATGCACACCAAAGCATCGGCGCAGTGGGCATTGACCATGTATTCCACCGCATCGGAAATCACTTCCCGCGAGGGCAGGGAATACAGCATGCCGTCATGGCCCATGGCAATGCCATCATCCACAGCGATGGTATTGAACTCTTTGGCCACACCGCCAGCGCGCTCGATCTCGCGAGCGACCAACTGCCCCAGATCTTTGAGATGCACATGACCCGGCACGAACTGGGTGAATGAGTTAGCAATGGCGATGATGGGTTTGTCAAAATCGCCATCTTTCATGCCGGTGGCGCGCCATAGGGCGCGGGCGCCGGCCATGTTGCGGCCATGAGTGGTGGTGCGGGAACGATACTGCGGCATGGCTTGGCGCTCCTTAATCAGTGGTATGCGTGGGGTGTAGGCCACCCGGCAAATATTGACCCAGACCCAAACGCGTCAGCATTTTCACGGCTTGGGTGCCGGCGGTCTTACCCATCACTGCATGAATATGGCTTTCCCAGTCGGGTTCGGTGGTATCGAGTAAATTCTTCAAATACAAACCCGCCTCGGTTTCGCCCTCTAAGTCCAACTTACGGCTGAAGAACAGGGTGTCGGGATCCTCACTGCGCGTGGCCAGTCGCCAAAAATCTTCTAAGCGGCCGCGAATTCGTACATCCCAGTCGCTGTCGGATTTCATTGGCGAGGCCTTCACTCCCTGACCTTGGACCTGAAAACACACGCTGCCGGCATGATCGGTGACTGCCAGACAAATGCGCTTACCTTCCAAGGGACCCAAGTCTTCAGCAGCAGGCTGGCCTTTGAGCAGATGGTTCAACAACGCACTAAAGACACGGGTATGTACTGAATCGGGCAACAGACGCAAAGCCGCACCCAAGGGCAATAGCACAGCGGATTGAGGCAAAGTCATAAGCGGCTTACCCATACGAACAAAGCTTGAATTGACTCACCAGTTTACTGGTCTTGGCCGCTGAACCCAACACTATTGGTATCAGGGCTTTTTTGCGCATCGCCCAGATGCTCACGAACCCACCGCAGCCGCTCGGGTGTTCCGACATCCACCCATGTTCCGGTGAAGAGCTCTCCCGATACTTGATTACGCTGCATCGCCGCCCGCAGCAACGGCGCTAAGGCCAAGCGCTCGGGGCGGCAGCCCGCAAAAAGGGCTTTGCGGTACCAACCGATGCCGGCAAAGGTGAACTGGCGCGCGCCTTGGGCTTGAAGTAAGCCATTCTTTAAAGCGAAATCTCCCTGAGGATGATGCGGCGGATTGGGCACCATGACCAGATGTGCCAGCGTTGACTCACCCAGCGCAGGTGACTCATCTGTGGGTAAGTCCATGACTAATGGCGGTGGCGTTAGGGGATGCTCGCACCAGATATCACCATTGATCACGGCAAAACACTCTTCTTGAAACAGCGGCAAGGCTTGAACAATACCCCCTGCTGTTTCCAAGGCCTCGGCCTCACGCGAGTAAACGATTTCTAAATTCCAAGTGCCGCCATCACCCAAGGCCTTTTCGATCTGTCCGCCCAGATGCGCCACATTGATTACCACCCGCTGGTAGCCGGCGCGGGAAAGGCGCTCTAGGTGGTGCACGATCAGGGGCCGGCCGGCCACCGGCAGTAGCGGCTTTGGCGTATGGTCGGTCTGTGGCCGCAGGCGCTCGCCGCGCCCTGCCGCCAGTATCATCGCCTCGGTGGTCATGTGCGTGGTTCCGATGGAGCCGATGCTTCAGGCTCAGCACGGGCGCTTGAGGCGAGCAACTCTTCCTCGGCGCGCTCCGCCAAGGCTAAGCGCCGCTGCAATGGTAGATATTGCTCAAACCAGGCACGCACGGGCGCCAGCGCTGGCTGCTGCAATTCTTCATCCAACAAGCGCCAGACCCTAGGCAGGTGCGATAAGTAAGCGGGCTTATGGTCGCGCCGCCATAGGCGCGTAAAGATGCCGATGATCTTGCTGTTGCGCTGCGCCCCCAAAATCCAATAACTGTCCTCCCAGGCTTGCGGGTTCTCATCCACCAGCGCCTCATAAAAGCGGCCCTTCATGGCATCGGCCAGCTCGGGAGGCACATCGCGGCGGGCATCGCGCAGCAGCGAGACCAGGTCATACGCGGGATTACCCAAAAGCGCATCCTGGAAATCCAATAGCCCACAGGCAGAGATGCCGCTGCGCCCGGCCAAAACCATCAGGTTATCGACGTGATAATCGCGCAATACCAAGGTTTGAGGCAGCGTGAACACCGCTGGCAGCACCTCTTGCCAAGCCTGAATATAGGCTTGGCGCACCTCATCAGGACAAGGACTTTGCCAAGCTTCTGGCCAATACCAATCCAAAAGCAGCAGAGCCTCTTGCAGCAGCACCGCCTCGTCATAAGGCGCAATCTCCTGGGCGGCTAAAGTCGGCCAACGCTGCTGCAAGGCCACTAGGGTGTCGGTGGCCAGGCGATACAAAGCCTCAGGGTCGGCTCCGGCATTCAGAGCGCGGCTAAAGCGGTGATTGCCCAAGTCTTCTAAAAGCGCAAAGCCTTGCTCGGTATCCATGGCACGGATCTCGGGCGCGGAAAGCTTTAAGGTGCGCAGATAGGCGTCAATGCGCGCAAACGCCTCCAGAGACTCTTTCTCGGGTGGGGCATCCATGACAACCAAGGGCTGTAGCAAGCCCTGCAAACGGTAATAGCGGCGAAAGCTGGCATCGGCATGCAGCGGCTCAGGAACGGGCGCATCGGCACCCAGCACTTCAGCCACCCAGGCGGTGAGAGCGGCAAAGCGATCGTCTTGTGGAAAGGCGATGGAGGTCATGTTGTGCGGCTTAGGGGCTTGTTTGACCAGTGTACTTTGCCGATTATGGCACGATCGTGAATAAGGAATGGGCATGAACGTCGCTGACTGGGCTGTCTGGCCTGGAACCCCCTACCCGCTGGGCGCCACTTGGGATGGCGAGGGCGTCAACTTTGCGCTGTTCTCAGAACATGCGGAGAAGGTCGAGCTCTGTTTGTTCGAGCCCGGCCAGCCATTGGAAAACACGCGCATCCCCATGCGCTGGCAAACCGATCAGGTGTTCCATTGCTATTTGCCTGAGGCGCGCCCTGGTCAGCTTTATGGGTATCGGGTGTATGGGCCCTATGATCCGGCTGCAGGGCATCGCTTTAACCCGCATAAGCTCTTGCTGGATCCCTATGCTAAGTCGTTGATTGGCAACGTGCGCTGGAGCGACTCGCTGTTTGGCTATACCGTGGGCGAGGCAGAAGACGATGAGGTGATGGATACCCGCGATTCCGCCGCTGGCATGCCGCGCTGCGAAGTCGTGGATACGGCTTTTACTTGGGGCGACGACCGCCGCCCGGCGACTCCCTGGCATGACACCATCATCTATGAGCTGCACGTCAAAGGCTTTACCCGCTTAAATGAGCAGGTGCATCCCAAGCTGCGCGGCACGTATGCGGGCTTAGCCACGGCGCCGGTGATTGCTTATCTCAAGCGCCTCGGCGTGACCGCCGTGGAACTGATGCCGGTACATAGCTTTCTGGATGACCGACGCTTGGTGGACCTGGGCCTGAAGAATTATTGGGGCTACAACACCGCCAGTTATTTTTCGCCAGAGACTCGCTACAGCGCCTCAGGGCAGATTAATGAATTCAAAACCATGGTCAAAACCCTGCATTCGGCCGGCATCGAGGTGATTTTGGATGTGGTGTACAACCACACGGCCGAGGGCAATCACTTGGGCCCGACGCTGTCCTTTCGCGGCATTGATAACAGCGCTTATTACCGCTTGTTGGGTGACAACCGGGCGCATTACATGGACTACACGGGCTGTGGTAATACGCTGAATATGCAACATCCGCGGGTGTTGCAGCTGATCATGGATTCGCTGCGCTATTGGGTGCAGGAGATGCATGTCGATGGTTTCCGCTTTGACCTGGCCTCAGCTCTGGCCAGGGAACTGCATGAAGTCGACCGCTTGGGGGCGTTTTTTGACATTATCCACCAAGACCCGATTTTGTCGCAGGTGAAGCTGATTGCCGAGCCCTGGGACTTGGGCGAAGGCGGCTATCAGGTGGGCAATTTCCCGGTGGGCTGGACCGAATGGAATGGCCGTTATCGCGATAGTCTGCGGGCTTATTGGAAGGGTCAGGGTGAGGTGTTGGGCGATGTCGCCTTTCGCTTAACCGGCTCCTCGGACTTATATGAATCCAGCGGCCGGCGCCCCTATGCCAGCATCAATTTCGTCACCTGCCATGATGGCTTCACCTTAGCGGATTTGGTGAGTTACAACGATAAACACAATCAGGCCAATGGTGAGGACAACCGTGATGGTGAAAGCCATAACCTGTCTTGGAATTGCGGCGTTGAGGGGCCTTCGGATGACCCCAAGATCTGTGCGCTGCGCGCCCGCCAGCAGCGTAATTTTTTAGCGACACTGTTCTTTTCGCAGGGCATTCCCATGTTGCTCTCTGGTGATGAGCGCGGCCGCAGCCAGGGTGGAAACAACAACGCCTACTGTCAGGACAATGAAATCTCTTGGTTGAACTGGGCCTTGAACGAAGAGCAAGGCCACCTCTTGGCGTTCACGCAGCATGTGATCCAACTGCGTAAAACGCATCCGGCGCTGCGGCGCCGACACTTCTTTCAGGGCCGCTCCGCGATGGGGGCGCCGGTCAAAGACTTGGTCTGGCTCAAACCCGATGGACTGGAGATGCAAGATGCCGACTGGGAACAAGGCTATGCGCGTAGCCTCGGCATGCTCATCGCTGGGGATTTATTTGAGGAATACGATGAGCGGGGACGGCGGGTACAGGACAATGATCTGTTGTTGCTGATGAACTCGGGCGATGAACCGATTGCCTTTCGCCTACCTTCAGAGCCGGCACGCACGCGTTGGGAGGTCTTGTTGGATACGCATTTCCCGCGCGGTTTAAGGCCTGACCAAAGAGCTTTTCATACGCAAGAGATTTATCCCTTGCATGAACGCTCACTGGTCTTATTGTGCAACGTCAGCCGTCCGGTGCCGCGGGTGAACGGGGTTTAGTATACTGGGGCCACATTTGGCGCTTGGACAGGGCATCGTGAAACAGCAGGCAAGCATACCTCCCGTCGCATGGTTCAGAGACGCTGCGCCCTACATCAATGCGCATCGCGATCGTACCTTTGTGATTGCTTTTGATGGCGAGGCGGCGCTGCAGGAGAATTTTGCGGCTTTGCTGCACGACATCGCTATTTTGCAAACCCTGGGCGTGCGTCTGGTGCTGGTGCATGGCGCCCGGCCGCAGATCGAGCAGCGCCTCGAAAGCCAAGGCGCGCAAATACGCTACGTTAACGGCCTGCGCCTCACTGATGACCAAGCCCTACAGGCCGTCAAAGAAGCCGCGGGCTGTCTGCGCGCGGAAATCGAAGCCCTGCTGTCCATGGGTCTGGCCAACACCCCTATGTCGGGCGTTCGCCTGCGCGTGGCTTCAGGTAATTTCATCACCGCCAGACCCCTAGGGGTGCGCGATGGGGTCGATTATCAACACACGGGCGAAGTGCGGCGAGTGGATACCGCCGGCATTCGTTCCCGCTTGGCCGGCGCCGAGTTGGTGCTTTTGCCGCCTCTGGGCTATTCCCCCACGGGTGAGATCTTTAATTTGAGCGCTGAGGATGTGGCGGTGGCCACGGCCGTGGCGCTGCAAGCCGACAAGCTGATTTTTCTCTCGGATACTGCGGCGCTGCGCCAAGGCGGTGAGACGGTGACGCATCTGAGCTCGGATCAGGCGGCGGCATGGCTCAATAGTGAGCATCCGCTGAATGATGAACTGGTTTGGCATTTAGAAAGCGCGGTGGCGGCCTGCCGGCAAGGCGTCCCAAAAACGCATATCGTCAATCGCCATGAAGATGGCGCACTTTTGCTTGAGCTATACACCCGCGAAGGTGCTGGGATCTTGGTCACCGGCGAGCCCTATGAGCGGCTGCGCCCGGCCAGCATCGAAGATATCGGCGGCATTCTTGAACTCATCGAGCCACTGGAAGCCGAGGGAATTTTGGTGCGGCGCTCGCGCGAACAATTGGAGTTGGAGATCGAGCGCTTCACGGTGATTGAGCAAGACGGCATGATTTTGGCGTGCGCGGCGCTGCTGCCGTTTGCTGCTGAGGGCGTGGCTGAGCTGGCCTGTGTTGCCGTGCACCCGGAATATCGGCGCGGTGGCCGCGCGGAGACCTTGGTGGAGCACCTACAAGCCGAGGCCGGGCGACTGGGCATTGGCCAGCTGTTCGTGCTGACCACGCGCACAGCGCACTGGTTTCAAGAGCGGGGTTTCCAAGCCGGCGACATCGAGGCCCTGCCGGTGGATCGGCGCGAGCTTTATAACTATCAGCGCAATTCCAAGATCTTTGTTAAACGCTTGTAGCGCCTAGCTTGTGCGGAAAGATCCCGCCGTAATGATCAGGGGATCAAGCGCGCCATGAGATCGTGTTCGTCAGCGGACTCGACCTGCACCGTCACAAATTCCCCCACGGGCAGATGCGCGGCATCGGGGATATGTACCAGGCCATCAATCTCAGGCGCATCGGCGCTGGAGCGGCCAATGGCGGTCCCAGTCTCATCCACTGCATCAATCAGCACCTTCAGGCTTTTACCGACCTTGGCTTGCAGGCGGGCGGCACTGATTTGCGCCTGGGCGTTCATGAACGCGGCGCGGCGCTCTTCTTTAACTGCTTCGGGGACAGCACCCGGCAAATCATTGGCCGGCGCACCATCGACCGGCGAATAAGCAAAACATCCGACACGATCGAGCTGGGCCACCTCGATAAACTCCATCAGCGTCTCGAAGTCTTCATGCGTCTCGCCGGGAAAACCAACGATAAAGGTGCTGCGCAAAGTGATGTCCGGACAGATCTCGCGCCAGCGGGCGATGCGCTCGAGCATGCGTTCAGCCGCGGCTGGGCGGCGCATGGATTTGAGAATCTTGGGACTGCCGTGCTGCATCGGCACATCCAGATAGGGCAGGATCTTGGCATCGCGCATCAGTGGCAGCAGATTATCGACATGCGGATAGGGGTAGACGTAATGCATGCGCACCCAGACCCCCAGCTCACCCAGCGCCTCCGCCAAAGACTGCACATGCGTGCGCACCGGACGCCCGCCCCAAAACCCGGTGCGGTATTTCACATCCACCCCATAGGCGCTGGTGTCTTGGGAGATCACCAAAATTTCTTTAACGCCGGCCTCGACCAAGCGCTGCGCTTCATCCAGCACATCACCGATCGGACGACTGACGAGATCGCCGCGAAAATGCGGAATAATGCAAAAGCTGCAGCGGTGATTGCAGCCTTCCGAGATCTTTAAATAGGCGTAATGCCGCGGGGTGAGGCGAATCCCTTGGGGCGGCACCAGGCTGGTGTAAGGGTCATGAGGTGCCGGCAAATGTTCATGCACATGACCCATGACGGTCTCAAAAGCATGCGGACCGGAGATCGCCAGGACCTCTGGATGCGCCTCGCGAATGCGCTCGGCATCGGCGCCCAAACAGCCGGTGACGATCACCCGACCATTTTCCGCTAGCGCCTCACCGATGGCGTCCAAAGACTCTTCGACCGCCGCATCAATAAAGCCGCAGGTATTGATGATCACCAAATCCGCACCGTCATAGCTGGGGCTGATCGCATAGCCCTCGGCGCGCAGCCGCGTCAGTATGTGCTCAGAGTCAGATAAAGCCTTGGGACAGCCCAGGCTGACAAAGCCAATCTGAGGGTTTTGAACGGGTGGGGAGACGACAGAATTCATGGTAATTGGGTATTGACCTGAAAAAGTTATGCACAAAGGTGGTTCGCTTGCACCGCTATCAAAGGCGACTTGCATTATGTTGGTGCGTGAATATTAGCAAATGAAATTTTACTTTTAAAAACAGATGGTTATGATTATGGTCAGAAAATAACCAAAGTGAGCGTCAGGTCGCAACGACGCGGCTTGGGCTGTGTTTTCAGACTTTCGTCCACATACTTATCCACAGCTTTTGTGGAAAACTCCAAAAAATCCATACAGACAAGGGCCTTAGCTGCCAAGCCTAAAGCTTCATTCGCAGATTGCTGCCTAAAGCTCAGTTATCCATTCTGCGCAGTCAAATGCTTGAGACTTACGCGGCAATACAGTATATTGCCCCCCTTTTCCCAGCGCCACAGGCTTTTAAGAGGCTGCCTGAATGAAAGCGGATATCCATCCCGAATACCATGAAGTGACTGTCAGCTGTAGCTGCGGCAATTCTTTTCAAACGCGAACCACCCATGCCGGCGGTTCCTTGAGCGTGGAAGTATGTTCTGCTTGCCACCCGTTCTACACCGGCAAGCAAAAAATGTTGGACAGCGCCGGACAGGTGGACAAGTTCCGCCGTCGTTACGGGCGTTGATCACTGGCCTTGTTGTCAGTCAACAAGGTGCTACGAAAGGCGCTGGTATCCGGCGCCTTTTTTGTGTTTGCCGCGTGGCTCAATCCCACGCAGGCACTGCCCCCCAGTTGTCAGAACTTAAGCGTCGAGGGCGAGCCCGCCACGGTTGAGTTTGTCATTGATGGCGACACCGTGCGCCTTAGCGATGATACACGGGTGCGCCTGATTGGCTTGGACACCCCTGAGATATTTTGGCGCAATGCCGACCGGGATCCTGAGCCTTATGCGATCGAGGCGCGCGAGGTGCTCATTCAGCTGGTTGAAGATCATGACGCTGTCTTCGTATTTGTCGATGATGTTCGCCCTGAGGATCGCTTCGGCCGGCGCTTAGCGCATATGTTCACCTCCGATGGTGTGCCCGTGGCCGCGCTGCTGATGGCCGAGGGCTTGGCGACGCGGATGATTTTCCCGCCCAATCATCTTTTTGCCGATTGCTATAGGGATGCTGAGAATCAGGCACGCGCAGCGAACCTCAGACTCTGGAGCCTAGATGAAACTCAACCGATTCCCAGCACCCACCTCAGCGAAGACATGCGCGGTTATCAGTTCATCACCGGCCGGGTCACCCGCATCGGCTTTGGGCGGCGCTCGGTATGGATTAATCTGGAGGGCCGCGCCGCGCTTCGCGTCGACCATGGCGACCTGGGCTATTTTGATGGCATCGACTTTGAAGAGCTGGTGGGTGAGCGCGTTGAAGCCCGGGGCTTTATGTATGTCTCGCGGGGCGAGAATCGCATTAACCTGCGCCATCCCATCGATCTGGTTGTGCTCGAAAGCCAACCCTAGGCCTGCCCTGAACAAACTGGCGACCCTTAGGCCGCCAGCGGTGTTAGCAGAAAATAAATCTGTCCCGGTTTTGATTGATATGTTCTATAATTAGATCTCAAAATACTTTAGTGATCTTTTCATGGAACATTGCTGATGAGCAAGCCTGTCACGCGCAGCTATTCACGTTATGCCCGCGAGGCCACTGAACTGCTAGGAAATTTAATTCGCAGCACGCGGATAGACCGGGGTATGACCATCGCCGAACTGGCTGAACGGGCCGGCATATCGCGTGGCTTGGTGTACCGCATCGAATCTGGAGACATGGGCTGCTCCATTGGCGCTAGTTTTGAGCTGGCCGCTATTTTGGGCATCCCGTTATTCAATGCAGATCCTCAGACCTTGAGCCGGCACTTGGCTAGCTTGCAAGATAGACTCAGCCTCTTGCCCCAATCCGTGCGCTCCAGCGCGAAGAACTTAAAAGATGATTTCTAAAGCCCAACATCAGGAGGCCTATGTCTGGGTTTGGCTACCCGGGGCAACCACGCCTGTTGTTGCGGGACGAATTTCGCGTGCTGGCGATCGGTTTCTGTTTAACTATGGCCAAAGTTACCTAGAGCGAGCCGATGCCCTATCGCTTTATTTACCTGAGCTGCCGTTGCAAGCGGGCCAGATCAACCCTCTGCCGGGGCTGAGCATGGCGGGGGTTTTGCGAGATAGTGCGCCTGATGCTTGGGGGCGACGCGTCGTACTGAATCGCTTGATGGGCACTCAAGCTCGGCAAGCAGATATCGGCACGGTGGATGAACTCACTTATTTATTGCATTCCGGCTCAGACCATATTGGGGCTCTGGACTTTCAACAATCACCCCATGAATATGTGCCTCGCCAAGCACCGCCAGCGAGTTTAGAAGAGTTACTGAGTGCCTCAGAGCGACTCGAGCAAGGCGTGGCTTTGTCACCCGAGCTAGATCAGGCCTTGCTGCATGGCAGCTCTCTCGGGGGCGCTCGACCCAAAGCGGCAGTTGCGGGTGAAGATCATCAATTCATTGCCAAATTTTCCTCTTCCAATGACACCTATAACGTTGTCCAGGCTGAATTCATGGCCATGCGACTTGGCCAAGCCGTGGGTCTTCAGGTTGCCCCGGTGCACCTAGAAAAAATAGCGGGGAAAGATGTCTTGCTGATTGAGCGCTTTGATCGTCGATGGTCACAAAAGGGCTGGCAGCGCCGGGCCATGGTATCCGCCCTTACCTTATTTGGCTTAGATGAAATGATGGCGAGGTACGCCAGCTACAGCGATCTGGCGGAGATCATTCGTTACCGCTTTAGCCAACCCAAGAAGACCTTAAAAGAACTGTTTGCGCGGCTGGTGTTTAATGTTCTTTGTGGCAATACCGATGATCATGCGCGCAATCACGCCGCCTTTTGGGATGGCGATGGCTTGAGTCTCACCCCTGCTTACGACATCTGCCCGCAGATGCGCACTGGCAATGAGGCGACCCAAGCGATGTTGATCCATGGTGAAGATCGTTGGAGTCGCTTGACCAGTTGTCTGGCAGCAGCGCCGCATTTCCTCGTCGATGCCACGGATGCTCATGAATTGATTGAAGCACAAGTGGCCGGCATTCAAGCGCATTGGAATGAAGTGGCGGCAGCAGCCAATCTTAGCGCTCAGGACAGAGCCCTATTGGCAAACCGGGTGTTTTTTAATCCGTTTGTCTTTGAGGGGGCGCCGGCCAAGCTTCATGGGCGACTGACTTAAACAAACTGGCGGCCCTTAGGCCGCCAGCGGTGTTTACAGAAAATAAATCTGTCCCGGTTTTTAGGGGAGGAGGTGGGCGACGCCGTCGCGCTCCTCGCGCAGCTCCTGTTCGGTGACGGACATGCGCTCGCGGCTGAAATCGTCGATATCTAGACCTTGGACGATTTCGTAGCGGCCGTTTTTGCAGGTGACGGGGAAGGAGTAGATCAGGCCTTTTTCGATGCCGTAGCTGCCATCTGAGGGGATGGCCATGCTGACCCAGTCACCGGCCGGGGTGCCCAGCACCCAGTCTCGCACATGGTCGACCGCCGAGCTGCCGGCAGAGGCAGCGCTGGAGGCGCCGCGGGCTTTGATGATGGCGGCGCCGCGCTGCTGCACCGTGGGAATAAAGTCAGTTTCATACCAGTCACGTGCCACCAGGCCGGAAGCGGCTTGGCCTTTGACCGTGGCTTGGCTGATGTCCGGATACTGCGTGGCCGAGTGGTTGCCCCAGATAATCATTTGTTTCACATCGGTGGTATGCGCATCGGTCTTGGCGGCCAGCTGTGCTAGGGCGCGGTTGTGATCCAGGCGCGTCATCGCGGTGAAATTAGCGGGGTTTAAATCAGGCGCGTTGCGCTGCGCGATCAGGGCATTGGTATTCGCCGGGTTACCCACCACCAGCACTTTCACATCACGACTGGCGACATCGTTTAAGGCCTTGCCCTGCACGGAGAAAATCGCGGCATTGGCTTCGAGCAGGTCTTTGCGCTCCATGCCTGGGCCACGAGGACGGGCACCGACCAATAAAGCCACATCCACATCCTTGAAAGCTTCTTCTGGCTTATCACTCATGGTGATACCGGCTACCAGCGGAAATGCACAGTCGTCTAATTCCATGACGACGCCTTTGAGGGCGTCCAGCGCCGGGGTAATTTCCAACAACTGCAGGATTACCGGCTGGTCTTTACCCAGCATATCGCCGGAGGCAACTCGAAACAGCAAGCTATAGGCAATTTGGCCAGCAGCGCCAGTGACGGCAACACGCATAGGGGCTTTCATACGACTTCTCCGCTTCTTCAGGGAACAAAGTCCCTGATTTTAGCAGAGGATTGCGCGTGCTGCAGCGCAAAAGCCTTAGCTTTTGTCTTCACCTTTTTCGCCGGCCTGCGACATCGCATTCCAAAACACCTTTTGCATGGCTTCCATGTTCGCCATGCCGCCTTGCATGATCGGCTGCATCAAGGCCATGGCCTCATAGCCTGGCTGGCCCTCGCGCATGCGCTTGGACAAATCATCCAGCCATTCTTTTTGTAGTGGCTCCAGATCGGGCAAGCCGAGAAACGTGCGCACTTCCTGTGGGGTCGCATCCACACTGATATTGATTTTCATGCCCAACCTCCTCTTGGTCTACTTCAGTGAAAGTAGCAGATTGCTGGATTTGCCGCAGGGGATTTGCGGTTTTGGTAGACTCGCGGCGTGAGCGCCCCGACCTATTTGATTGATTCCAGTATCTTCATTTTCCGCGCCTGGCATACCTTGCCGGACACCGTCACCAACCGCGACGGGCAGCCCGCCAACGCCGTGCATGGCTTTGCGCAATTCGTTCAGCAATTACTGGCTGCCAAACCCACCCGTATTGCCTTTGCCTTCGACTCGGGTCTTGGCCAATCCTTTCGCCACAGCATTTATCCGGCCTATAAAGCCAATCGCCCGCCGGTGCCGGAGGACTTAAAACGCCAGTTTGCTTGGTGTCGGGCTTATGTCGAAGCCTTGGGCCTCACCCAAGTGACCAGCCCTGAATACGAGGCTGATGATCTGGTGGGGACGCTAGCAGATCGCGAGCGCGAGCGTGGCCAAAGCGTCATGATCATCACCGGTGATAAAGATTTAGCGCAGCTGATCACCCCCGGGGATTACTGGTGGGATCCGCATCGCGGCGCGCGCCTAGACCCTGGCGGTATTGAAAAGCGCATGGGCGTGCGTCCCGAACAGGTCGCTGACCAACTGGCGTTGGCTGGGGACAAGGTTGATAACATCCCGGGGGTTCCCGGCGTGGGCATGGCCACAGCAGCGCGGCTGTTACGGCGCAGCCATAGTCTCAATGCGCTCTTGGCGGACATTGCCGCTATTGAACAAATGCCGATCCGCGGTGCCAAACGCCTGATGCAACTGGTCGATACTCATCAAGAAACCGTGCGCCTGGCGCGGCAGCTCACCGGCATTCATTGTCATGTCGAACTGCCCAGTGGTTTGCGTTTGGAGCGGGGTGATCGCGATGCCGCGCAGCTGCACGAGCTCAGCACATTTTTGGGTCTCCCGGACAAGCTGCGATGAGTCGTCTGCTGGGAGCCATACTGCTGAGCCTCGGCATCAGTCTTGGCGCGCTTTATTCGCCGCCGGCCAACAGCCATCCGCATGCCTGGATTGACCTGAACGTGACGGCGGTATTTGATGAGCAAGGACGGCTCGTAGGTTTGCGTCAGTCGTGGCTGATGGATCCGTTCTACAGCATTTTTTTATTAGAGGAGATGGCGGACTATGCGCAGGGCGAGACCCATGAGCAGCAACTCAACAGCATCGCCCAACAGATTCTGGAAAATCTGGGGCCTTATGGGTATTTCACAGAGTTACGGTATAACAGTGATGCTCTAGACGACTCGGAAGGCCAACAGGCGACCCTCGAGGCCCACGGCCGCCGTTTGGAACTGACTTTTTTTATGGCGTTTGCTGCGCCTTTAGATCTTTCTGAGGCGGCTTTGGAATATGCCGTGTTCGACCCGACTTATTATGTTGAAGTCCTGCATACCGAAAACTCCGCCATTCACTTACAAGGGGGCTTGGAGTCCTGCGAGGTCAGGCTCACTCAGCCTCGGCCGGATCCGGCGCTGGTGGCGCGCGCCGCAGCCTTGGATTATGACGAAACAGGCGATCCGATGATGGGGCGACATTTTGCGGAATGGGTCAGGATTCAATGCGCACCCTAGGACTATGCCTGCTGCTTAGCCTGATGCTGATCTTGCCCAGCCAAGCGCTGGCGCAGGATGCAGTCACACCCGAGCGCGCCACTGCCACAGAGCAAGTCACGGGCTGGATGATTGCCCAACAGCGCTCCCTGCATCGTCAACTCGCCAACACCATGGAGGCTGTCGATCAGGCGCCGACGGCAGTGAATGCCGGCCTGCTCATCTTGGTGAGTTTTTTGTATGGAATTTTTCATGCTGCCGGACCTGGGCACGGCAAGATAGTCATCACCACCTATTTGGCGACGCATCGACAGTATTTGCATCGCGCCTTGGGCTTATCTCTGGCCTCATCACTGTTACAAGGCTTAACGGCTATTGCCGCGGTGGGCCTGACCTTACTGGTTTTAGGCCAAACGGCGCGCTCTGCGATGAATCAGGCGGTTTTTTTGGAACGCGCTAGTTTTGCTTTGGTAGCCTTGTTGGGGATGTTTTTGTTGCTGCGGGCGCTACGACAGATCCTGCGGCAACCGGCGCCAGCGCCAGCGCCAGCCGCCCACCCTGAACCTCACGAACACGCCGAGCATGAGCATGGCCATGGGCATCACCCGCATGCGCAGCACAGCGATGCCTGCGGCTGTGGTCATGCGCATCACGTCACCCCGGATCAGGCCGCGCGTGTGGATAGCTTGGGCAGCTTATTGGCCACGGTGGCGGCGGTCGGCATTCGCCCCTGCACCGGCGCCATTTTGGTGTTGGTGTTTGCCCACATTTTGGGGCTATGGCTGGCCGGGCTTTTGGCGGTGCTGGCCATGTCTTTGGGGACAGCCATGACGGTGGGCGCTTTGGCTTTGTTGGCAGTGAGCGCCCGTGACTGGGCCAGCCGCCTGGCCTCGGGAGCTTTAGAAACAGGCGCATTGCGCTGGCTCGGTCCCGCCGTTTCTGTGCTCGGGGGACTCATCATTTTATGGATAGGCGCCACCCTATTTTTGGGCAGCCTGCATGCGCCACCACCCCGACTTCCCGGTTTGTAATCTAGATACTTGCGACGATTGCCGCAGACACTTAAAGTGGCTTATGAAGATGCAAAGGGCCAAGTCCCGGGTTGAATGAGCAATGAGCAAGCGGCTAAGCCTTGGCAGTGCGTTACTCATGCTTTGCCTGCCACTGATGGCGGCTGCCGAAGTGAGCGAGCGCGACCGCCAACGGGCTCTATTCCTAGCGGCAGAGACGGCTTTAGAACAAGGCCAGCGTACGCGCTTTAATGATTTAAGTGCTGAACTCAGCGATTACCCTCTGCTGCCCTATCTAGAGTACGCGGCACTAAAACGCCAACTCTCACGAGCCACACCCAAAGCCATAGAGAGCTTTGCTGAGCGCTGGCCAGACAGCCCTTTAGCTCCTCGCTTACGCCAAGCTTGGCTGCAGTCACTGGCTGATCGCCAACAATGGACGCTGTTGGCCGAGGCTGATGTCAGCGGCGCCAGTACCACGATACTTTGCACCCAGCGCCAAGCCCTGCTGCGCTTGGGTCGTCGCGATGAGGCGCTTCAAGGCGTCGAGGATTTGTGGCGCGTGGGGCGCTCACAGCCACGCGCTTGTGATTCGGTATTTGAGGCCTGGCGCGCGCAAGGCGGGCCGGATACGGATCTGGGCTGGGCGCGTTTTACGCTGGCGATGCAAGAACATCAGTTGGGTCTGGCGCGTTACCTGCGGCGTTACTTAAGCGAAGCGGACCGCCCCAGCGCCGAGCAATGGTTGCGCCTAGCCGAACATCCCACAGAGCTGCGCCGACAGACTCAGTCAGCCTTGGAAAACCCCCATTGGGTGACCATCACCCCACCGCTGATGCAACGGCTGGCGCGACGCGATCCCCGTCAGGCGTTAGAAATCTGGGAACAGCGGCAATCCGATTGGGCGCTGCCTGAGGATGTGGCGCTTGATCTGGAGCGGTTTATTGCGTTTCGCCTGACCCTGCGTGAGCGCAACGGGGCCTTGAATCACCTGGCCAGCCTCCGGCCTGAGGTGTTTGATGACACCTTGCGGCAGTGGCAGCTGCGCTCGGCGCTTAGCATCGGCGACTGGGAAACCGTGCTACTGGCCAGCCAATCCATGAGTCATGAAGCTCAACAACAAGCCATTTGGCAGTATTGGCGGGCCCGGGCTTTGGAAGCCACCGGTGAGCGCGCTGCCGCTCGCGAATCCTATGCCTTAGCCGCTGAGCAGCGCAATTACTATGGCTTTTTGGCTGCAGATCGCCTGCAACAAGCCTATCGCCTTGGGCATCGGCCGCTGGTCGTCGATGCGGACGCCTTGGCGCAAGTCAGCACCATGGCTCCGCTGCAACGGGCGTTAGAGCTGAAAGCCTTAGATCGGGATATTGACGCGCGTCGTGAGTGGCTGGCTTTGCAAAATCAAATCAACGGTCAGCCCGATGCTTTGGTTGCTGCAGCGCATTTGGCGCATTTATCGGGCTGGCATGATCGGGCGATTTTTGCTGTCGCCCGAGCTCAGGAATTCGATGATATCGATTTGCGCTTTCCTATGGCATTCGCCGATCTTATCGCCCAGCACGCCAGTGCGCAGGGCATCAATCCTGCTTGGGCCTTTGCGGTCACTCGCCAAGAAAGCGCGTTTATGACCGATGCGCACTCCTCAGCGGGTGCTTTGGGGTTAATGCAAATCATGCCGCACACCGGTCGCACCATGGGCCGCACCTTGGGCACACCGGTATCCCATCGCCTGCAATTATTGGATCCCGAACTCAATATCCGCATCGGGGCGGCTTATTTAAAACGCAATTTAGAAAACTTCGGTGGTCATGTGATTTTATCAACCGCGGCGTATAACGCCGGCGCCAGGCGCGTACGTCAGTGGCTGCCGGAAACGGGCGCGATGGATGCCGATATTTGGGTGGAGCTGATCCCTTTTGCCGAGACCCGGCAATACGTGCAACGCATTTTGGCCTATCAGCTGATTTATGAGCTGCGCCTGGGCCAGGAACTGACCACGCTGAGCCGCTTGATGCCGCCCATCACCTCTATGGATGACTTGCCCGCCTCGCGGCTAGCGCATTATCAGCTGTGGGCCTCCGATAACGCCCCTGGACTTCCAGTCGCCATCGTCTGCGATGCGCCCGGGTACAACGAAACCCCCTGCTAGCTCAATTCGGTTCTTGGCCAACCAGCATGGCCGCCACATCACCAGCCTGAGTCTGCTTGAGCATCTGCCAACCTGCGGGCAATGCCGGCGGCTCTTCCTGGCGCGCATATTCCAAATAAAGTCGTGCGCTGGGTTTGAGTTGTCCACTGGACAGCAAGGCCTGCAAGGCGGGTGGCAGCAGGCCCTGGCCGTAGGGTGGATCCAAAAAGACGATATCCACCGGATCTTGAAGTGAGGCCAGCGCAGTGAGCGCATCGGCTTGCAGCACCTCGACTTGAGGAGCGGGCAAGGCCTTTTGTTGTTGGCGCAAATGCGTGGCCACTTTGGCATCGCGCTCGATCATCAGCACCCGGCCAGCAGCCCGCGAGGCGGCCTCAAAACCCAGAGCGCCACTGCCGGCGAAGGCATCGACACACATCGCCCCGGGTAGGATCGGCGCTAACCAATTGAACAAGGTCTCGCGCACCCGATCGGGCGTGGGCCGTAAGCCTTTAGCATCGGGCACGGGCAGGCGGCGGCTGCGCCACTGCCCGGCGATAATGCGGACCTGTCCCGGCGCTCCCGCTCGGGCTTTGCTCAACGACTGCCTCCAACGATCACGGTGGTGAGCCGCTGTGGGTTGATGCGCTGCGCGAAGGCCGTACTCACCTCTTCCTCAGTCAAAGCTCCGACTACATCGGTATAAGTTTCAAAATAGTCTAAGGGCAGGTCATAAAAACCGATCAGTGCCACATGATCGAGAATCCCCGAATTGCTGGCCATACGCAGCGGGAAGCCACCAATGATGTTCTGCTGGCTGGCCGCTAGAGCTTCTTGACCTATACCGTTATCTATAAAAGCTTCCAGCGTCTGACGCATCACTGCCATGGCTTCGTCGGCCTGTGAGCTTTCGGTTTGCATGACCATCATGAAGGGCCCCTGCACCGCCATCGGCGAGAATTGGCTGTGTACGCTGTAGGCCAGACCACGCTGTGAACGCACTTCATCCATCAACAAGGAGGTAAAACCACCCCCACCCAAGCGGTGATTGGCGACCCATAGGGGGAGCATGTCGGAATCGTCACGCGAGACACCTGGATGCGCCATATAGATATGCACCTGCTCAGAGGGGAAAGGGATCTCGATCACTTGTGCGGTTTCTGGTGCTGCGGGTGCAGGCGGCAAGGCGGCTGCGGCCTCACCCTCAGGCAGGGCGCTGGCGATGCGATTCGCCACGGCCGCGGCTTGGGTCAAATCTAGCCCGCCGACCATAATCAAAACCGCGTTGTGATTCACCCAATACTGCTGATAAAAGCCCTGCAGATCATCGTGCGTAATGGCCTGAAGACTCTCAGCCGTTCCCTCAGGGGGGCTGCCGTAGGGATGACCCTCATAGAGGCTGGCGAATAGGGCACGCCGCGCCAGCGCGCCGGGATTTTGCTCTAGGCTTTGCAGACCGATCTGCATCTGCCGGCGCACGCGCTCAATACTGCGCTCTTCAAAGCGGGCCTCGCCGATGACTGTGACAAATGTCTCTAAGGCGGTTTCCAGCCAGTCCGGTTCCGTCAGGCTGCGCAGCGATACCACGCCCATGTCCCGATGGGAATCAGCCGAGAAATTGGCACCCACTCCCTCGAAGCGTTCAGCAATGGCATCGGCATCCCAGACACCGGCAGCATCACCGATCAAGCCATGCATCATGCGCGCTAAGCCCGGCAATTCGCCATCGCGCGCTGCGCCAGCATTAAAGACCAAACGCACATCCAACATCGGCAAGGTGTCTGCCGGCACGAAATAGACCTTAAGACCCTGCTCGGTGGTCCAGTGCTGAATGCCGGCCACTTCAACCAAACCCTCGGGCAGCTGAGACTCCAGCGCGGGCGAAGCTCCGTCGGCAGGCTGAGTTTCAGCGAGCACCGCGGCCTGAGCAGACTCCTCAGACACCACCGGCGCGGCGACTTCCGCGCCACGCTGCTGACTGAAATAAATCCCGGCGATAATCGCGACGGGCAAGGCAAGAATGGCTATCCAATTTCTCATCGCAGATGGCCCTCAAAGTAACCGGGGGGATTGTCGGGATTGATAGGCAGCGGTTCTAACCAGGCGATAGTGCGCTGATCATGATCGAAATAGCGTTGCGCTACGGCCTGCACTTGTTCGGCGGTCACAGCACGGATCCGCTCGGCAAAGGCTTCGCCCACCTCCCAAGACAGTCCAGCAGCCTCGAGGCTTCCCAGGCGCATGGCCTGACCATGGATCGAATCGCGACGGTAGACATCAGAAGCCACGACCTGAGCCTTGACGCGCTCCAGCTCAGCATCCGTCACCAATTCATCTTGGAGGCGCTGCAGCTGAGCTTCAATAGCCACTTCGAGTTCGGTTTGGGTCACCCCTTCGCTGGGCGTCACGCTGACCACAAATAGATTATCCAGCCGCGAAAAGCCGGAGTAGCTGGCACTGGCGGAGGCCGCCAGCTCTTGCTCGCGCTCCAACTCTCGGGCAAAGCGCGCACTGCTGCCGCCATCCAAAATCCCAGCAGCCACCATCAGCGCGTAGGGTTCCCATTCCTCTTCAGCGGTGAGAATCACCGGCGCTTTATAGCCCATGATCAAGAGCGGCACACGAGCCGGGGCGCGCACGGTAATGCGGCGCTCACCCAGCTGTGTCACCTCGGTTTGGGACTTAATCAACGGCAAATCACTTGCGGGGATCGATCCAAAACGGGTCTCGGCCAGGGTCAAAACTTCCTCGGGCCGCACATCGCCCACCACGACCAAGATCGCATTATTGGGGGCATACCAACGCTGATACCAAGCGCGCAAATCCTCAATCGTGTAGGCATCGATATCCACCATCCAACCGATCACGGGGTTGCCATAGGGGCTATTGAACCAGGCCGTGGCATTAAAGTGCTCCCAAGCTAGAGCATTAGGATTGTCATCGGTGCGCAGGCGCCGCTCTTCGCGAACCACCCGCATTTCCTGAATAAACTCTTCTTCAGGAAACGCCAAGTTCTGCATGCGGTCAGCTTCCAGCATCAAAACCGTATCCAGATGCTCGGCCGATAGCTGCGCGAAATAAGCGGTGAAATCGCGACTGACGAAGGCATTCTCACGGCCGCCAAGGCTGGAGATGATGCGCGAGAATTCACCGGCGGGATACTCATGCGTACCATTAAACATCATGTGTTCCAGCGCATGGGAAACCCCGGTGATGCCGCCATGTTCATGGCTGGAGCCAACGCGATACCAGAGCATGGCAGAGATCACCGGCGCGCGGTGGTCTGGCTGGACCAGCACTTTAAGGCCGTTATCTAGAGTGAACTCATGCACCCCTGCACTGCGGGGATCAGCAGAAACGGTGCCTGCCAAAAGCAGCACCATCAGCCAACCCCAAAAACCTGTCTTACCTCTCATTTCGATGCACCTTGCCTAGTGGTAGGATGTGGGTCTTCGCTCAGCATAGACCTGAAATACCCATGTTCGGTTTCCGAAAAAAGCAAAAATCGACTTCCGAGACGACAGCTGCGCCGCCCGAATCGGCGCCAGAACAGCAGGAATCCCCTGCGGCTGCGCCACCTGGACCCACGCCAGAACAGCAGGAATCGCCTTTAGCCGCGCCACCTGAAACCCTGGCAGAGCAGCCAGAAACGCTCTCGTCTGTTGAGGATAACCAGCCTCGAGAGACGAAGAAAGGCTTATTTGCGCGCCTGCGTCAGGGTCTTTCCAAGACCTCATCCCAGCTTACCGACGGTATGGCTGGACTGGTGTTGGGCAAAAAAGCCATTGATGACGAGCTATTAGAAGAGCTTGAGACGCGCCTGTTAATGGCAGATGTGGGCATTGAGGCCACGGAAACCATTTTGCGAAAGCTCACTCAGCAAGTCGCGCGCAAATCCTTGGATGATGCCGATGCCTTGGTGCAGGCTTTAAAGGCCAGCATGACCGAGGTGCTGCTGCCGGTGGAGAAGCCTTTAAATATTGATCGCCGCCACAAACCCATGGTGATCCTAGTCCTGGGTATTAACGGCTCAGGCAAAACCACCACCATTGGCAAACTCACGCATCGCCTCAAAGCCCAGGGCCTTTCGGTGATGTTGGCAGCGGGTGATACCTTTAGGGCAGCAGCGGTAGAACAGCTGCAAACTTGGGGTGCGCGCAATGGTGTCAGCGTGATTGCTCAGGGCCAGGGCGCTGACTCCGCCTCCGTCATCTTTGATGGGCTGCAAGCGGCTAAGGCCAGGGGCATGGATGTCTTGATTGCCGATACCGCGGGGCGGCTGCACACCCAAGACAATCTCATGGAGGAGCTGAAGAAAGTGAAGCGAGTCTTGCAGCGTCTGGATCCTGATGCCCCCCATGAAACGCTATTGGTGGTTGATGCCGGCACCGGACAAAACGCCTTGAATCAGGCTCGGGAGTTTCATGCGGCCATGGGCCTCACCGGCATGGCGGTCACCAAGCTGGATGGAACCGCTAAGGGCGGTATTTTGTTTGCTATTGCTGATCAAGTCGGTGTGCCGGTGCGCTTTATCGGTATTGGCGAGCGCATCGAGGATTTGCGGGAATTTCATGCAGAAGATTTCGTGCAGGCCCTTTTGGACACGCCACATTGATCCAGTTGCGCAATATCACCAAGCGCTATGAGTCGGGCCAAGAGGCTTTATCGCGCATTAATTTAAAAGTCGATGCCGGGGCGATGGCGTTTCTCACCGGCCACTCGGGCGCGGGGAAAAGTACTCTATTAAAACTCATCGCCTTGATTGAGCGCCCCACCCGCGGGCAGCTAATGGTCAATGGCGCCGAACTGACGCAAATGAAGCCGCGGCAAGTGCCTTATTTTCGGCGTCAAATCGGCATTATTTTTCAGGATCATCATCTGCTGCGCGATCGTACGGTGTTCGATAACGTCGCTCTGCCGCTGCTGATTCAGGGCTATTCGCGCCAAGAAATTGGCCGACGCGTGCGCGCGGCATTGGACCGCGTAGGCTTGCTGCATAAAGAGCAAGCTGCGCCAATCACGCTGTCCACCGGGGAGCAGCAGCGCGTCGGTATCGCCCGCGCTGTGGTGCACAAACCCGCCATCTTGCTGGCCGATGAACCGACCGGCAATCTCGACCCTGAGTTGTCGCGGGATATCATGTCGTTATTCCTGCAATTCAACGAACTGGGCACCACGGTCTTAGTCGCCAGTCATGACTTGGATTTGATTCAGACCTTGGGCAAACCAGTGCTGCAATTGGCCAATGGCAGCTTGCAGCAAAGCGTGGTGGCTGACTGATGGCTAAGCCCGCGCTATATTCTCGCCTGCAGGCCTGGGGACTGCGCCATGTCGAGGCGCTGCAATTCAGCCTGCACAAACTCATCTCTGCGCCATTGGCCAGCGCCCTGACGCTGTTGGTGATTGGCATTGCTCTGACCCTGCCCGGCAGCCTGTATCTGCTATTAAGTAACGTGCAAACCCTCACGCCGCATTGGCAGGACAGCAGTCAGGTATCGGTATTCCTGCGCACCGATGCAGCCGCAGAGGAGTTGCCGCGCTTGGTGGCTGAACTGGGGCGTGATCCCCGGGTGGCGCAAATCCAAAGTATGACGCCGGAGCAAGCATTGGCGGAGTTTCGTCGGCACTCTGGCTTCGGTGAGGCATTGGATGTACTCGGCGATAACCCTTTACCGGCCACCATCCTGGTCACGCCGACAGCCGATCATCGCTCGCCCGAGGCCTTATCTGAATTGATCACCGATTGGCAGCGCCTCGACATCGTGGCCAGCGTCGAGGTTGACCTGTTATGGCTACAACGGCTGTCGGCGATTGCGCGCACACTGGAGCGCGGCACGCTATTGCTGGCTTTGCTGTTAGCGGCGGCGGTGCTACTGGTGATTGGTAACACCATTCGCTTAGACATCCAAAACCGTCGGGAAGAGATTGAGGTGGCGAAACTGGTGGGTGCCACCGATGGCTTTATTCGCCGCCCCTTCTTGTATGGCGGTTTGTGGCTGGGGCTGGGCGGTGCCCTGCTGGCGATCACCTTAAGCTTTATTCTGTTAATCGTGCTCAATGGCCCGATTCGCGAATTGGCCGGCCTTTATGGCAGTCCCTTTGGACTCTCCGGGCTGAGTCTTATTGAGATGCTCGGCTTGCTGTTTTTGGGCAGCGCATTGGGTCTTATTGGCGCTTGGCTGACTGTTGGACGCCATTTCAAGAACATTGAGCCCTAGGACACTTGAGAACTTCCGGGGGTATTAGCACTCTAAAGGTGACAGTGCTAATATCAGCCAAAACTCAGTTTTACCGGAGGACAAAACACGATGAATCAAGCGCTTGTGACCGCTCAAAGTCATTTGCTGGTGCCGGTTGGCAACCTGGATAGTTACATCCATGCCGTCAGCCAAATGCCTGTATTGGATGCCGAGGATGAGAAGACTCTGGCACGACGCCTGCGCGACGATCAGGATTTGGAAGCAGCCCGCGCTTTGGTGGTGCATAACCTGCGCTTTGTCATTCATATCGCCCGTGGCTACAACGGCTATGGTTTGAACCTGGCCGACCTGATTCAGGAAGGCAACATTGGCCTGATGAAGGCAGTGAAGCGCTTTGACCCGGAAATGAATGTGCGCTTAATCTCGTTTGCGGTGCATTGGATTCGCGCTGAGATTCATGAGTTCGTGCTGCGCAACTGGCGCATTGTCAAAGTCGCCACCACCAAAGCCCAGCGCAAGCTGTTTTTTAATCTGCGCAGCGCCAAGAAACGCTTGGGCTGGTTTAGTGCCGACGAGGTGGCCAAAGTCGCCGAAGATCTAGGCGTGAGTACCAGTGATGTTTTAGAGATGGAATCTCGCTTGGCCGGACAAGACATGAGCTTTGATCCCATGCAGGCGGATGAAGACAGCGCCTATCTGAGCCCGGCTGAGTCGTTGATGGATACCGCTGAGGACCCCTCAGAACTGCTGGAACGCCATGACTGGGAAAGCCACTACCAAACCCGTCTGGCAGCTGCCATGGGGGATTTGGATGAGCGCAGCCGGGAGATTTTGGCGCGGCGTTGGCTGGCGGATGAAAAAGCCACTCTGCATGAGCTGGCTGCGGAATATCAGGTCTCGGCGGAGCGCATTCGCCAGCTCGAGGCCAATGCGATGAAGAAATTGCGCGGCGTACTGGCGGCCTAAGGCCGCCACACCCTTATCAGCCGAAGATCACGACCGACAAAAAGCTCAACCAAGAGAAGATAATCAGCAATACCACCAGGGTCATGGCGGCATTGTTGAAACTCCATAGCGACTCTTTGGGTTCTTGTTTGTTGGGGTTACTCATGATGACTTCTCCTGCTGCGCAGCGGGCTTTTGCCGCCGCGGAATTCTCGGATCATCGTCGTCCATGATGATGCGGTAAGGCGGTCCATCCATATCTTCATATTGTTCTTGGCGCACGGCCCAAAGAAAACCGGCCAGCAACAGGCCCATAAACACCACGCCCAGCAGCATCAGGACATACAGAATTTCCATCAGTGCACCTCCTCAATCACCGGTGCGGTTGCCGAATTTCGGGGCTCATCCCCGTCATCTTTCAGCCGCAAAGCATTGGCCACGACCAGTAGCGAACTCATGGACATACCCAAAGCCGCCAGCCAGGGTGTAATCACGCCCAGCGCAGCAATTGGTACTGCTAGACCATTATAACCAATAGCCCAACGTATATTCTGCCGAATGATATGCATGGTGTCTTGAGCCCGCGCAATTCCATGCGTGAATTCTGTGAGTTGATTGCGATACAAAATCATATCGGCGCTTGCCTGGGCCAACTGCGTGCCACTGGCCATGGCAATCGAGACATCCGCTGCGGCCAGCACCGGTGCATCATTAATGCCATCACCGAGCATCGCCACTTGCGCCCCCTGAGCCTGCAGCGCTTGCAGGGCCGCCAGCTTATCTGATGGACTCATGCCCCCCTGCCATTGGCTCACGCCGACCTGCTGGGCGACGGCGCCCACAGCCGCTGACGCATCTCCGGAGAAGACATGCACCTTAAGGCCGCGCTCCTGCAACGCCTGCACGGTGGCTAAAGAGTCGCTGCGCAGCTGATCCTCCAAGACAAACAAGGCCAGCAATTCCTGCTTAGAACCTAAGGCAACCAGACTGGCAGCCGGATAGTCAGCGCGCACCTTAGCTATGGGTTGCTCACAGCCGCCACAGTGCTCGCCCACAAAACTCGGGCTGCCGATGCGCAGCGACACACCATCGATATCACCCTGCACGCCGCGGCCGGGTTCCGCCTTTAAGCCATCAGCGGGCTTTGGCTGACTTTGATGGAACACCTTAGCCATGGGGTGCTCCGAAGCCACCTCCAGCGCCGCCGCCCAATCCAATACCTGCTGCTGGGTTTGGCCGGCAAAGGGAATCACTCGCACCAAACTGAGTTGGCCGCGGGTGAGCGTGCCGGTTTTATCAAAGACCACATCGGTGACTTGCGCCAAAGCCTCTAGGGCATCGCCATTGGTCGTCAACAGGCCACGCTTTGCCATGGCGCCGGTTGAGGCGGTGATCGCGGTGGGCGTCGCCAGCGCCAAGGCACAGGGGCAACTCACCACCAACATGGCGATCACCACCCAAAAGGCGCGCGCCGGATCAATGAAAAACCACCATATACCGCCGGCCAAAGCGGCCAGCAACAATACCGCTAAGACGAACCAGCCCGTGCCGCGCTCGGCCAAGCGAGCGATGCGCGGGCGCTGGTTCTGAGCACGCTCCAATAGCCGCTGTATCGAAGACAACACGGTGTCTTGGCCAATGCGGGTGACCTGCATCATCAGCGGGCTTTCGATGTTGACTGTACCCCCCGTGAGCGCATCACCGACGCCGCGCCGTCTGGGTAGGCTCTCACCGCTTAACAAAGACTCATCGACACTGGATTGTCCGGACTCCACTTTGCCATCGGCAGGAACAACCTCGCCGGGCTTGACCCGCAGGCGATCACCGATGGCCAGCTCACTGACCGCCACCTGCTCATCGCCTTGGGGTGTGATGCGTGTGGCAATGGTGGGCAAGAGGCGCGCCAGTGATTCAGTGGCTTGTCCTGCACGCTGGCGAGCGCCCATCTCCAAATAACGCCCGGTGAGCAAAAAGAACACGAACATACAGACGGATTCGAAATAGACATGTTCGCTATAGCCCATGACGGTGGCCCAGCTGCTGGCGATAAAGGTCGAGCCAATGGCCAGCGCCACCGGCACATCCATACCCAGCTGCCGCTTTTTCAGGTCGCGCCAAGCACTGGTAAAAAATCCCAGACCGGAATAAAACACCACCGGCAGCGTCACCAACATCGCCACCCAGCGAAATACTTGCATCAAATGCTCCTGCCCAGGGGCATCGTGACCCAGCCACAGGGCCACGGCTAACATCATCACTTGCATAGTCCCCAAACCGGCCACCACCAAGCGTCGCAAGGCGGTGTTGCGCTCGCGCTTGTAAGCAGCCTCTTGGCGTCCCGGATCAAAGGGGTGGGCGTGATAACCAATATCGGTGATAGCAGCGAGGACTTGGCTGAGATGGATTTGGCTGTCATCCCAGCGCAGCCGCGCCCTATGGGTGGAGTAATTGACATTAAATTCCTGCACACCGGGCAATGCTTTGACGTGGCGCTCATTGAGCCAGACACAGGCGGCGCAGGTAATACCCTCAAGCATTAATGAGGCTTCACGCAGAGTGTCAGACGCTACATGCACAAAACTGCGCTGCACCTGGGGCGCATCATAGAGCTGCAGCTGTTTTAGAGCCTCTAGCGGATCCGCTGGACGCGTGGGCAGCTCGGTCCGGTGGCGATAATAGTCCTCTAAACCAGCCTCGGAGATCGCCTTGGCCACGGCTTGGCAGCCCGGACAGCAAAAATGTCGAGTCTCACCGAGGATCTCATGGATGTAAGACTGTTTCGCCGGTAACGGCAGGCCGCAATGGAAACAGCCTGACTGACTCATCCCTGACGCACGGCGGTATAGGAGCGCATCTCATGAAGTTCACTGCCGCGCACGACCTGCAATAATAAATCCCAGCGACCAGGCATAGTCAGGGTCAGCTCCACTTGATAAACACCGGGGCCGACCTCGCGCATTTGAAATTCCTGATCACGCCGCTCATCCGAAGGCCGCATAAACTCGCCCGAGACATAGGCACCGCGCACCGGGTCACCGTAGCGATCGACTACTTCTACCTGGAACACAGCCGGCTCATCGCGGCGCGGTACTTCTATCCAACCCTGGCGCACCTGCCAGCCGCGCTCAGCTTGGATTTGCGCTTGTTCTAGATACGTCACCGCTAGGGCCTGATTACGCGTAGAGATATGTGCGGCAAACCCCGGGAAGAACGAGGTGACTTCTTGGCCGCCGCTACGTGGCTCCGGCAGAATCCGCCCGACCAGGTTACTGGGCATGCCCTGATGCGCTACCGTCAGCAAGATTCCGTTCACCGTCGCAATAACCATGAAAAATCCAATGATGGTGGCGGGTGCCCAATGAAAGCGAATGCGAAAACCAGGTTTTTCACCGCGGGCCTTTTGTGATTCCAGCTGCGACATGATCATGCCAAGGCCATAGGGGGTAATAAAATACAACGCAAAATGAATCGCAAAAACGTCCGCGCCCTGCCAAAAAACGATGGAGATGGGGATGTAGACCAACATCACGGCAACCAAAACGGTCACCGACACTTGATAGGCGCGCAGCTGAGTGAAGCGATAGAGAACAAAAAACAGCAGGGCCGCCGCAGCCACCCCCGAACTCAGACTCAAGACCAAAGAATCCATGACCGTTTTTTCCTCGAACTGATTCAGTGACTAAATTGCGATGTAATGACCACCGGCTCCATGCCGCTTGGTGCAACGGGCACGATCTCAAAACTCAGTGGCCGCTGTTGTCCCACACCTGGCTGAGCAGGATAGCGCACCCGCGCTAGGAGTGTGGTGCTTTGCTGGGGGAGTAATTCAATGGTCTCAATGCGGCCAGTATCCAAAACCGCGCCCGGCAAGCCTGAAATGCGCAGCTCCAAGGTCACGGCTTGCTGAGCCTTATTATTGAGTTTGATTTGATAGCTATTTTGCACCGAGCCATCGCTGAGGGTCACAAATAACGGTTGACGCACCTGACTCACAGAGGCATCCAGCGGCGCCTGAGTGGCGATCGACCAGATCAGTACGCCGATAATCAGCAACAGCGGAATGCCATAACCAAAGGTCTTGGGCTTTAACACCCGTGCCGGCTTGCCCGCCAGCGCATTTTCTGAGGTATAGCGAATCAGGCCGCGATCCCAGCCGAGTCGATCCATGACATTGTCACAGGCATCAATGCATAGCGCGCAGTGGATGCACTGATATTGCAGGCCATCACGAATGTCGATGCCCACGGGGCACACCTGCACACACATACCACAGTCAATACAATCGCCAATGCCGTCAGCCAACCGAGCCTCATGATCACGCGGACCTTTGCCCATGAGGCGGCGGCCGGCAGCGGCTTCGCCGCGCTTTTGATCATAGGAGACAATCAGGGTGTCGCGATCGAACATCACGCTTTGGAAGCGCGAATAGGGGCACATATAAATACAGACCTGTTCGCGCAGAATGCCGGCAAATACATAGGTAGTCAGTGTCAAAAAGCCGGCAGTGAAATAAGCCGCATAGGCGGCTTGCCCGGTGAAAAAACTCACCGTCAGCGTGGGCGCATCGCCCCAATAGACGATGAAGGTGAAGCCTGTCGCAAACGCAGCCACTAGGTACAGGAGGTGGGTGATCGTGCGCAGTGTCAGGCGTTTGAATGCCGGGCCATCACGATCTAAACGCATGCGCGCGGCGCGATCGCCTTGCATCCGGCGTTCGATCCACATGAACAAATCCGTCCACAGGGTTTGAAAACAAAAATAGCCGCAGAACACCCGGCCCGCCATCCCCGTCACCATGAACAACAACAATGCGGCGATGATTAATAGCCCGGCCAGCCAGAAGATATCTTGGGGATGGACCAGCAGATTAAACAGGTAAAAGCTGCGACCCGGAATGTCGAATAAGACCGCCTGATCGGGCCCATGGGGGCGCTCCCAGCGCAGCCATGGCAATAGAAAATAGACGGAGTAGGCCAAGCCCAGCACCGTCCATTTCAGATTGCGAAAGCGTCCTTTGACGGCGCGGGGGTAGATGGGAATCCGCGCTTCATAAACCTCATTCATCTCAGCCTGCCTGGGGTGGCGGGCGGCTACTGGCCTCCGCCGAATTGGTGGACGTAAGTCGCCAGCACGCGGATCTCAGCTTCAGAGAGACGATCGCCGAATGCGGGCATTTGTCGATTCACCCCGCGGGCCACCATCTCGCTGACTCGCGTCAGGCGCTCTTCGTGACTGGCAGCCCCCAGAACATCCACATTCTGCCAGATATTGTTGCGCAGATCCGGCGCGCCCAAGGCGCGCAGACCCGCCCCATCCGGTCGGTGGCAAGCCACGCAGCCACCTTCCGGCCCCAAGTAAATGCTCTGACCGCGCGCAATCAGATCGGCATCGCCCTCATGTCCCGCAATATTCAGCACATACGCAGAGACCGCACGCAATTGGCCAGCGTCTAGCGTCTCACCGAAATCCGGCATGTAACCCATGCGGCCATGGCGGATGGAGTGCTCGATAGAGGCCAGATCGCCGCCCCAATGCCAGTTGTCATCGGCCAGATTGGGATAGAGTTCGATGATCCCGGCACCGCCGGTTTGATGGCAGGCGGCGCAATTATCACCAAACATGCCGCGACCATAAGAGTTCACAAAAGCCAGTTTGGTGGTATCGGAAAGCACTTCATCAATAGAGCTGTCGGCCACGACACGCAGCATTTCCTGCTGGCGCAGGGCCATTTCACCGGACTGCATTTCACGCGCAAGTACGGCGCGGGTATTCCAGTGCGTGGTGCGCGGCTCACCCTCAACCTCAAAGGTCACCGTGGCAAAACCCTTGGTGAAGGTACTGGCGATTGGCCAGGCGGGATACAGCAGCCAATAAACGATGGCGAAGATCACTGTGGCATAAAAGCCCCACAACCACCAACGCGGCAAGGGATTATTGTATTCGCACAGATCGTCATCCCAGACATGACCGGTGGTTTCTACCTCGGTGCCCGGGGCTTTACCCGGTGTTTTTTTGTCGGATGCGCTCATAACCGATCCTTTTTATCCTGCGAATGCTGCTCATCAGCATCGTCGTCAAAGGGCATGTACTTATAGGATTCGAGGCGCTCGGAGCGGCCCCGGCTGGAGTACAGATAAATCAAAATGCCCACAAAAGTGCTGAAAAATAGGATCAGCGCAACCATCTTGCTGTTGCCCAAATCCGTTATCCATCCCCAAAACTCTGCCACGACGTCACCTGCCTAGCGGAATTCGACGAAGTAGCCTTCGTCGTATTGGGTGAAATCAACCATGGTGCCTAACACCTGAAGATAGGCGACCAAGGCATCCATTTCGGTAATGCGACTGGGATCGCCATCGTAGTTACCGGCACGAGCCTGCGCCTCAAGGTTTTCGCGGGCGCGCCGGATATCCAACATTGGCGCAACATCGGCACCGAAGCGCTCGATATTGGCCTGGAACTCTTCTTCGGTGCGCGAGTAAGGCACACCTACTCGACTCAGAGCAATCAGGCGGCGCTCAATGTCGTCGTACTGCAGATCATTGCGTGCCAACCAGGGGTAGCCCGGCATAATGGACTCGGGCACGACCGACTTGGGCGCAATGAGATGGCGCACATGCCACTCATTGGAGTACTTGCCACCAACCCGTGCTAGATCTGGCCCAGTGCGCTTGGAGCCCCATTGGAAGGGATGGCCAAACTGCGATTCGGCGGCCAATGAATAATGGCCATAGCGCAGCATCTCATCACGGAAGGGCCGCACCATCTGAGAGTGACAGGTGTAGCAGCCTTCACGCACATAGATATCTCGACCACGCTGTTCTAATGGGGTGTAAGGACGCACGCCATGAACTTCTTCGATGGTGTCATCGATGTAGAACAAAGGGACGATTTCCACCAGACCGCCGATGCTGATGACCACCAAGGTCAGGGCGATGAGGATACCGGCATTGGTTTCAATGGTTTCGTGTTTCATCATGTCGGCTCTCTCCCTGATCAGGCGCTCGTGGCCGCGGAGGCATCACCCGCGCGCGAACGCACTGGTTGAGCTTCACTTCGCGCCCCAAGAATAGTCATTGCCACGTTATAGGCCATGATCAGCATGCCGGTGAGGAACAAACCGCCACCAAGGGCACGCACCACATAGGGCTGATGCAAGAACACAACGGTTTCAATGAACGTGTAAGACAGGTTTCCAAACTCATCGAAGGCCCGCAGCATCAGACCCTGACCGATACCCGCCACCCACATGGCGACGATGTACAGCACGATACCGATGGTGGCCAGGAAGAAGTGCACGTACACCAAACGGATACTGTACAGAGTCGTGTCATAGAGACGCGGAATCAGGTGATATAGAGCACCAAAGCTGATCATCGCCACCCAACCCAAGGCGCCCGAGTGCACATGACCAACGGTCCAGTCAGTGTAATGCGACAAAGCATTGACACTCTTAAGCGACATCATCGGCCCTTCGAAGGTCGCCATCCCATAGAACGACAAGGAGGTAATCATGAACAGCATGATGGGATCGGTGCGCAGCTTGTGCCAGGCGCCCGAAAGCGTCATCACGCCGTTAATCATGCCGCCCCAGGAGGGCAGGAGCAGCAGAATTGAGAAGGTCGCCGCCAAGGTCGACACCCAGTCCGGCAATGCCGTCCAGTGCAGGTGATGCGCGCCCACCCACATGTACAAGAACACCAATGCCCAGAAATGGACAATGGACAAACGGTAGGAATAAATCGGACGCCCGGCCTGCTTGGGCACAAAGTAGTACATCATCCCTAGGAAGGCGGCGGTGAGGAAAAAGCCGACAGCGTTATGGCCATACCACCACTGGGTCATCGCGTCCTGCACCCCAGAGAATAAAGAGTAAGACTCTAGACTCCAAGGACTGATGGGCACGGCGAGGTTATTAAAGATATGCAAAATGGCGGTGGCGAGGATGAACGCCATAAAGAACCAGTTGGCCACGTAAATATGTGGCTGAGTCCGGCGCAGCAACGTAATTAAATACACGAAGAAGTAGGCGACCCAGGTGACGGCGATGAGAATATCGATTTGCCAGGTGAACTCGGCGTACTCACGACCTTGGGTGTAACCCATCATATAGGTGACCACGCCCAGCAAAATGGCCAAGTTCCAGCCCCAGAAGGTGAATTCCGCCAATTTCGGGCTGAACAATCGCACCTGACAGGTTCGCTGCACCACGTAATATGAGGTCGCAAACAAGGCGTTACCGCCAAAGCCGAAGATCACCAGTGTGGTGTGCACCGGGCGGAAACGACCAAAACTGATTTGCGGGATATCGAAATTAAGAAACGGCCAAGCCAGCTGGGAGGCGATATAGACGCCAACACTCATTCCCAAGACGCCCCAAACCACGGACATGATGGCGAACTTTTTGATGATCGCGTAGTTGTATTGCTCCCCAGGATGTACCTGAGCGCTGGAACCGACAGTTGCGGTACTGGTGGCCATAGGCTGTTCTCAATGGTTGCCGTACTGAATTGCGAAATCGCAAGAGAATTTTCCGACTTCGACTTTATTACAGCAAATCAGGCGCCGCCAGCAGAGTGTTTTTGGGAACCTATAAAAACGAATGATAATTTGCTTATAATCAATTTTCGCTCCGAATGGGTATAAAGGGTCTTGACGTCCCCGGCGGTGGCGCATCCGGCACCCAAGCGTGGCCATAAATCACCTCATAACTGGCCGGCAGTCGCCGCTGCTCATCACGAAATCCCTCATAGGCCGCCTCAAGCGCCTTTAATTGGCGCGGCGTGGTCAGGCCACGGCGGCGCCCTTGGGTGGCATTCACCGCGCCAATGCCACGCAAATCTGCCAAGAGATCCCGCACTTGCTCATAGGTCAGCGTGATCATTTCTCGGTCCATCACCGGATCGGCAAAGCCAGCGCGCACTAGCGCATCACCGATATCGTGCATATCAATAAAAGTACTGACATGAGGATGCGCATCCACTTGGCGCCAGGCAGTGCGCAGCTCGCCCAAGGTATCTGGGCCTAATGTGGTGAACATCACCAAGCCTTCTGGGCGCAGCACGCGGCGCATCTCCGCAAATGCGGCATCGGGCTGATTACACCACTGTAGAGTCAGATTAGAAAAAACCAGATCCACACTGGCTGGCGCCAGTGGCATTTGTTCTAGGTCGGCGCAGACCCGTGCGGGGCGGCGCCACCAACCGGCCGTGCGGCCAATGCGCGCCAACATCGCGGGCGCGCAATCCAAAGCCGTGACACGTGCCTTTTTAAAGCGTTTTACCAGCCCGGGAATAGCCTCTCCCGGACCGCTGCCGGCATCAAGAATGTGTTCGGGGTTAAGAAGAATCCACTGCAAGCGCTCGAGCAGCCGACGCCGCACCTCTGCCTGGAGGACGGCGCTCTGGACATAGCTGGCTGCAGCGGCATCAAACTGCGTGCGCACCCGGCGTTTATCCAACATCAGAGCTTCAAATTGCGTCACGCCAAGATCTCCAGATGGCCTCATACTGCGCGGCGAATGCCTGTGGCTGACTCAAAAACGGGGCATGCCCTAAGCCCGGGAAAATATGCACGTCAAGATCAGCCCGCAAGGCCTTTAGACTAGCGGCTACGGCACCCGGCACCAAGCGGTCATACTCGCCCAATAGCACCGCACACGGACAGCTTAGCTCGGCAAAGCTTTGGCGCAGGTCACACTGGCGCAGTAACTGCAGCCCTTCGCGCAAGGCCTGAGGGGCGGGAGGCGAGGCCGCTAAGGTGGCGCGCAACTGACGCAGCAAGGGCGCAGAGCCCCCCATGCCCTGCGATTGCAGCGCTAAAAACCGCGCCAAAGTTGCACGGTAGTCCTGCTGCAGATTCTCAGCAAACTCCGACAATACCTCAGCATCCATGGCATGAGGCCATTGATCCCCGCGGGTAAAACGTGGCGTCGCTGCCACCAGAGTCAGGCTGGCGATGCGCTCAGGATGTCGACGAGCCAACTCGAGCCCCGGCAATGCGCCCATCGACCAAAGCAGCAAATGGGTCGGCTGAGGCGGCAAAAAGGACAAGAGGCGCTCGGTCAGTTCTTCCAGCCCACCCAGCCTAGCCTCGTCAGCCAAAGTGCCGTGCCCGGGCAGATCAACCGCCCAGCACTCAAATTCCTTCGCCAAGTGCGGTAGCAAGGGCGCCCAAACGCCCTGGCTCATACCCCATCCATGCACCAGCATTAGGGGCTCACCTTGCCCGGCCATCATTAAAGGCCATGCCGCCCGGCGCGTCATACCCCAATCTCAGGTATCATCGGCACACTCTTAGCCAATGTTGCGGAATACGGCTTCATGTTGCTTGCCATCAGCCTTGTCATCCTCGCTTATTTGCTGGGCTCCGTGTCGACAGCCATTGTTGCCTGCCGTCTCTCGGGCCTACCTGATCCACGCACTCAAGGCTCAGGCAATCCCGGCGCCACCAATGTTCTACGCGCTGGCAGCAAGAAGGCCGCCATCATCACCCTGCTGGGCGATCTTCTCAAGGGGCTAGCGCCGGTGTTTCTGGCAAAAGCCTTGGGTTTGGATGGATTCGCTTTGGCAGCGGCGGCCCTGGCAGCGTTTCTCGGACATTTGTTTCCGCTGTACCACCAATTCAAAGGTGGCAAAGGCGTGGCCACCGCCTTGGGGGTTTTATTGGGCCTGAGCTGGATGGTGGGACTGCTGACGCTGCTAACCTGGCTGCTGGCCGCAGGCTTGACCCGCATCTCATCGGTGGGTGCCTTGGTGGCGGCCACCGCTGCGCCGATTTATGTGGCTGTCATTGTTGGCGATGCTTGGATTACCGGCATGAGCTGTTTATTGGCCTTATTGATTTATTGGCGCCATCGAGCCAACCTGCGGCGCATTCTCGCGGGTGAGGAATCGCGCATCGGCCGGCCCTAGGCAGGCATCGGCAAGGCGCTTAAATCCTCCAGCGTCCAGCGGGCACGCACATCAATATGGCCAGCGTTTTCGGTATCACCTGCGGCTAAGCGCAGCGCTCCGGCCAGCGCGATCATCGCGCCATTATCAGTACAGAATTGTATGCGCGGATAAAAAACGGCAGCCCCTTCGGCCTGACCCATCAGCGACAATTGCTCACGCAGGCGCTGATTAGCGCCCACGCCGCCGGAAATGATTAAGCGTTTTCGGCCCGTGACGCGCAGCGCGCGGCGGCACTTAATCACCATGGTATCGACCACGGCATCTTCGAAGGCGCGGGCGATGTCCGCCGCCAATGTCGCATCTTCGGGGGTTTCACGCAGAGTGGTCAGCGCATGGGTCTTGAGTCCCGAGAAACTGAAATCCAGGCCCGGGCGATCGGTCATAGGCCGAGGAAAGCGAAAACGCTGTGGATTGCCCTGCTGGGCCAAGCGGGCCAGCGCCGGGCCACCGGGATAACCCAGATGCAACAACTTGGCGGTTTTATCAAAGGCCTCGCCCGCGGCATCATCCAAACTCTCACCCAAAACCTGATAATCGCCTAAGCCTTTGACGTCCACCAGCAGCGTATGACCGCCCGAGACCAGCAAGGCAATAAACGGAAACTCGGGCGCGGGATCCTCCAGCAAAGGCGCCAGCAAATGCCCTTCCATGTGATGCACAGCCACCGCTGGCACCTGCAGCGCCCAGGCCAAGGAGCGGCCAATCGCTGCACCCACGAGTAAGGCTCCGACTAAGCCAGGGCCGGCCGTGTAAGCCACCGCGTCAATGTCTTGACGTTGCGCCCCGGCCTGATGCAATACTTCATTGAGCAGGGGCAAAACCCGCTTGATATGGTCGCGCGAGGCCAATTCAGGCACCACGCCGCCATGGCGGGCATGCAAGTCCACCTGACTATGTAGAGCGTGCGCCAATAGGCCTTTCTGGCTGTGATACAGCGCCAATCCGGTCTCATCACAGGAGCTTTCAATACCTAATACGAGCTGCTGTGGGCTGTTTTGTGTGACCACTGACATGGAATTTACGGTCTCGGGCTTGGGTTTTTGTCATCAAGGCCTCTATAATGCGCGACTCTCTGCCTGAAGTGGAGAGATGAACACGAACAGCTCAGCAAATTTAAGGACGGTAATAAGCTCATGCCTCATGTGCGAGTGAAAGAGAATGAACCTTTTGAAGTGGCATTGCGCCGCTTCAAGCGCACCTGCGAGAAAGCCGGTGTGCTGACCGAAGTGCGTCGTCGCGAATTTTATGAAAAGCCCACCGAAATGCGTAAGCGCAAAGCTGCTGCTGCGGTGAAGCGTCAGATGAAGCGCATGTCCAAAGAAATCGGTCGCCGCGAACGTTTGTACTAAGCTTTAGGGCTTACCCGACATGTCTGTTACCGAACTGAAGTCCCGGATTACCGAGGATGTGAAGTCCGCTATGCGCAGCGGCGACAAGCCGCGCCTGGCGACTTTGCGCTTGGTGCAGGCAGCCATCAAACAAATTGAAGTCGACACCCGCGAGACTTTGGATGATGCCGGCGTGCTGGGCGTGCTGGAGAAAATGGTCAAACAGCGCCGCGAATCCATCAGTCAGTACGGCCAGGCGGGTCGCGATGATTTGGTGGCCGTAGAAGAAGCGGAATTGGCGATCATCCAAACCTACATGCCCGAAGCCTTAAGTGAGGCGGAAATCCAAGCTTTGGTGGATGCTGCTCTGGCCGAATCAGGCGCCAGCAGTGTTCGCGATATGGGCAAAGTCATGACCTTGCTCAAACCACAGATGCAAGGGCGTGCCGACATGGCCATGGTCAGTGGTATGGTCAAGGCCCGTTTGAACTAAAACCACCGAGTTGTTGCATGAATTCCCTGAAAAATGACCGCCTGCTGCGGGCCCTGCTGCGCCAGCCCGTGGATAGAACCCCTATTTGGATTATGCGTCAGGCGGGTCGCTACCTGCCGGAGTACCGGGCCACGCGTGCCAAAGCCGGGAACTTTATGGGCCTATGCACCAATCCGGAACTGGCTTGCGAAGTCACCATGCAGCCTTTGGAGCGCTTCCCCCTGGATGCGGCCATTTTGTTTTCCGACATTCTCACCATCCCCGATGCCATGGGCCTGGGACTGTATTTCGCTGAGGGCGAAGGCCCGCGTTTTGAACGCCCGGTACAAGATGCCAAGGCCATCAAGGCGCTGGGTGTTCCGGATCCGGAAGATAGCCTGGGCTATGTGATGGATGCCGTGCGCCTGATTCGTCGGGAGCTGGATGGGCGCGTGCCCTTAATTGGTTTTTCCGGCAGCCCCTGGACCTTGGCGACATACATGGTCGAGGGCGGCTCATCCAAGGATTTCGCGTTACTCAAAGGCATGTTATTTAATGACCCCGCCACGCTGCACCACCTCTTGGGTGTGTTGGCCGAGTCCGTGACCAGCTATCTGAATGCACAGATTGCCGCCGGCGCCCAAGCAGTCATGGTATTTGATACTTGGGGCGGTTCATTGAGCCCAGAAAATTACCGTGAATTCTCACTGCAATACATGCAGCGTATTGTCGATGGCGTCACGCGTGAAGCCGATGGCAGAAAAGTGCCCGTGGTGCTGTTCACCAAGGGCGGCTCGCAATGGCTGGAGACCATGGCTGATACCGGCTGTGATGCTCTGGGTTTGGATTGGACCATCAATATCGGCGAAGCCCGTCAGCGCGTGGGCAGTCGTGTAGCCCTGCAAGGCAACATGGATCCGGCGGTGCTCTACGCCTCACCAGAGCGCGTACGCGAAGAAGCCCGCAGGGTGTTAGCCAGCTTTGGGCATGGTGAAGGTCATGTCTTTAATCTGGGGCATGGCATTCATCCCAAGATCAATCCCGAGCATGTGGCGGCGCTGGTGGAGACGGTACACGCGGACAGTCAGCAGTATCACGCATAAGGGCTTCGACTTCGCGGGCGCTGGCGCGCTTCATCGGCTTGCCGTTAATTGGGCTGAGCGGTGCTTGGCGTAGGCCATCGATGGGAAACACCAAAACATCGATATCCACATCCTCGGCACCAAACTCGATACACGGCGTGGGCTCATGACCGCGAGTACTGCGCACGCGGCGCTCGCTGACGCGATAACTGACACCGCAGTCTGCCAAGAAGAACATGACCTCTTCGACACTCTCCGCAAAGGCATGCAGGGTGATTTCTTGGCGACCATTATCAATACCCTGCAGCACCGAACCCACCAGGCGCGGCGAATAGCGCTCTAATAAATCCATGGCCTTGAGCGCGACAGCCTGTAAATGAGCGATGCGCAGGGGCGTTTCTTCATCTTCAAATAACCGCTGGCGCTCGATCACAGCGGCTTCAATCTCGGTATTCCTGGGCAGGTTGCGAGTTTGTACTGCGCCCAGGCGATCAGCTGCCTTGCGCTTGGCTAGATGATAATCCAGCACACCCTCGTCCAAGATAATGCGCGCTGCCTCTTCGGCAATCAGCTGCCGCATGCGCAGATCATTGACTGACATAACGCCCTCGGGGAACTAGAAAATTTGTTCGGTAACGCCGCCTGCAGCCTCTCCAGAACGCTCCTCCGCCACTTCCAGGCGGCTAAATTGCTCTGCAGTCAGCGACTCAAACAAGGTGCGCTCGGCATCACGGCCCGCTCGGGCGCCGGTGGCAGCATCAATACGCACAGTGATCATGCCGTCAGGTTCATTCAGGGGTATTTGTGGCGCGCCCTGCAAGGCCGGCCCCATGAAATCAATCCAGATGGGCAATGCAGCACCGGCGCCGGTCTCGCGGGCGCCCAAGGGCAGGTTCTGATCAAAGCCCACCCAAGCGGTAGTCACCAAACTCCCGCTATATCCGGCAAACCAAGCATCGCGCATGTCATTGGTGGTGCCGGTTTTGCCGGCTAAGTCATTGCGACCCAATGCGCGGGCACGACGCCCCGTTCCCTCACGAATCACATCACGCAGCATACTGGTCATTTGATAGGCATTTTGCTCACTGATGGTCCGCTCTGGCGGCATAAACTCTTCCCAACGATAGAGCAAATTACCCTGTGCATCCTCGATGCGCTGAATCAACCACGGCTCCAGTAAACGACCGCCGCTGGCAAATACCCCATAGGCGCGCGTCATCTCCAAAGGCGTTGTTGAGCCCGTACCCAAAGCCAAGGATAGGGCCCGCGGATGCTGCGAGAGTGCCAAACCAAAATGACGTAAATAGGCGTGTGAATCACGCACGCCCACCTGATCCAAGAGTCGGATCGAGACCAGATTACGCGAATAAACCATGGCCTCACGCAAACGGGTTGGCCCATAGAACTGACCACTGAAATTGCGCGGGCGCCACTCGGCATCTAAAGACAAATCGGCGACCACCACAGGCGCATCATTGACGGTGGTAGCGGGTGAATAGCCGTGTTCAAAGGCCGCTGCATAAATAAAGGGCTTAAACGCCGATCCGGGTTGGCGCTCGGCACTGGTGGCGCGATTAAAATTGCTGCGATGGAAATCATAACCGCCCACCAGCGCCTTTAACGCGCCGCTTTGCACATCCATCGCCACCAACGCTCCCTCGACAACCGGGACCTGAGACAGTCGCCAGGTATTCTCGGCATCGTGCTGCACGCGGATGACATCCCCCACGCTTAGCACTTGAGAGAGGGATCGTGGCGTCGGACCCGGCCCACGCTGAGGATCGGGATTATGCGGCCGCGCCCAACGCACGGCCTGCAAATCTAGACTGATGAATTCATCACGACCGAGATAAACCTCAGCGTGGTTTTCCCCCAAGGCCGTCACCAATCCGGCACGCAGACTACCTGCCACGCGCGGGAAAGATGAGAGGGCTCGATCCCACTGCGCTGGCTCGGTTAATTCGCTCAAGTCCAACTGGGCCTCAGGACCGCGATAGCCATGGCGGCGATCATAAGCATCTAGACCTGCGCGCACGGCATGGGTGGCTGCGGTTTGCATGTGGCTATCGACCGTGGTGTAGACCCGAAAACCCTCGGTATAAGCCCGCTCACCATAACGAGCCAACATCTCAAGGCGCACCATCTCCGCCACATGACCGGCACTCACCTGAACTTCTGGGGCATGTAAGCGGGCGGTGACTGGAGTCTCTAACGCCTCGGCATAATCGCCGTCGGTGATGAAGCCCAACTCATGCATGCGCCGCAGCACATAGTTACGACGGGCTATGGCGCGGCTTGGATTGGCGATGGGGTTGGCGGCTGAAGGTGCCTGCGGCAGGCCAGCAATCATGGCGATCTGCGGCAAAGTGAGCTCTTGGGGTACGACCCCATAATAGACGCGAGAGGCCGCACCTACCCCATAGGCGCGCTGCCCAAGAAAAATCTTATTCACATACAGTTCGAAAATTTCTTCTTTGCTGAACTCGCGCTCCATGCGCAAAGCCAGGAAGATCTCGGTGAGCTTACGGGTATAGGTTTTATCGCGTTGCAAGAAGTAATTGCGAGCCACCTGCATGGTGATGGTGCTACCGCCTTGGGTCTTCTCACCGGTGGAGATCAGATTAATGCCGGCTCGTAGCAAACCCAGCGGGTCCACCCCAGGATGAGTCTCGAAACGGTCATCCTCAGCCGCCAAAAAGGCCAGACGCATGAGCTCTGGGACTTCGTCAAAGGCCATGGGTTCGCGCCGCTGTTCCCCAAATTCAGCTATCAATGCGCCATCTTCGCTAAAGACACGCAGCGGCACCTGCAGTCGCACATCACGAATCGTCTCGCTGTCGGGCAACTGGGGAGCAACGTACACATAACCGGCACCCAGCATCAATACGCCCATGACCAGCGCTAAAAAAACGCCGGTGAGTAACAACTTAACGGGGGCCAACAAAAGTCTCATGTGTCTATCAAGGTGGCCGCCCACGGCGGCAGTTTATCGGCAGCTTTCTGCCACTGGTCGGTCTGACATGCCTAAAGCATAGCGTTGGGGCTGAAAAGCCATTAAACAAGGCTTTGAAGCAGCACACCAAGATGTCCGGATATTAAGTCTTCGGGCACAGTACCGCAATCACAGGATGTGGCTATGCGCACTTTGTGGAAGAAAAAACGCACCCAAGTCGGCATAGATCTCGAACGAAATCACCTGCGCCTAGCACTGATCGGCAAATATCCCCAAGGCAATGAGCTGATCGATCAATGTGAATGGGAACTAGATGACAATAACAGCCTTTTGAGTGGCGGCAACGATGCCCTAATCGCTGCTTTTACAGAAGTCCGCCGTTACTTGGGGCGCTCGGTGCGCGACGGTGTGTTGGGCCTGCCTGCCCATGATTATGCATGCCACGATGCAGCGATTCCTCGGGGCCTACCCGAGGCACAACTCAAGCGACTCATTCGTGAAGAGGCAGCTGCCTATCTCCCCTATCCGTTGGATGAGGCAGAACTGCGCTATCACCCCAGTCATCAACCCAGCATGGGCAGCAGCCAACAGCGTTATCTTTTTTGGGCCGTGCGGCGGGATCGCTTGGCATTGATTCAGGCGGCAGCGCGACAAGCGGGCCTGCGCTTGAGCTGTATCGAAGCCCGGGCGCATGGACTTTATCGAGCCTGCCGACCCACTGGCCCGGCCTCGGCGACTCTCATTGCCTGCGTGGAACCCACACAGCTGCAGCTGTGGGAGATCGGGCAAGGTGAACTGCGCTATCAAGAAGTGTCATTAGACTTAGCCGACGCATCGCCACTGGCTTGGCTTGGGTCGATCAGCGAGGCCATGAATCTGCTGCTGCGGAGTGCCAGAACTACGCCAATCTGTTTGACTGGGCGCATTGCCAGCCCAGAGCTGCAAGAACATTTGCAAAAGACATTGCCGTCTCCCTGCCGGCTTTGGCGGGGCCCTTCTCATGGATTAATGGCTGAAAAAAGCAAGCCTATTGATCCCGCCTATGCCGCCGCTATCGGCCTGGCTTTGCGGGAGCCCAGCTGATGCAAGAGATTAATTTTCTTAACAAGCACCGGTTGGCTTGGTCATGGCGACATCGCCTGTCTGTGGGTTTGGCGGTGTTGTGCTTACTCATAGGTTTGGGCATTGGCGTTTATTGGCAACCGCATCTGGCTGAATCTTTAAAACAAGCGCAGGCTGAACAGCATTGGCTGCAGGCACGTCATATCGCTGTCACCCGCCAGCTTCGCTGGTTTGGTGGGCTGACTGAGGACGCAGTGCAGCTGCACGAGCTCGGCGCGCGCATCGCTAATCTCCAAGACCAGCGCTGGCGGCCTCTGCAGGCTTTGGATGAGCTGACGGCCGTGAGCCTGACGGGGGTGCAACTGCATAGCGCCCAGGTAGATGCCCAGCGGTTGTTGCTCCACGGCCATGCCCAAAACCACCAGCAGCTCAGCGCCTATCTCGATGCGCTGCATCAGCTTTCCTGCTGTAACTCGGTGCAGGTCCAGACTCGGCCGGTAGCGCCCGCCAGCACCACGCAGCCTTATTTCACGCTAAGCCTGGGCCTACGATGAAGAACGCTCTTCGCCATCCTGCTTGGGCCTTGCCGCCTTTGGTTTTAGCGCTGTTAGCCGGCGGCTATGGGCTTTGGATCCTTCCGCTGCAACAAGAGCATTCCGATGTGCGTGCTCAAAAACAGTACATCGAGCAACATTGGGCGCAAGCGCAGCCGAGACTGCTGCAGGCCTCCCATCACTTAGACGCTATGTATGGCGCGGAAACCCAGCTCTACTCGCTAATGCAAAAAGCGCAGGCTCGCCGCACACACTCTGCTTTGCTGGCTGATATTGAGGCCTTAGCGATCAGCAAAGCGCTGCAGATTCAAGATCTAAGTTGGCCCAGCAGCGATGGGCAAAGCCCGCTGGGCCAACAAAGCTTTTCCTTGGTGGTCAATGGCGAGTTACCAGCACTGCAGGATTTTTGGCATTGGCTGGCCAGCCTGCCTTGGTTTTTACAAGTGAATCAGGCTGAGTTATCGCTTGGGGAAGACGGCTCATCTCTGACGCTAAATTTACAAATGAGTCTTTTTGATGCGCTGCGCAGCCCAGGAATAGCCGCCACCGCGCCACCGAAGTCCGCCGCCGCGAATCCGTTTCAAGCCTTGGCATCGATTGATGAGGCTGCAGACGCGTCGAGCCCCGCTGAAATACCGGTTTTACGGCCCGAAATCCGCATTATTCAGGTCAATCACGGCCGCGCAGAGGATTTGGCGGCTCTGATTCGCGGAGATTCCAGCGCCTGGATTTCACCTCAAGGCAGCCTGCAGGTGGATCCGCGCAACAACACGCTGTTTGTACGGGACGTGCCAGAGCAGCTGGCGCAACTCCAGGATCTGGTGGCTCGGCTGGATCAACCCTTGCGCCAAGTCCTGATTGAAACCCGCATCGTCATTGCCGCCGATGACTTCGCGCGCGATCTGGGGGTGCGTCTGGGGGTTAGCGCTCGCTCCGAACGCGGCCGATCGGCAGTGGCCACGAGTGGTTCAGCTGCGGGCGCCGAAGCTATAGCGCAAGGTGAGCCCGTGCCGTTGGCCGATCGCCTAAGCATTAATCTACCCGCGGGTGGCAGCGCTGCAGGCCGCATCGGGCTGTCGATTTTGCGTCCGAATATTCTCTTGGATTTGGAATTATCGGCACTGCAGGCCGAAGGTCGCGGTGAGATTATCGCCACCCCCCGAATCATCACAGCCAATGGCAAAACCGCCGTGATCAAGCAAGGCGAGCGCCTGCCTTATGAGGAATCCGCGGAATCGGGCAACACCACTATTCGCTTTATCGACGCAGTTTTAGCCACGGAAGTCACACCACACATCACCGCCGATGGCAGCATCATCTTGGATATACGCGTCAACAAGGACAATCCCGGCACGCGCGAGATTCAAGGTACCCCATCGATAGAAACCCGCGAGGTGCAAACCCGGGTGTTTGTACGCAATGGCGAGACCGTCGTACTGGGCGGCATCTATGAAATGACGGATATGGAACAGATCCGAAAAATACCGTTTTTCGGCGACTTGCCGGGTCTGGGGCGGTTATTTCGTTCCGAAGGGCGACTGCGTTCCAAGGCCGAGCTGCTGGTGTTTGTTACCCCCCACATTATCGATAGCGATTTTTAACCCACGAAGACTAGGAGTCAAAACGATGCAACAAAAAGGATTTTCTCTCATGGAACTGATGCTGGTGGTGGCCATCATCGGCGTCTTGGCGGCACTGGGCATTCCTCAGTACCAAAACTACATGGCGCGCGCCCAAGTCAGCGAAGCACTCACCCTAACCGCCGCTTTGCGCATGGACTTAGTGCAACAGCAAATCATGGGCGGCTCTGTGCCCAGCGGCGATCAAGAACTCAGTGGCCGCCATGTGGCCTCGGTCACCACCAATGAGGCCGGCAATACGGTCAATGTGGTGTTCAAAGGCACAGCCAATGGGCAAATCGCCAATGAAACTCTGGTGTTGGTTTTGACTGAAGCAAGCAGCGGGGGCGGCTGGACTTGCTCATGGGTAGGTAATGTTGCAGAGAATCTGTTGCCCAGCAGCTGTCTCACTGATGGCTAATGAGCCAGATAGGCCGACCACTGCAGCTTGGGGTCAGACCCCACCCATGTGGGGTCTGACCCCATCTCTGACCATCCGAAGATCAGGATGATCTGGCGTGAGACCAGAGCGTTGGGGGATTCGCCTTTTAGGGTGATATGCCACTGATCTGAGTTTAAGGCCACAGTCACGATCGACCATTGGCCATCGGCTAGCGGCTCTTGCTGGGTTTGATGCAAAAGATCCCGCAACGCATCGAGCGCTCCCTCGTGGGGGAGCGCTCGATCCTCTAGGGCATCGATTAGACGCGCAGCGCCGGATTGCACCGCCAATTCAGCCCGCAAAGCCTCTTGTTGATAGTGGGCAATGCGGTACTGATCTGAACCTAAATCCATGGCCGCCATGGCCAAAAAACTGGCCGTGGACAACAGCAAAGCCATCAGCAACAAGACAGCCCCGCGTTGTCTGCCATCCGTTATGGCGGGAATCCTGCTCATGGCATGGGCCGCTGCGGCCGTCGCGGCGTGGCCGTCACCTCAATCGGGCTGGGATAAGACAGTGGTAGGCGGATGCGAACCCCATGCTCAAGGCCACCGGTTACCGCCTCTGCTTGCAGTCGCGAACGCGGTGCAAATCCCAGCAATAACTCTTGCGCCAGACGACTGCCGCGACAACGCAGCCCCTCGCCCTGCATAAAATAGGTGATGGGGCGTGGCTCTGTTGCTGCCGGCTGTGCGCACCACTCAGTAAAACGCTGGCGACTGATGATGAGGGCATTATTCCCTGTCTCCAAGGCGGAAGCCGAGCGCACCTCACGCAGCAACACATCAACGCTAAAGGCCAGTACCTCTTGCGCCTCAGCCAAATCATGCAACTCATTTTGTGCCGCGCGTAGAGCCGTGAATAACTGCAGTGCTCCGGCAAGCAAAAAAGCCGCCAGCAACAAACTGATCAACATCTCCACCAGCGAAAAGCCAGCTTGATCACGCATCACTGAGCCAGACGGGGCAGCTGTACCCAGTAGTCTTGTGAGACTGAGGAACTGCGCATTTGAATATGACATAAACGCTGCGGCGTGCAGTGGATCTCGTGGTCGCCTTCCATAAAAAAATCTGACCAATGCTGCTGCCACTCATGGCTGAGAGATTCGGGCTGCCACGGGCCGTGTAAGCTCGCCATCCACAAGCGCTCAGCAGCGTCAGCGGCCATCACTTGGGCCAGTGTCTGTTGGTAGGCTTTGTGCGCCGCTCCGTTGGCTACGGCATGCCACTGCAACAAACCTAGCGCAGCGACGCTAAGCAACACCAGACTCAGCAACACTTCCACCAAAGTGAATCCAGCGGCCAAATGGCGGCACTTATCCTGCATGTGCATAGTGCTAGTTTGATTCGTTAAGAAGACAGTAACGCACCACTAATCAGCACAGAAATGCCGGTCATCGGAACGGATGCATTACACTGTCGCCTCTTCATGATCAATCCAGCTTTGAATGTGAGCAAGCAAGCGAACATCGTTTTAATTGGTCCCATGGGCGCCGGCAAAACCACGGTTGGCCGCCAGCTCGCGCAGCAGTTGCGCCTGTCTTTTGTCGATAGCGACCAAGAGATTGAAAAGCGCACTGGAGTGGACATCTCCACCATCTTTGAATTTGAGGGTGAGGACGGCTTTCGCCAGCGCGAGGCGGCCATGATGGCAGAGCTGGGTGCACACGAGGGCATCGTCTTGGCCACGGGTGGGGGCTCGGTGATTCGTGCTGAGAATCGCGCTTGCCTGCAGCAAGCAGGGTTTGTGGTTTACCTATACACACCCGTCTCGGTACAGCTGCGGCGCACAGCGCGCGATCGCAAGCGTCCCCTGCTGCAAACTGAAAACCCCAAAGAGCGCCTACAAGCCTTATTCAGCGAGCGTGACCCGCTGTATCGAGAGATCGCCGATCTGGTGGTCGATACCAGCGGAGAGCATCTGCGTGGCACCGTTCGTCAGATTATCAAAGGCTTTAAGGCACAAACAGCTATGTAGCTTACCGAGCCTTGCGGGTATCATTGACCCTATGGAAACCCTCACCGTCGAATTGGGCGATCGCAGCTATCCGATTCACATCGGCCGCGGCTTGCGCCATGCCAGCGAATATTTGGCACCGCTACTGCAAGGGCGGCGCGCCGTCATCATCACCAATGAAACGGTGGGGCCCTTATATCTGGATGATTTGCGCAATACCCTGATGCCGCTACAAGACCAGCCCGTGGCTGCGCTGCAATTGGCCGATGGTGAGCAGTACAAAAACCTCAGCTCACTGGAGCAGATTTATACGTTTTTGCTGGAGCAACGCCTGGAGCGCAATGATTTACTGATCGCTTTGGGCGGCGGCGTGATTGGCGATATCGCGGGCTTTGCCGCCGCGAGCTATCAGCGCGGCATCGATTTTATTCAAGTGCCCACCACCCTGTTGTCTCAGGTGGATTCCTCGGTGGGCGGTAAAACCGGCATTAATCACCCCCTAGGCAAGAACATGATTGGGGCTTTCCATCAGCCGCGCTTGGTTTTAATTGATACCGATACGCTGAACACCCTACCGGATAGAGAGCTGAGCGCCGGTTTGGCGGAAGTCATCAAATATGGTCTGATTGATGATCCTGAGTTTTTTGCCTGGTTGGAAAAACACATCGATGCGTTGCGGGCGCGTGACCCCCAAGCGCTGGCTTTTGCCATTGCCCGCTCCTGCGCCGACAAAGCGCGCGTGGTGGCCGAGGATGAACGCGAAGCCGGTCGCCGTGCTTTGTTAAACCTCGGACATACCTTCGGTCATGCCATTGAAACCGGCATGGGTTATGGCGCTTGGCTGCATGGTGAGGCCATTGCTGCGGGCATGATGATGGCAGCAGACCTATCACAGCGCCTGGGCTGGATTGATACCGATAGCGTCTCACGCATGCGTGACCTCTTCTCGGCAGCCGGCCTGCCAGTGACGCCCCCCGCTGGTCTGTCGCCCGCGCGTTTTCGCGACATCATGGCCGTGGATAAAAAGGTGCAACGAGGGCGGCTGCGTTTGGTGCTGCTGCACAGCATTGGCGCTGCCACCGTCACCGCTGATTTTGATGCGCAGTGCTTAGAGCAAACGCTGGAGGCTTTGACCGCAGCATGAGTCACCCCCTAGCCGTTTATGCAGCGCAGGAAAGCAATAGCCGCGGACGACGCCATTGCGAGCCCGCCCCGGTGTATCGCAGCGAGTTTCAACGCGACCGCGATCGGATTATTCACTCCAGCGCTTTTCGCCGCTTGGAATACAAAACCCAAGTGTTTGTGAATCATGAGGGTGATTTATTTCGCACGCGCCTAACCCATAGCTTAGAGGTTGCACAAATCGCCCGCGGCATCGCCCGTGTGCTGCACCTGCATGAAGATCTGAGTGAGGCTATCGCCTTATCGCATGATCTGGGCCACACACCTTTTGGTCATGCCGGACAAGATATGTTGAATGCGTGCATGCGCGACTATGGCGGCTTTGAACACAATTTACAGTCGCTGCGGGTAGTCGACAAACTGGAATCCAAATATGCCGAGTTTGATGGTCTGAATCTGACCTTCGAGACCCGCGAGGGCATTTTGAAACACTGCAATCGGCGCAATGCCGAGCGTCTAGGTGAATTGGGTCAACGCTTCTTAAATGACCAGCAACCGGGGCTTGAGGCGCAGCTCACTAACTTGGCGGATGAGATCGCTTATAACAATCACGATGTCGATGATGGCCTGCGCTCAGGACTGATTACTTTGGAACAGATCCTGGAGATCCGTTTATTTCGCGAAGCCCATGACGCAGTGCAAACAGCCTATTCCGGTCTGGAAGAAAAACGCCTGCGCCATGAGATTATCCGCCGCATGATCAATCGTTTGTTCACCGATCTCGTCGAGTACAGTGCGGCGCAAATCAAAAGCGCGAACCCACAAACCATTGATGCGGTGCGTAGCCTGCCCAAACCGCTGATTGGCTTTAGCCCGGAAGTGAAGGCCATGAACCAGGAACTCAAACAATTTCTGCATCGATATTTATACCAACATTATCGAGTGCGGCGCATGACTGGCAAAGCAGAGCGGCTGCTTAAGGCTTTATTCGAGGCTTACATGAATGATCCAAGTCTGCTGCCGACCGCTCATGCGCAAACCCTTATTCAAGCGCGCGCTGAGTCGGGTGATGCCGGCCAGGCTCGGGTGATTGTCGATTATCTGGCGGGCATGACGGATCGTTTCGCCATTGCTGAATATGATCGTTTATTTGATCCCGCCACCCTGTGCTGATCCGGAGTCTATTTGATGAATGAAGAAACCCTTTCGTCAGAATCCTTGGATCGCCTTGGCCTGTTGCAACAGCCCTTCGCGGTGACTATGGGTGAGCAATTCCTCTTTGTCGATCCCGGTATCGATATGGGTGTGAATGTGGTGTTGCAACATCTGCGCGGCCCACAGAACCTGGTGGTGCTGCGCGGAGAGACGGGCTCAGGGAAAAGCACGCAGCTGCTGCGTATTCTTGCCAGCGGTGAGGCGGACTTGGATTTTTGTGCGTTTCGCGCGCGAACCGATACGACATTGGCCGCCATCGAAACTGCAGTTTCCTCATTTTGGCAAGAAAAGCTGGCCGCAGCTCAGGCGGATGAACTGGCCAGCGGTAGCCTCGGCTTACAGCTCACGCAGTTGATGCAAGATGGGCTGAAACCGGTCTTGGCGATTGATGATGCGGATCGGCTGCCTGCCGATGTGATTGCTGAATTACTGGATATCCGGCAACAAATCCTGCAGCGTTTCTCGAACAGCTTTGGCCTGTTATTGGTTGGCAGCCCCCGTATTGAAGAGCGGCTCAACAGTATCTGTGACGACAGCGACATGCTGTTGGCACCCATGATTATTCAGCAGCGCCCGCTCAATAGTGAACAGACCCGGGCCTATTTAACGCATCGCTTGCGCGCCGCGGGATTGCGCGATATGGACTTACTCGATGATGCAGCCATGCAGGATATCCATCGCCGCAGCGGCGGACTTCCAGGACAAATCAATCAACTGGCCAGTCAAACCCTGCGCGCCATCGCCGACTCAATGGCGGGCGATCAACTAGGCTCCAGCCTAGGCATCAAAAAACTGGCCTTTGGCGGCATGCCCGCCCAGCCTTTGCGCACGTGGTTGGGAGCCGCAGCCAGTGTGGTGATTTTGGGCGGTGGCGCTTTACTGATTGGCTTAGCGACGCGTCCATCGGTGCCTGTGGAGGATCCGCTCAGTCGGCCTTTGGTCTTACCTGAACGTCCTGCTGAAGTCACTGTACAACCCGAAGCAGCGCCCGAGGTCAGTGCCGAGCCCAGTATGGCACCTGTTGAGCCGGCCACCGCCGAGACGCGCGAGACTGCGCCCGCTCCCGAGGCGCCTACTGCGCCACCTCCCTCCGCAGCCGCCACACCCCCAATGGCTGAGACCACAGGCGTCTTGGGCGCTGACTGGCTGAGGCAACAAGACCCCAGTCAGTTCACCCTACAATTCATCTCAGGCAGTGACGCCGAGGCGTTGCGCGCTTATGCCCAGCGCGTTGATCTGCCGGGCGAGGTCGCCATATTTAGCGTACGGCGCAATGACCAAGTCAGTTATGCCTTGGTCTACGGCGTTTACTCAAGCGCTGCGGCGGCGCGCAGTGCGATTGTGGCCTTGCCTGCTGCGGTGCGCCGCAACCAGCCTTTTGCCCGCAGTTTTGCCTCGATCAACGAGGCTATGGCTGATTAAGCCTTGCCCCAGCGATGCCGCGTATCCCCCAATCTTTCATCGATGAGCTCATTAGCCGCAGCGACATTGTTGAACTCATCGGCTCGCGCCTAGAGCTGAAGAAAAAGGGTCGCGAGTACACGGCCTGCTGCCCGTTTCATGGCGAAAAAACGCCCTCGTTCACGGTCAGCCAGAACAAACAGTTCTATCACTGCTTCGGTTGCGGTGCGCATGGCACGGTGATCAGCTTTCTCATGGAGTATGACAATCTGGGATTTGTTGAAGCCATCGAGGAACTGGCGCAACGGGCTGGCCTGGAGGTACCCCAAGAAGTCGGTCAAGCAGATCGCAGCGACACCAACCAGCGCCTTTATTTGGCGCAGCAGATGGCCGCTGAACACTTTGCTGAGAATCTTAGGCGCAGCCCGGAGGCCATCGACTACCTCAAAAACCGCGGCCTCACGGGCAATATTGCGCGCGACTATCAACTGGGTTTTGCGCTGGATCGGTTTGATGACCTGATGCCGGCACTGCTGCGCCAGTTTAGTGAGAAAGAGCTGCTCACAGCGGGTCTATTGACCCGCAAAGATGGAGGTAAACCCTATGATCGCTTTCGTGGGCGCATCATGTTTCCCATCCGCGACACCCGGGGTCGGGTGGTCGGCTTTGGCGGGCGGGTTTTGGCCCAGCAAGAACCCAAGTATCTCAACACCGCCGAAACTCCCATCTTCCACAAGGGTCGGCAACTCTATGGGCTATATGAAGCGCGCAAGGCTTCGCCGCGGCTGGAGAGCCTGCTGGTGGTGGAAGGCTATATGGATGTCATCGCCCTAGCTCAATACGGCATCAAAAATGCCGTGGCCACCTTGGGCACAGCAACCACGCACGAACATGTGGAGCGGCTGTTACGGGTGGTACCCAAAATCGTCTTTTGTTTTGATGGCGACCGTGCCGGCAAAGAGGCGGCGTGGCGGGCGCTAGAACAAGCCCTACCCAGCATTCGCGATGGGGTGGAACTGCGGTTCTTGCTGCTTCCGGAGGGCGAAGACCCCGATACACTGGTACGGCAGCTGGGCACCGAGGCTTTTGTGCAGCAGGTTCAAGCCGCCACCCCCTTGTCGGATATGTTGATTCAAGGCTTGGGCGAGCGCTTTGACCAAAGCTCCCGTGAGGGACGAGCCGCTTTGGGATTAGAAGCCGTGCGTCTTTTGCGACTGATGCCCGAGGGCTTGCTGCGTAGTCAGATCATCAGTGATATCGCGCCTTTAGCGGGGGTGAGCTCTGCGGAATTGAACGAGCGGCTGGGCAAAGCTGAGAGCCGCCCAGCAACCACGCCAGCACCACCCAAGCGGCCTTCAGGGCAACGCCGCTCTGGTCTGAGCATGAATCCCGTGCGCATGGCGATCACCTTACTTTTAGAAGACCCCGGCCTGGCCAAAGCAGTGAAGGATTTTGCTTGGTTGGCCGAGATAGAACTGCCCGGTGTGGATATTTTGTTGGCTTTGCTTGAAACCTTAAGCAAAGAACCCCATCTAAACACTGCGCAGTTATTGGAGCGCTGGCGCGAGCATGAATGGAGTGTTCACCTGCATAAACTGGCAGAAAAGTCCTTACCCGGCGTCGCCGAAGAGGATAGACCGGTGATTTTACGTGACGCTTTGGGCAGGCTGACTGAACAAGCTGACTCTCAGCAAGCGAATGAGTTGTTGAATGTGGCTCAGACCCGCAGCTTGAGTGCAGAAGAAAAACAGACGCTGCAAGCGATTTTGTCTCGCAGGGGACATAAATAACTGCTATTATTAACGGTTTGCGTATTTCGGGGCTGGGCGGCGTTTCATGAATCACGACGAGCAACAATCACGGCTCAAAGAGCTGATTGCCAAAGGCAAGGAACAGGGCTACCTGACCTATGCCGAGGTCAATGACCACCTGCCTGACACCATTGTGGATCCGGAGCAGATCGAAGACATCATTGCGATGATCAATGATATGGGGATCACCGTTCATGAACAGGCCCCCGATGCCGATACCCTGATCCTCTCGGATAACTCGGTCTCAACCGACGAGGATGCCGCAGAAGAAGCGGCCGCCGCGCTGGCCTCAGTGGACGGCGATTTTGGCCGCACCACGGATCCCGTGCGCATGTACATGCGCGAGATGGGTACGGTTGAGCTGCTCACCCGCGAAGGTGAAATCAGCATCGCCAAGCGCATCGAAGAAGGCTTGGCGCAGGTGCTGTTTGCCCTGGCCCACTCGCCTAAAGTCATTGCATTGCTGCTCTCGGAATACGGCCAAGTGGAAGCCGGAAACGTCAAACTGACTGATGTTTTGGTGGGCTTTTTGGGCCCTGATGGTGAGCCGGAAACCCCGCAGGCTCAGGCCGATAATGATTCCAATAACAACAACAGCGATAACGCCAACGATGATGATGGCAATGGCGACGATGACAGCGACGATGATGATGATTCAGAAAACGCCGCCCCCGAAGACACGGGACCGGATCCAGAGGAAGCCCGTCAGCGCTTTGAGCAATTGGAAGTCATTTATGAGCGCGCCATGGAGTATGCGGCCCAGGGTGATCAGGACAAATATCGTGAAACCCGCGTCGAGATGGCGCAATTTTTCATGGAATTTAAGCTGATTCCGCGCCTGGTTGACCGTCTCACCGCTGACCTTCATGAGATGGTGGCCCGCATTCGCGCTCAGGAGGATTTCCTCATTCGCCTGTGTGTAGAAACCAGTGGCATGCCCCGCAAAGAATTCATCCGCAGCTTCCCCAAGAATGCCACCAACCTGAAATGGGTCGACGAGCTGCTTGAAGGCAAGGCCGCGCGTTACAAGGAAGCTTTGGCTGAACAGCGCGATGACATCGTCAAAGCCCAGAAACGTTTGCTGGCGATTGAAGATGAGGCCACGCTGACCATTGGCGAGATCAAAGATATTAACCGCCGCATGTCGATTGGTGAGGCCAAAGCGCGCCGCGCCAAGAAAGAAATGGTGGAGGCAAACCTGCGCTTGGTGATTTCTATTGCCAAGAAGTACACGAATCGTGGCCTGCAGTTCCTGGACCTGATTCAGGAAGGCAACATCGGCCTGATGAAAGCCGTGGACAAGTTTGAATACCGGCGCGGTTATAAGTTCTCGACCTACGCCACTTGGTGGATTCGCCAGGCGATCACCCGCTCGATCGCCGACCAAGCCCGCACCATCCGTATTCCGGTACATATGATTGAGACCATCAACAAACTCAATCGCATCAGCCGGCAGATGCTGCAGGAAATGGGCCGCGAAGCGACGCCAGAAGAACTGTCCGAGCGCATGGAAATGCCCGAAGACAAGGTGCGCAAGGTGCTGAAGATCGCCAAAGAGCCTATCTCCATGGAGACGCCCATCGGTGATGACGAAGACTCGCATTTGGGTGATTTCATTGAAGATCAGAACGTGCAATCACCGATTGAGTCGGCAACCCGCGAAAGTCTCTCGGAAACCACCCGCGAGGTGTTGGCCAGCCTGACGCCGCGCGAGGCTAAAGTACTGCGCATGCGCTTTGGCATCGATATGAATACCGACCACACGCTCGAGGAAGTCGGTAAACAGTTTGATGTCACGCGTGAACGTATTCGCCAGATCGAGGCCAAGGCCCTGCGCAAGCTACGCCACCCCAGCCGCTCCGAGCTGCTGCGCAGCTTCCTCGACAGCGAGTAAGTGTTACGGGCCTGTAGCTCAGTTGGTTAGAGCAGGGGACTCATAATCCCTTGGTCGTCGGTTCGAGTCCGACCGGGCCCACCACCTCACTACCCCAGCGAAATCGTGATATCGTCCTGTACAGAGCAACAAGCGAATACAGGCAGAGTATGAGCAAACCGCCATCTGAAGACGCGAATATCCTCTACGCTGTTGACGATAAACCGCCTCATCTGCTCTCTGCCCTTTTGGGCTTTCAAGTTGTTGCCCTGATTCTCGCCTTTATTGTGCTGATCCCAGTGATCGCGCTGGATGCTGGCGGCATGGATGACAATGCCAAAGCTTGGGCGGTGTTTGCGACGCTGATGGTGAGTGGTTCGGTCACCATTCTGCAAGCCAAAGCAATAGGACCCATTGGGGCGGGTTATGTGCTGTTCATGGGCACATCTGGGGCATTTATTGCGGTCTCCGTTTCAGCGCTTCAAGCGGGCGGGCTTCCACTCTTAGCCTCACTGATCATCGCCTCCTCGCTGGTGCAATTTTTATTCGCCAACCGCTTGGGCTTGCTGCGGAAAATCATCACGCCGACGGTGGGTGGCACAGTTGTTGCCTTGATTGCCGTCGCTGTCATCCCGATTGCTTTAAACATGTTGAACGTGCGTCCGGAAAATTATGCGGGCACAGATTCAGCGGCCGCATGGACCGCAGCGCTGACGCTGGTGGTGATCCTGGGACTCTCTTTTTTCGGCAACAAGAAATGGCGCTTGTGGGGACCTGTCATTGGCGTCGTCACTGGCTCGATATTTGCGCATTTCATGGGCTTAACCGATTTGCGCGCATTGGCTGAAGCGGATTTTATTGGCCTTCCACCGGCGAGCTGGCCGGGGATTGATTTAAGTTTTAGCACGGCTTTTTGGGTGTTGTTGCCGGGCTTTATCATCGTCACTGTCATTGGGGCGCTCGAAACCTATGGCGATGGTATCGCCATCCAAGAGGTATCCAGACGCGGACGCAACCCAACCGATTACAAAGCCGTCCAAGGCGCAGTGTCTGCGGATGGCATGGGGAATTTACTGTCAGGCCTGAGTGGCACGCTGCCTAATACGACCTACTCCACCAGCGTTTCAGTGGTCGATTTAACGGGCGTTGCCGCCAGGCGGGTGGGTATTTATGGCGGCATTATTCTCATGTTGCTGGCTTTTTCCCCGAAAGTTTCAGCCTTGCTACAGTCGATACCAGGTCCCGTTGGCGGCGTGTTTTTGTTTTTCTTGATTGTCCTGTTATTTGCCCACGGTATCCGACTGATTGTGAGCGACGGCCTGTCTTTTGATAGCGGCATCATCTTCGGTGTGTCTTTGTGGATGGGTTATGGCTTTCAGGCCCAGGGGGTGTTCCACGAGCTGATGCCGCCAATGATGGCCCAACTCCTGGATAATGGCATGACCACCGGCGGCCTCACCGCTATCGCCTTATCCCTATTGCTGACGCTCAAGCGCTCCAAAGCGCACCGCCTGACCGTGCCCGCGAAAGCTTCCGCCCTACCACAAATCATGAGTTTCGCGCGTGAAAAAGCCGAGCAAGCAGATTGGCGCGGGGATGATGTCATGCGCCTAGAATTAGCGCTCGAAGAGGCTTTTTTGTATCAAGTCGAGAAAGCCGGTGAAGATAATGACTTTAAGATTCGCTTATCACTGCGCAAACTCGATCATAAACTCGAGGTGGAGTTTGTCAGCGCCCCCGCTGAGGATAATCTCGAAGCGGTCATTCAAAATATGCAAACGGATTCTGATTTTTCGGCCGATGATCTGCGCCTGCGTCTTTTGGCGGGAATGGTGGAAAAACTCTCGCATGAGCAGTTTAATCAGCAGGACTATCTGTCGCTGGTCATCGCGCAAAAACGCGAAGTACAGCGCCTAAGCTAATGGAGGCGAATACGTGGCAACTCGTTCCGGGCAGCGACCGAGTTGAGATCTATCCGATCATCTCTAAGCCAAGCATCCTATCCTCGAACTGCTATCTACTCTCAGCGCCGAATGCACTCATTGTTATTGATCCGGGCGCAAACCCAACACAAACGGCTATCATCAACGCGGTACTGAATGAAGCATTGTCAGCCAAGCCGCGGCCGGTGCTGAGCTTTTTGACGCACTGCCACCAAGATCACTCTCAAGAACTGGGCTCAATAGCCCTGCCTGAGGGGATCGAGATCAAGCACTTTGCCCATGAGGCGGGCGTTGATGCTTTAGCCAGGGGTGATAAACAACTCACCGTGGCCTATCTTTATCCGTGGGAGCCGCCCGTGTGCACTGCGCCTTTTGCAGGCTGCTTGTTTGACGCACGCCACTGGAAGAACCCCAAGATCATCTCGTATGCGAATGGCGATACATTCGAACTGCGAGGAAAGCTGCTGAACTTGCCCAATGGCACACTGCTCAAGCAGCAATCGATATCGCTGGGCGAGGGTGAAATGCTAGAGCTTTACCACACCCCCGGACACACACCCTGCAGTATTTCACTGCGCGTTGCCCGTTTGCTGTTATCAGGCGATATCTCTTTTGCAGCTAATCCCGGACTGTGCGGGCTCGACGGGTGGAGTCATGCAGACCTCATGGATACCTTAGGCAAGGTCGACTGGCTGTTGCAGCAGCATGACATCGAAGTGTGCTGCACCGGCCATGGCTTTTGCGTACCTGCACCGCAGATGCAGCAAAAGCTGCGCCAAGTCGAAGAAGATGCTCGCGGGCTGGTCGAGGTTGATTCGCTGAATGCCGATCGAATCCGATCACTCAAACTGTATGTTGACGAGTTATTGGAGGAAATGTCCGTTCTGTTCACGATACTGTCGGGACGGCTATATACGGCGTCATTTTATCTATCAGAGCTTGAGGAGGAGGACGCCGCTCAGGAGATTCTGAACCAGAGCGATCTGGATAAAATCGACCGCATACTCTCCGAGTTTAGACGTTTTATCGAGGCATTTAATGCCAGCGAAACGCCCGAATTAACCTTGGTCTTAAAGGGCGTGCAAGTGGCAGGTTCATTGCAAAATCTGCTCGACGGGTCAGTATTGAGTGACTTGTTGGACTCTTCACTAGTGGCACGTGCTCGGCGACTTCTAACCGACTATTTAGGGGCTGTGCGCGGCCTGAAATTTGTGAACAGCGAGAGCTCAGGCAATGTTCATGAACTCCTGAAGAATCTGCAGAAGCGCACCCAAGCGCTGGCGGATCGCGCTGCGCAGGATTTATTGGAATCAGCAGACAGTGAGCAATCCTTTATATCCGCCCTAGCGCGGCGACTATCGAGTCAATCTCCCTTGCGGCACGCCGAACTCACCCTCGTGACCGAAGCGCAATCAGGTGATATTGCATTCAGCATTGAACGTTTGGATGACATATTGAGCAATCTCATTGAGAGCACGATCGCGCGCGGCGCTCGGCACATTCAGATTAGAACGGAGTCTCTGGCAGATCACATACTGATCAGTCTCTCAGCTCAGCCGGCGGTTGCACCGACATCATTCTCCCCGCGGCGCCTGAGTCTGTACTGCCGCATGTTAGGTTGGTTATCGGGAAGCTTAGAATGGGTCGAGGTCGATGGCGGAACGGAATTTCTCTTACATGTTCCGACCCAAATGACCAAGCTATAAAGAAGATGACAGGCGACTAAAGCAGGTGTCATTTCGCGGCAACAAAAGCTATCTACCGAGCAAACCCTGCGTGGTTTGCGGCCGCACCATGACTTGGCGAAAGTCGTGGGCCAAAAACTGGGAAAGCGTTAAGTATTGCTCCGAAGCTTGCAAGCGCAAGAAACCGCGATCGAGTTAGCGTATGCTGGCTCTCATGAAGCGATCTTCCAAAGTCAGAGCAGCCGCATGGATCGTATTGGCCGCAGCGCTATGCGCCTTTGCGGTAGGTGCACAGGCCGAAACCGCAGAGGGCTTAATGTCCTGTGAACTCACTAATCCCGAGCACGGACAGGTCAGCCAAGTAGATATTCGATACTCTTTTACGTCTTGCGGGCGCCTGAGTGTCGACGTCCAAGAAAATAGCCAGCTCTTATTTAGTACCCACACCCGTCTGGATGTGTTGGAGTCTGATGACGGAGTATGGCGTTTTGAAGGCGCTCTGTCGCAAAACGCACTGATTCGTGAGAAGCGATTTCAAACGACGATGGGTTTGCATGGGCAGCAAGTCGTTCTTAACCATATCCGCGATACCCGATGGGAAGGGCAGTTACAAAACCCGCGCGTATCGCAGGGTTCGGGCACGCTAATTTGCGAGCACTCGTGGGATGCTTTGGCGACCGTGTTCGCTTGGGCAGAGCAGCTGCGCTAAACCGTGTGTTCTGGACGTCAAATCCTCGGTAACGCTTTGACACCGATTTAGACAAAGTCTAAAGTAGGGGACGTTTATTCAAACCCCATACAGAGGAACACGACCCTATGAGCGAACAGACTTCTTCCGGCAAATGCCCTGTGATGCATGGTGCCCAAACTTCCATGAGCACTGCGAAGATGGATTGGTGGCCCAATGCGCTGAACCTCGACATCTTGCATCAACACGACGCCAAGACCGATCCGCTGGGTGAAGACTTTGATTACGCTGAAGAATTTAAGAAGCTGGACCTAGAAGCGGTGAAAAAAGACCTGCATGCGCTGATGACCGATAGCCAAGAGTGGTGGCCGGCAGACTGGGGTCACTATGGCGGTTTGATGATCCGCATGGCTTGGCACGTCGCAGGGACCTACCGTATCGCCGATGGCCGTGGCGGTGCTGGTACAGGTAACCAGCGGTTTGCTCCGCTCAACAGCTGGCCCGACAACACCAACCTCGATAAAGCACGTCGCTTGTTGTGGCCCATTAAGAAAAAATACGGCAATAAGCTCTCTTGGGCTGACCTGATGGTTTTGGCCGGCAATATCGCCTATGAGTCCATGGGTCTGAAGACCTTTGGGTTTGGCGGCGGTCGCGCCGATATCTGGCACCCAGAGAAAGACATCTACTGGGGTTCGGAAAAAGAATGGCTCGCTCCCTCGGGCAGTGAAGGCTCTCGTTACTCAGGCGAGCGTGATCTCGCAAACCCGCTGGCTGCCGTGATGATGGGTTTGATCTATGTGAACCCTGAAGGCGTGGACGGCCAGCCTGATCCGCTGAAGACGGCCCATGATGTGCGCATTACCTTTGCTCGCATGGCCATGAATGATGAAGAAACTGTTGCGCTGACCGCCGGTGGCCACACGGTCGGCAAGTGCCACGGCAACGGTGATGCCGCCAATTTGGGTGAAAGCCCGGAAGGTGCTGATATCCATGAGCAAGGCTTTGGCTGGAATGCCAAATCTGGCCGTGGCGTTGGTCGCAACGCTGTCACCAGCGGCATTGAAGGTGCTTGGACCACGCATCCCACCAAATTTGACAACGGCTACTTCAAAATGTTGTTTGAGCATGAGTGGGAACTGAAGAAGAGCCCGGCCGGTGCTTGGCAGTGGGAACCCACCAACATCAAGGAAGAAGATAAGCCGGTGGATGTTGAAGACCCGTCCATTCGGTACAACCCGATCATGACGGATGCCGATATGGCGATGATCAAGGACCCTGAGTACCGCAAGATTTCTGAGCGGTTCTACAAGGATCCGGAATACTTCCAGGAAGTCTTTGCCCGCGCTTGGTTCAAGCTGACCCACCGCGATATGGGGCCAAAAGTGCGTTACTTGGGCCCGGATGTCCCGCAAGAAGATCTGATCTGGCAAGACCCGGTTCCCAGCGTTGACTACACGCTCAGTGATGCGGAAATTGCCGACATCAAAGCCAAGATCCTGGCAACGGGTTTGAGCGTGTCTGAGCTGGTGGCCACTGCTTGGGACAGCGCCCGTACTTTCCGCGGCTCCGACAATCGGGGTGGAGCCAATGGTGCACGCATCCGTTTGGCGCCGCAGAAAGATTGGGAAGGCAACGAGCCTGCTCGCCTGAGCAAAGTGCTGTCTGCCCTGGAAGGCATCAAGGCTGGCTTGTCCAAGTCCGTGAGTATGGCTGACTTGATCGTTCTAGGCGGCACTGCTGCAGTTGAGAAAGCCGCTCATGACGCTGGCGTTCAGGTCACCGTGCCGTTTGCTCCGGGTCGTGGTGATGCTACCCAGGAAATGACGGATGTCGAGTCTTTTGAAGTGCTAGAGCCGCTGCACGATGGCTTCCGCAACTGGCAGAAGCAAGACTATGTGGTGCAGCCTGAGGAAATGCTGTTGGATCGCGCCCAGTTGATGGGCCTGACCGCCCCGGAGATGACCGTGTTGATTGGTGGCATGCGCGTTTTGGGAACCAACCACGGCGGCTCCAAGCACGGCGTATTCACCGACAAGGTCGGTGTGCTGTCCAACGATTTCTTCGTGAATCTGACCGACATGGCTTACTCCTGGAAGCCGGCTGGCACGAATCAGTATGAAATCGTCGATCGTAAGAGCGGGCAAACCAAATGGACCGCCACTCGCGCGGATCTGGTGTTTGGTTCCAACTCGATTCTGCGTTCCTACGCTGAGGTCTACGCCCAAGACGACAACAAAGAGAAGTTTGTGAAAGACTTTGTTGCCGCTTGGACCAAGGTGATGAACGCCGATCGCTTCGATCTGCATCGGTAATTAAGCTTCACAGGCAGTACCGGCGGCGTCCTTCGGGGCGCCGTTTTTTTGTCTAGGTGTTTTTCGTCCTCAAAAAACTGGCGAGCATGATGCCGGTCGCAATTAGCAGGGCGCCAATACCATGAAACGGTTGCAGGCGCTCCCCCAGAAAAATAATCGCCATCGCCGCGCCAAAGAGCGGCATGAGGTGGATATACTGCCCAGTGCGATTGGGGCCCAACTCTTGCACCGCGCGATTCCAAAAAACGTAAGCCAGGACCGAAGGAAAAACAGCCACATAGGCGATGACGCTAATATTGGCCGCGTTCATGGCCAGGCGATTTCCCCACCACAAGACATCAACCGCGTACAAGGGAATTAAAGGAATCACGCCGATGGCGATGATCGCTCCCAAAAAAGCCCCGGGACTGATATCGGCGGGGCGCCAACGTAGAAAAACCGAATACAAAGCCCAATCAAGACTGGCGGCCAACAGCCACAAATCGCCGCGATTCCAAGTCATATCGGTGAGCAGCGTCGGCCTGCCCTCGGTGAGGATCACCAGCACCCCCGCTAATGACAACACAATCCCTAAAAGCTGAAGGCGACTCAGGCGCACTTGAAAAATCAGAAACGATAGGGCGAGAATAATCAGCGGGATGGCTGAGGCCAGCAAAACACCATTGGTTGCCGGAGAGGTCTGCAGGCCGAAATAGGCAAAGGTGTTGTAATTGGTGATCCCCAACACCGCGAACAGCGTCAGTACCGCCCAGTGCTGCCGGATCAGGGCGCGCTGGGTCCACATCGCCTTGTACACAAAGGGCAGAATCACCAACAGCGCCAGGCTCCAGCGCCAAAAAGACAGGGCCGCGGGTGAAATCTCAGCGTGCATGGCACGCGCCAAAACAAAATTGCCCGCCCAAAATAAGGGAGGCAGTATGGCCAACAGGCTGACCGGCACCACGAGGCGCCGGCTCAACTGCATCTAGGCCTCCGGCCGCAAATCAAACACCAATAGTTCAGCGTCTTGCCCCTGACTGATTTCCAAATGCTCAGGATAGCGTAATTTAAGCGCGTCCCCAGCATGCAGAGTGTGTTCATTAATGCACAGTGCTCCGCGAGCCAGATGCACATAGGTAAAAATCTCCATGTCGCGGTGGCCATGCATGTCAAAGCCGCAGGCAGGTTGCACGTAGTCGTCATTAATGACACGCAGATCCGAAAAGCCCATGTGTTCTGGATCGTAATAGCGCCCGAAAGAGAAGCTGTGGCGCGAGCTCAGCCATCCATGCTCAGCCAGCCCCCGATCATTAGCCAAACGCAATTCCATTACTCTCCACGCCTCCGCAGATCAATCAACAAGCAACGCCTAGGTTAGCTTGGTCAATCAACGCAAAAAATGCGTTAATCTGCAAAAATTTATTGCTTAAAAAGCAATAATCAAGTTCGCCGCAGGGCGCCCCACTCAATCCAACTCTTTCCAGGCGACTCCTAGAGCACTGAGCGCATGCATGAGCTCTTCCATCGCTTCTGCCACCTCTGTAGCCGCGCCTCTTAACCCTAACTCCACCTCACGACACCCGGGCTTGCCCGAGGGCAAACTGGAGACCCGAAGCGCGGGGTAAGCAGCAGTAATCGACTCCATCACTGGAATAAGCTCTGACTCGGGGGTGTTTTCGATCAGCACGCGTTGCTCTATTTGCGGGGCCGCATGATGTAAATGTGGGTAGAGGGTATCCAAGACCCATTCAATCATTGGCCAGGCCATATTCGGAAAACCCGGCACACAATGATGATGTGCGTAACTAAAGCCGGGGATTTCATTGACTGGGTTAGGGATGAGGGTGGCCCCTTGAGGAAACTCGGTCATGCGAATGCGGTGTGGATAAGCCTCTTCACCGAAGCGGCGCTCAAGAATGGCTGCGGCCTCAGGATGTTGCTCCAAGCTTGCGCCGGCGGCCATGGCGAGACATTGACGGGTTCGATCATCGGGGGTGGCGCCGATACCGCCAAAGCTCAGCACCACGGAACGGCTCGCCATGGTCGACACGAAAGTTTGCGTTAGAAGCTCGGGATCATCGCCAACAAAATGCACGAACGACAATTCCATACCGCGCGCGTCAAGCGCATCAATAAGAAAAGCCATATGCCGATCTTGACGCTTGCCGGAGAGCAACTCATCACCAATGATGACGGCACCGACGCGCATTAGAGCAGCGCTCAGTTCTTCGAGCCGATAGCCAGCGCCCGCTCGCGCGCCCGCTCGCCCTCTTGGCGCAGCGACTCTCCGTCATAGTCCGACTGGGCCTCGGGCCAGCCTTGAATATGTTGCTGGATGACAGCGGCCACGGCATCCATGTGGTCATCACGGGCGTTCAGCGCAGGAATGTAGCCGAACTTCTCGCCACCGGCATGCAGAAAATCCTCCTCACCCTCATCGGCGATTTCTTCTAGGGTCTCCAAGCAATCAGCTGAGAAGCCCGGACAAACCACATGCAGGCTTTTCACGCCCTTGGCAGGCAGGCCCTTAATGGTCTCTTGGGTATAAGGGGTAAGCCACTGCGCCTTGCCAAAGCGCGATTGAAAGCACACAGACCAGCGATCTGAGTCATTGGCCATCCCTAGTTTTTCGGTGACCAAGCGCGCCGTGGCACGACAGAAACAATGGTAGGGATCACCCTCTTCCAGATACTTTTGCGGGATCCCATGAAATGAAAACAATAGATGATCAGCTTCGCCATGTTCGGCCCAATACTCACGAATACTGTTGGCCACCGACTGGATGTAATGCGGATCCGTGTGGTAGCTCATCACGAAGCGTACCTCAGGTACCCAACGCCATTGACGCAGCGTATTGGTGACCTCATCGAACGTCGATGCCGTGGTTGAGGCAGCATACTGCGGATACATGGGCAGAATCAGAATGCGACGTGCGCCAGCTCGACGAAGTTCGTCTAAACCCGCAGCTATCGAGGGGTTGCCATAGCGCATGGCAATGGCCACCTTAACCGGGCCAGGCACACTGGCGCTCAGACGCTCTTGTAAGCCCTCTTGCTGGCGCTTTGTAATGACCAGAAGGGGCGAGCCCTCTTCCCACCAAATAGAGGCATACTTGGCCGCGCTTTTTTGCGGTCGGGTGTTGAGAATAATGCCGTTAAGTATGACCCACCATAGCGGTCGCGGGGCGTCCACAACGCGCGGATCCCACAGGAACTGTTTCAGATAGCGCCGCAGGGCCGAGCGGGTCGGCGCGTCCGGTGTGCCAAGATTGGTTACCAGAATACCGAGGGTCTGAGGTGTCCCGTGACGATAGTCTGGCTCTCCGAGATAATTCATATTCTGTGGTTTTGAAATCAGCTTAAAAGGCGTGACTGTAAACTGACCGGGCGCTTTAGGCCAGCTTTTGCTGTCATTGAAGGAAAAAATTATTGCTTTAAACGGGTGCGCAAGGGGCTAGAGCGCGGGAAATGCGCCTGCAGGAACTCCATTTGATCGGCCAGAACGCGTCGACCCTGCAGATAAATGTATTCCGCATGCGTCGGCACGAAAGGCACGGCCAGCAGCTGCATATGGGCCTGTTCGGGCGTACGCCCGGCTTTGTGATTGTTGCAGCGCTTACAAGCGGTGACCACATTCGCCCACTCATCATTGCCACCTTGGCTGATCGGCGTGACGTGGTCGCGAGACAGCTCATGGTGGTGAAACGGATTGCCGCAATACAGGCATAGATGCGCATCGCGTTTGAATAGAGCGGGATTATTAAGGGGCGGGGTGTAGGCGTGGTGGAGGGCGCGGTTGGTGCCGTACGTGGCGATAATGCTGTTAACCTCAACCTCGCTGCGCAGACCGCTGCGGGCGTTGACACCGCCACGCAGGCGGTACAGCAAGGTTCCGCAGGTGTAAGCGACCTGGCCGGCATGGTAGAGTCGCACCGCCTGCTGGTAGTTGATCCACTCCATCGGCATGCCCGAGGCGTCAGTACGGAGTACCTGCTGGGTAATTTCGTACACCCTAAAACCTCCTGAGGTCAAGGACTCGCAAAGAATGTGCCGCATTTGCGCGATGAAAGCAACGCTAAGGCAAACCTGTGCAGACGTTTTAAGCCTAGCCAAAGTCGGTTAATATGGACCGCTTTTCAACGCCTGCGTTCAATTTCGCCGCTGTGCACCCCTGGAGTCTGTGAATGCCAATAAAGATTGCTGTCCCGAAAGAGCATGCGCCGGGCGAGAAACGTGTCGCCCTCGATCCCTCAGTGTGCGCCCGCTTCGCCAAAATGGGCCTAGAGGTTCTGCTGGAAAAAGAGGCCGGTAGTGCCGCGCAGTTTTCTGACAGTGCTTACGCTGATGCGCGCATCGTCAATGATGCCAAATCCTTGTTCGGTGAGGCCGACATCGTCGTCAAGGTCGCTCCGCCCAGTGCGGATGAAGTGAAAAAAATGCGTGAGGGCGCGGTGCTGCTGGGCTTTTTCCATGCCCACAAGAACGTCGATATGGTCAAGGCGCTGCAAGCCAAGAAGATCACCGCCTTCGCCATGGAACTGGTACCGCGTATCTCGCGCGCCCAAAGCATGGACGCCCTGTCCTCACAGGCAGCCATCGGCGGCTATAAGGCCGCCATCATGGGTGCGGATCTGGCCTGCCGCTTCTTCCCAATGTTGACCACTGCAGCGGGAACCATTCGCCCATCCAAAGTCATTGTGATCGGCGCTGGGGTCGCGGGGCTGCAAGCCATTGCCACAGCGCGACGCTTGGGTGCCATGGTCGAAGCCTATGACGTACGCTCAGCCACCAAGGAGCAGGTGGAGTCCCTGGGCGCAAAGTTTTTGGATTTGGGCGTTTCTGCTGAAGGTGAAGGTGGATATGCGCGCGAACTGACGGCTGAAGAAAAACAACAGCAACAAGATGCGCTGGCCAAATACATCGGTCAGGCCGATGTGTTGATCACCACCGCCGCTATTCCGGGACGCGATGCGCCCAAGCTAATCCCCCAAAGCATGGTGGATGGTATGAAGCCCGGCGCGGTAATTATTGATCTGGCTGCCGAAGGCGGTGGCAACTGCGAACTTACCCAGCCGGGCAAGACCATTACCCATGGCCATGTGGTGATTCACGGCCCACTCAATGTGCCCAGCCAAGTGGCTCTGCATGCCAGCGAGATGTATGCCAAAAACCTGCTGAATTTTCTCACTCCCGTGATCAAGGAAGGTGCTTTAGCGCTGGATTGGGAGGATGAAGTGATCGCCAAGAGCTGTCTGACCCATGAGGGCCAGATCAAGCATGAAGCCACGCGCAGTCTGATTGAAGGAGCCCAGTCATGATCGAGGGTTTTGTTGCACTCTACATTTTTATGCTCGCCGCCTTCACCGGCTACGAGGTGATTTCCAAGGTGCCGGTGATTTTGCACACGCCGCTGATGTCGGGCTCCAACTTCGTGCATGGCATTGTCTTGGTGGGCACCATGGTGGCTCTGGGACATGCTGAGACCGGCATGCAACAGTTGATTGGCTTTATCGCCGTGATTCTCGCCGCGGGTAATGCCGTGGGCGGCTATGTGGTCACCGAACGCATGCTTGAAATGTTCAAATCCAGCAAGGGGGCCAAATAATGAGCTTTATCGTTAATCTGGCCTATTTTGCGGCTGCTGTTCTTTTCATTATCGGTCTGAAACAGATGGCCTCGCCGGTGACGGCGCGACGCGGCATTATCTGGGCCGGCTATGGCATGGTGTTGGCCACCGCAGTGACCTTCCTGCATCCCGATGTCATTGGCTTTGTGAATTACCTGCTGATTATCTTGGGCATTGGCATTGGCGGTGGACTGGCTTGGTACACCGGTAAGCGGGTGGCCATGACCGACATGCCACAAATGATCGCACTCTATAACGGCATGGGCGGTGGCGCCGCGGCCGGCATCGGCATTGTCGCATTAATGGGCAGCTACCCCTTGGGTTGGACCATCCAATTCATCGCGGTGGTCGGTATTATCATCGGCGCTGTGGCTTTCTCCGGCTCACTAATCGCTTACGGCAAGCTGCAAGGCTTGATCAAGAAATCCTTCCGCTTTGACATGCAGCAAAAGGTCAATCTAGGCGTCTTGGCAGCCACCGTCGTATTGGGCCTGGTCGTCTGGTTCTCAGGAGCCAATGTCAACGGCACTATCCTGCTGCTGTTTGTTGCCTTGGCCCTGTTGTTTGGTGTTCTCATGACCTTACCGATCGGCGGTGCGGATATGCCGGTGGTGATCTCTTTGTACAACGCCCTGACCGGACTGGCTGTGGGCCTCAAAGGCTTGGTGCTGGATAATGCGGCACTGATGATTGCTGGGATTGTGGTGGGCGCTGCCGGTACGCTGCTGACCCAGCTGATGGCCAAAGCCATGAACCGCCCTATCACCAATGTGTTGTTCTCGCACTTCGGTGAGGGCTCTGGCACCGGCGCTGAGGAAGAAGTCAGCGGCTCGATGAAAGAGATCGAAGCCTCCGATGCCGGTGTGATGATGGCCTTTGCCGACAAAGTGATCATTATTCCGGGTTATGGCATGGCGGTGGCTCAGGCGCAGCACAAGATTTGGGAACTCACACAGCTACTCCAGGAACGCGGCGTCGCCGTGAAGTTTGCGATTCATCCAGTGGCGGGTCGCATGCCCGGGCACATGAATGTCCTGCTGGCGGAAGCTGGTGTGCCTTACGACATCATCTATGACCTCGATGAAATCAATAATGAGTTCAAGACGGCCGATGTGGCGATAGTCATTGGCGCCAATGATGTGGTCAATCCGGTGGCTCGCAGCAATCCAGAAAGCCCCATTTATGGCATGCCCATTCTCAATGCCGATGAAGCCAAAAACGTCATCGTCATTAAACGTGGCAAGGGTGCCGGCTTCTCCGGAGTGGAAAACCATCTGTTCTACGCCGACAACACGCGTATGTTGTATGCCGATGGTCAGAAAGCCGCCAGCGATCTGATCAGCGCCATCAAAGAGATTGGCTAAGTGGGGTCCGGCGGCCTGCTAGTGCAGGTCTGCCGGGTCGACATCCAGCGACCAACGAACACGGCGCGCCGTCTCTAAAGTCCCCAGTTGCGGCAAACATTGGCGCAACACGGCCTGTAAAGGCGCACGCTGCTCAGCTTGGATCAAGAGCTGCGCTCGATAGCGGCCAGCGCGGCGCTCCATGGGCGCAGGAGCAGGGCCCCAGAGCTGCACCCGCGCATCACCCTGAGCCGCCAACAACTGATAGGCTTCTGATAAAAATGCCTGAGGCCAGTGCGCCTCAGTCGCTTCGGCGCGCAACAACGCCAAGCTAGCATAGGGGGGAAGCTGCGCCATGCGGCGCTCCTCCAGCAGGACTTCGGCAAAGCGAGCATAACCACCGGCAATCAAACTGCGCAGCAAGGGATGATCGGGCTGATGGGTTTGTACCATCACCTCCCCACGCCGTTCACCCCGACCGGCACGACCAGCGACTTGCACGATGGTCTGCGCCAAACGCTCAATCGCGCGAAAATCGCTGCTGAATAAACCTTGATCGGCGTCCAACACGGCAGCCAAGGTGACATCCGGAAAATCATGCCCCTTGGCGAGCATTTGCGTGCCCACCAAAATCCGGTAATGGCCGCTGCGTATCTCCGCCAACGCATCCTCTAAGGAACCTTTACGGGACGTGCTGTCACGATCAATGCGTACCACGGGATAATCCGGAAAATGTCGTTGTAGGGCCGCTTCGATGCGTTGCGTACCCTCGCCTTGTGGCGCTAAAGCACTATCACAAGCCGGGCAGCGAGGCGGCGGCGAGCACTCATAACCACAATGGTGACAGCGCAGACGCGCTGCGCGTGCATGCCAGGTCATGCGTGCATCACAGCGGCGACAATCGGCCACCCAGCCACAGTCATGACACAGCAGCGCCGGCGCAAAACCGCGGCGATTGAGAAACAGCAGCACTTGCCCCTGTTGCTGCAGATGCTTTTGCATGCGTTCCAACAAAGGCTCCGCCAAACCCTCATCCAAAAAGCGGCGGCGCAAATCCAGTAGCTCGATACGCGGCAGTTCCGCGCCACCGGCACGAGCCGGCAGCCGCACGCGTTGATATTGGCCACGCTGGACATTGGCCAAAGACTCTAACGACGGTGTGGCTGAGCCCAATAAAACGGGCACTGATTCTCTATGCCCACGCAGCATGGCCAGATCACGGGCATGATAGCGAAAGCCCTCGTGCTGTTTCAGTGAGGGATCGTGTTCTTCATCCACAATAATCAAGCCGGGCCGGGCCCAAGGAACAAACACGGCCGAGCGGGTGCCGATAATCACACCCGCTTCCCCACTGCGTGCCAATAGCCAGGCACAATGGCGATCGCCATCACTGAGCGCTGAATGCATAACCGCCACTGGCGTCGGCAGGCGCTCACGAAACCGCGCCACCAGCTGGGGAGTCAAAGCAATCTCTGGCACCAAGACCAGCACCTGTTTACCCTGCGCGAGTGCTGCTTGAGCCAGATGCAGGTACACCTCCGTCTTACCACTGCCGGTAATGCCCTCGAGCAAAAACCCCTGAAACCGCCCCCAATGGCTGCTCACGGCAGCCACGGCCTGCTGTTGCTCGGCATTGAGGGCCGGCCCAGACCCTAAGCTTTCGCATGGCGCTGGTAGGCCACGATGACGCGGTTTTAATTCAGCGGGCTGACCTTGGCGCAGGGTTTTGGGTAAGGCGCTGGCAATGACTTCCCCCAAAGGATACTGGTAGTAGTCAGCTGCCCATTGCAAAAGTCCGAGCAAAGAAGCATCGATCAGCGGGCTTGAGTCTAAAACCTCGAGTATCGGCTTGATGCGACTTTGTGGCAGCTCACTGCCACGTCCATGAGTCATCACCATGCCTACCAGCTTGCGCCGACCAAACATCACTCGAACACGTGCACCTACCACCGGTACTGGCGCATCGGCTAGGGCCAGATAATCAAAACAGCCAGGCAGAGGCACGGGCACCGCAACCTGCAGGATGGGCAGGGTGTCTGAGTTTTGAGATGTGGGCTGACTCGTCATGATCCCACATTGTAAACCCGCGGCCATGCTGTCGGGGCGAGTCATTTCGCTGCTTGCGATAAGGCCTGACGGTCTGCTTCCAAGCGCTTTAGGGACACCTTTTCTTGGGTGCCCAGCTCCTGAGCAAAAACAGAGACCCGCAGCTCTTCTAAGCGCCAACGATAGGCGATAAGCGCTGCCTGTTGCGCATCTTGCTCATCCAGCACATCGTCCTTGTAGGCCGCCAAGCGATGTTTACAGTCCTCCCACAGAGGCAATAGCTCTACCCGCAGGCGTCGATCGCGATCGGGAGCAGCCTCAGCTTTTTCCAAACGGCGGCTCATGGCCTGCAAATAACGGGGATACTGCTGCAACCAGTGTGCCGGAGTCTGCAATAAAAAGCCCGGATACAACAGATGAGCAAGCTGATCTTGAACATCTGCTGCTGCCTCAATCAATGACAGCGGCAGCGATCCTTTTAACTGCGCGCGCAGCTGAGTGTAAGCCTCAAACACTCGATCTAAGAGCGCACAAACCTCTCCAGTGACCGCAACCAGTTCGCCGCGACCAGCGTCCAGCCTGGCATGAAAAGAATCGGCATCAACAGGCCATGGCTGGACCATAAACACCTGTTCCACGGCACGAAAAATAATCTCCTCTTTCAACACCTCACAGCGATCAATCGGCGCATAGCGCAGGCACAGCTGTTGGATATTGGGCAATTGTCGGCTCAAGTATTTCACCGGCTCGCGGGCGCCCAGCATAAACAGCCGGCGCAGCCCGCCGCGATGCAGTTGTTGGGCTTTTTCAGGGCTATCCGCCAGCACCAAGCTCACTGAACTCTGCTTATCCACCAAAGCCGGGTAAGCCCTCAAAGTCGCGCCATGACGATCGAAATCCACCCACGGCTTTAGGGTCCCAAAATCCCATTCGCTGATCTCATCTCGCTCCCAATTCGACGGCCGCTGCTCGGCAAAGCTGGCCTGAGCCTGCCCGGATAACTGGGCTTTGAGCGCTGCTAAATCCCGACCGCTAGCCAGAGGTTTGCCCTCATGACTGAGCACCTCAAAACGCATCCGCAAATGCGGCTCAAGTTGTTCAGGACGCCATTGATCCGCGGCTACGGCGGTGCCGGTGATGGCATCTAATACTTGGCTCAGTGCCGGCAGCAGGGCGCCTTCGGGCTTACCCAAACGCCCCAATGCCGCTTTCGCAAACTCTGGAGCGGGAACGAATTGCTTGCGTATGGCTTTGGGCAGACTCTTGATCAGCGCTGTGAGTTTTTCCTCCAACAACCCTGGCACCAACCAATCACCGACATCATCTGGCAGGCCGTTGAGCGCCGCCAAGGGAATCTGCAGAGTGACTCCATCAGCGTTGTGACCCGGCTCAAAACGATAAGAAAGCGGTAAGCGCAGACCGGCGATTTCCAGCACATCGGGGAAGTCACGTTGACTATCTACAGGAGCCTCGGTTTGCAACAAAGCATCGCGCTGCAAAATCAAAAACTGTGGCTGGTCCCGTTCGATGCGTTTGCGCCAAGCCTCGAAATGCGCCGCGTCGACGATCGAGTCTGGTAGGCGAGCGTCATAGAAATCATAAAGCACTTGTTCATCCACCAGCAGGTCACGGCGGCGACCTTTAGCCTCTAAATCAGCGATGGATTCAATCAGCGCCTGATTATGTTTTAAAGCCTTTGAGTCACTGCGCAACCGCCCGGCGACCAAGCCCTCGCGAATAAATACCCGGCGTGATTCTTGAGGATCAACCGTGGCGAAATTAATGCGCTTTTTGGGATGCACCACCAGGCCGTGCAGGGTAATTCGATCAAAGCCTCCCACCGTGCCGCGGCGCGGCTGAAAATGCGGTTCAAAGTAGTGATGTTTGAGTAAGTGCGGCGCCACCGATTCGATCCACTCAGGACGAATGGCCGCGCACTCCCGAGCATAAACCCGGGTAGTCTCCGCGATCTCGGCCGCCATCAGCCAAGCTGGATTGGATTTAAAAAGACCTGACCCGGGGTGGATCGCAAAGCGACGATTACGCGCACCCAGATAATCGCCTTTTTCGGTTTTTACCCCGACCTGATTAATCAGGCCGGTCAGCAAAGCTTTATGAATGGCTGCGGGCTCTGCCGGTTGGGTATTTTCTTTCAAACCCAGCTCGCCATGATAGCGCCGCAACTGCCCCAGAAGATCCTGCCAATCCCGCATGCGCAAGAAAGACAAATAATGGCTTTTGCACCAGTCACGCAGCTTCCGCTGAGAAAGATGTCGCGACTGCTCCTGCCATGCCTCCCAAAGGCTGAGATAGGACAAAAAGTCTGAGCCGGGCACGCGCCATTGAGCATGCGCTTCATCGGCTGCTTGGCGTTTTTCAGCGGGGCGCTCACGCGGATCTTGGATGGCCAACAAGGCAACAATACGGCTCACCTCGGCCAATGCTTGTTGTTCATCCGCTGCCAATAACATAGCCGCCAAGCTGGGATCCAGCGGCAGACGGGCCAAACGCCTTCCATGCCGGGTGATGCGGTGTTGCGCATCCACAGCGCGCAGGGTCTCTAGCAGTTTAAACGCATCACGAATCAGTCGCGGATCGGGTGCATCAATAAAGGGGAATTGTTGTGGGTCTCCCAAGTCCAGATGCGCCATTTGTAGAACCACCGATGTCAGATTCGAACGCAGGATTTCCGGATCGGTGTGCATGGGCCGTAGATCAAAATCCTCTTCTGCGTAGAGACGGATACAGATTCCTGGGCCCAGGCGGCCACAGCGGCCAGCCCGCTGCTGCGCGGATGCCTGAGAAATCGGTTCCAGTGATAAACGTTGCAGCCGCGAGCGCCACGCATAGCGAGCCAGCCGTGCCAGACCTGAATCAATAACATAGCGAATCCCCGGCACGGTTAAGGCGGTTTCCGCCACATTGGTCGCCAGCACCACGCGGCGACCCACATGACGGGTGAAAATTCGCTGCTGTTCTGCACTCGACAAGCGCGCATATAACGGTAGAATTTCTGTGTGACGCGGATGGTGCTTGCGCAGAGCCTCTGCTGCCTCGCGAATCTCTCGTTCACCCGGCAAAAATACCAAGACATCGCCCTCGCCTTCGGCCGCGAGTTCATCAACCGCATCGATAATGGCTTGATTTAAATCCCGGTCTGGCTGTGCTTCGGCTTCACCTTGAACCGACCGATAACGAACCTCCACGGGATAGCTGCGACCCGGCACCTCATAAATAGGAGCTTGGCCAAAATGGGCAGCGATACGCTCGGGGTCAAGGGTTGCCGAGGTGATAATCAGTTTGAGATCAGGACGCTTGGGCAATAAGCGCTTGAGATAACCCAGCAGGAAATCGATATTCAGACTGCGCTCATGCGCTTCATCGATGATCAGGGTGCCGTAAGCGCGCAACTTCGGATCAGCGCGCAGCTCCGCCAGCAATATGCCATCGGTCATCAGCTTGATCTGGCAATCCGCACCCACATGGTCGGCGAAACGCATTTTGAAGCCAACCCGTCCACCTAGCCGGACTTTTAGCTCCTCAGCAATACGCGTAGCAACCGAGCGCGCGGCAATGCGGCGAGGCTGTGTATGACCGATCAGACCATTCTGGCCACGGCCTAAACTCAAACAAATCTTAGGTAGCTGCGTGGTCTTGCCTGAACCGGTCTCGCCACATAGGACAAGCACCTGATGGGCAGCGATCAGATCGGCAATCTCCTGCCGATGCTGACTAACAGGCAGGTCTTCCGGAAATGTAATCGCTGACGGATGCTCAGGCATCCGTAGCCAGACGGACCATCAAGGTTTGAATATCATGACGATGCAAACGATCGCGCATCTGGTTCAGCTCGCCCAAATCAGTAAAGGGTCCAATCCGCACCCGATGCCATGTGTCAGTATCGACTGTGACGGCCTGCACATTGGATTGCACACCCAGCAAAGCAAGGCTGGCCCGCATCCTATCGGCTTCTTCGGTGGAGCGAAAAGAACCGGCCTGAAGAATATAGGTGCCGGGACGTTCCACCGCAGCAGGAGGGGCCGGCGGCTCATTGGCTGCGCGTGGGCGCGTGGGAACCTCGGGCACGACCACTTCAAGCTCCGGCAACAGGGTATAAAATTCAAAGCGAGGACGCACCGCACCCTCAGCAGGGGCTAGCTCAGCGGCATCCTGCGCCCCCGTCAATTCAGCGCCCCCCTGACTGTCCACAAACATCCATGCAGTGATCAGCACACCGCACAACAGCCCGCCCAAGCCCCAAAGCCAACCGGGTAAGGGCTGACTGGGCTGGCTTTGTCGACGCCGACTGGCCTGACGGGGCGGTGACACTACATTTCCTCCGGCGCTGACACACCCAACAGATGCAAGCCATTGGCCAGAACCTGCCGTACCGCGCAGATGAGACACAGGCGGGCATCTCGCAGGTCCGCCTCTTCCACCAAGAACTGATGCGCGTTGTAGTAGGTATGAAACTCATTGGCCAACTCACGTAAGAAATTCGCGATTTGGTGCGGCTCCTCAGCCAGGGCAGCGGCCTCAACCACCTCGGGATAGCGCGCCAAACTGGCCAGCAGCGCTGCTTCGTGGTCTTCACTGAGGCCCTGCAGCTGCTGTAACCCGCGCTGAGAATCATGCGTTAAACCCTTGGCGGGCAGTTGCCTGAGCACACTACAGACCCGGGCGTGGGCATACTGGATGTAATACACGGGATTATCGGCAGACTCCGATTTAGCCAAGTCCAAATCAAAGTCCAAATGCTGTTCACAACGGCGCATCACATAAAAAAACCGCGCCGCATCTTTGCCTACCTCATCACGCAGTTCACGCAGGGTGACAAAGCTGCCCGAGCGGGTGGACATCTGCACACGCTCACCACCCCGGTAAAGAATCGCAAACTGCACCAACAGCACATCGAGCTTGGCCGGATCCTGTCCCAGCGCGCTCAGCGCCGCTTTTACCCGCGGCACATAACCGTGGTGATCCGCGCCCCAGACATCGATCACGCGCTCATAACCGCGCTCGAACTTCTCCCAATGATAGGCGATGTCCGAGGCGAAATACGTGGTCTGGCCATTGTCACGCTGCACCACTCGATCTTTCTCATCGCCAAAATCACTGGAGCGAAACCACAGCGCGCCGTCTTGCTCATAGATATGGCCATGACCGCGCAGTAACTCAAGGGCGCGGTTCACCGAACCCTTTTCCGTCAAGCCGCGCTCGGAGTACCAAGTGTCATAGGTCACACCGAACTCGGCCAAATCATCACGAATATCGTCAAGAATGGTATTCAAGCCTAGCTGGAACACATAGCGATAGCGGTTCTCGCCCAGCAAGTTCTGGGCGCGCTCGATCAGAGCATCGATATAAATTTCTTTGTCCCCACCCTCAGGCTCATCGTCCGGCAAACCGTCCAGAAGTGCCTCGTTGGTCACCGCATAGTCGCTGCCATGTTCTTGATGCAAAACAGCGGAGATATCGCGCACATAGTCACCGCGGTAGGCATTGGTGGGGAAAGGAAATACCACGCCACAGGCCTCGAGGTAACGCAGCCAGACGCTGGTTGCCAAGATATCCATCTGGCGACCAGCATCATTCACGTAGTACTCACGATGCACATCAAAACCCACGGCCTCCAAAAGGTCCGCCACTGCCGCACCATAGGCAGCTCCGCGGCCGTGGCCGACGTGCAGCGGGCCAGTGGGATTGGCGGATACAAATTCCACTTGAATGCGGCGGCCCTGGCCCATTTGGCTTTTGCCATAATCCTTCCCGGAGGCAAGAACCGCGGGGACAACGGCTAGTCTGGCGATCTCACTCAAAAACACATTGATAAACCCGGGCCCGGCAATCTCTACCCGGGTGAGATTGTCATTCTCGGGAAGCAGCTCGCTGATGCGCGTAGCGATATCACGGGGTTTAGCGCGCAGAGGCTTGGCCAATTGCATGGCGATATTACAGGCAAAATCACCATGCGCCGGATCGCGGCTGCGGGTCAGCTGCACCGGGATACCGTGATCGGCGGACAAATCACCGGCTTCTACCAATGCCTGTAAGGCCTGCTCAAAAAGTGCTTGAATCTGCTGTTTCAAAATTCTGGGGTCCCGGCTTGTCGCCGCCATGTTCTTGGAGCGAAGATTCTACCGACAATAGCGCCCGGGGTGTAGGCGCAGGCATTAAACCAGGCTGGCGAAACGCGTAAGCAGCTGCTGGCTTTGCGGTCCCGGCATGACCCCCTTAAGTAGCTCATCGGCAAACACACCCTGATCTGCAAGCCGCGCGCGATAGTATTCGATGAAATGCGGAATCATTGTTTCGTCAAATTCGGGATGAAACTGGATCCCCCAAGCTCGCTCGCCCCAACGAAAGCCGTGATGCTTCTCCAGCGCGCTCTCTGCGAGGTGAACCGCGCCTGGAGGCAACTCGATCACCGACTGACTGTGGCTGACTTGGGCAACAAACTGCGGCGAAAAAGCAGCGAATAGTGCGTCGTTATGCGCGGCTGGCAAACAAGACAAAGAAACACTACCTACCTCAATCCCGCGTGGGTTGTAGTCCACTTGGCCTCCCAAGGCATGCGCTAGGATTTGATGACCAAAACATATCCCCAAACAGGGCAAGCCACTGGGGACGGCTTGTTTTAGCCACTGCGCCGTGCTGTTCATCCAATCGGCCTGCTCGGTCACCATCGAACCCGAGCCCGTAATCACCACTCCAGCGATGTCACGATAATCCGGCAGACGCGCATCCAGCTGCACATCGGCAACCCGCACCTCAGACCAAGGCCAACCCATACCTTGCGCAATCCAGTGTTCGTAATCTCCGGCATGATCGGCCAAAGAGTCGATGCGTTTTCCGGTTTTGATAATCAGCAGGGGTTTTCTGGCCATGATCACAGCTTTTTCAGGCATTCCAGATAGGCCATCTCATCGGGCATCCGACCCGATCGACCGGCTTCCCAGAGCACTGGACCGAGGCATTCCATCATCGCATGCTCGGCTTCCAAGTCCCCCAGACGTCTCACTAAAGCTTGATAGATGGCGGCGATGCCAGCAGGGCGATCCATACCCACTTGATCGCGTATAGCCAGATGCATCCCCATGTGCAAAAAGGGATTATGCACATCACCACTGGAGAGCTCCTCACGCAGCGCCTCGGCATCCCCCTCCAGCAGGCCATGATACTCAGGATGCACAGCGACCAACTGAGCAATCTGCTGCTCTAGGGGTTCGAGGGATTCTCCGGCTTGGTATTTACGCCAAGCGGTCACATACAGACCGCGCAGTCGCTCGCGACCCATGTCATCAAACATGAAGACCTCCGGTTAATGCGCCATAAACCGCATTCAAACCGTAAAGCGGCCCTCGCGCAACATTTGCGCATCCATATTTTCCAGCTCACGCGCCCCAGACACGACGATTTTCGGGTCGGGTACGAAATCCAGCTTGGGATCGGCACGCGGGTAATCCACTGAGTTGAGAATCACCTTCATGGCATTTAAGCGTGCTCTGGCTTTGTCATTGGAACGAATGATGCTCCACGGCGCCCATGAGGTATGGGTCCGGCGCAGCATTTCATATTTCTGATGCGTGAAGTCGTCCCAACGATCCTGGGCCTGAACATCAATTTCCGAGAGCTTCCATTGACGCAGTGGATCCGTTTTACGACGCTCGAATCGACGCGCTTGTTCCTCTTTCGTCACACTGAAATACAGTTTGATGAGGATAGTCCCCTGACGCACCAAGTCTTTTTCAAAACCGACCACGCCATGCATGAAGTTCTCATATTCCTCGGGCGTACAAAAACCAAAGACAGGCTCCACCATCGCGCGGTTATACCAGCTGCGATCAAATAAGACCTGCTCACCGCCAGTTGGAAACTGTTCAACATAGCGCTGGAAAAACCATTGCGAACGCTGTTGATCTGAAGGTTTACCTAAGGCCACCACCCGATAATTCTTTTCGTTCATGTAACGCGTCACACGCCGAATCGTGCCGCCTTTACCTGCTGCATCTCGGCCTTCGAATAAGATAATCATGCGCTGATTGGTCTCTTCGAGGTGCTTTTGCATACGAATCAGCTCAGCCTGGTAGGGCTTTAGGGCCTGTTCAGCACGACGCTTTAATACAGCCTGATCATCGGATTTCTTGAGCGCTTGAAGCTCGGCCTCCAAGGCTGCTTTTTCCTGCTGCCATTGATTCGATGGGTTTCTTTTCGTAACACGTTTGGCGGAGGTTTCTATTTTGCTTTCCTCTACCTTGTCGACTTTTTCAGTCACAGCTCGGCTCCCTAAAGGTGAACGATCTTAGGTTCTGTTTTCGCTGAGAAAGCCTGAGCTGTAAAGGAAAAAACCGTGCTCCTATGCCTTATATCAGGCTTATCGCAAGGCCGGGCTTTTTTTAAGCTGTCAACAACAGCTGTATGACACCAGCCAAAGCCAGAAACACGCCAAAGGGCAAAGGCTGCTCCTGACCCATGCGTCCCACCCAGCGCAGAGCCAAACCCACTACCACGCCGCTCAAAGCGGCGATTAGCAACAGTTGGGGAAGAACCTGCCAGCCCAGCCAAGCGCCCAGCATGGCGAGCATTTTGAAGTCTCCATGCCCCATGCCTGCCTTGCCAGTGAGACGCAAAAAAATGTGATAGACCGCCCAGAGGCTGAGATATCCGGCGACCGTTCCTACGACCGCGCTGGCAAGATCGGTGAATACTCCGAAGAGATTCACAACCAAACCCAACCAAAGCAGCGGCAAGGTGATCAGGTCAGGCAGCAAATAATAGCGGTAATCGATCAGCGCCAGCGTGACCAGCGTGGTCAACAAAATAACCGCAGCAAAAAAAGTAGGCGTAGCGCCCCACCAAGACAATAGAGCTAGGGTTAGTGCGATCGCCAAGCCTTCGGGCCATAGCTTGGGTAGGCGAATGGATTCCACCGCCTGCTCAGAACCGACCGCCTCAGGCTCGCCCATCAACGTTGTTAGACGAATCAGCGCCAAACGCAAACCCACACCGCTGAGCAAGCCCATCGATAAGCCAATCACCCAGAACTGCCATGAGGTCGGGCTCACGAACGCAGTCCTTTCTTCAAGCAAAGGGACTCAACGAATGGGCGTGATGGTCCGAGCATCAAACAGGAAACGTTCCTGACCTTCATCGACATAAATGGCCCTATCGGGCCAGCGCAGATCAGTGATGAAATAGCGGACACCGTGGGTAGACGCTCCGTAAGGACCACATTGCGGCTCGGGGACCTGACCATCCTCTGTGGGCGCAAATGCCTGAGGATCACAGGGCATGAACTGGTAAAACATCATGGTACGAGGCGCGGGTCGCAGAGCAATAGGTGTTAGCGCACAGTCGGTCGCATTATTGAGATAACCGGCTGCAACGAGGCGCGTAGGCAAACCAGCGAGCCCCAAAGGTTCGTGTAAAAAGAAGACCTGCACCACAATGTCTTGAGCAACGCCATCGTGCAGCATAAGGAATGCTTGCTGGGTTTCATCCCACTCTAACTCCCAGCGCCCGGTGTTGAGTTCACATACTTCGGACCACAAACCCAGCAGATCATTTTCCTGCCAAACCCAATGACACGCGGCGGCATCCGTTTGCCAATCAGGCTCTGGCGGGCCATCTTGAGAAACGGGTGTGAGTGAAGCGCAGCCGCTTAATAGCAAGCCCAACAGCACGATCAGCGCTTTCAATGCGCCCACCAGCCCTCCCATTTGAGAGTTTGACGCGCCGTCTCGTGCAAGTAACAGGCAAGAGTAGCCGGTCCACCGCCACTACCGCCAAACCATTGCGCTTGTTCATACAGGCAAGCTGCTTCGCGAAATGCCAGCCAAGAGTCATAGGTGGCTTGCAAAGTCTGTTGCAAAGAGAGAGCTGTGCCGCGCAAGTTCAGACCTTCCCCTTCCTGAGCTTTCGCCATAGCCAAACGGGCCACGTAGGCTGTCTCCAGCCGCTCATTCCAATACTCCAGCTCCGCATCCAGACATGCCATCATGCCGAGGGTCGAACCACCGCTGGGGGTCATCATACAAGCCTGCGCTGAACGGCCCACACACGCCAAAACAGCATGGTCACCCAAGTTGAGAGATTGGGCAGTGGCCTGAGCCACGCAATCTTCGGTATCTTGAGAAGAAAACGGCGGCTCTGCATCTGAGGCTGCGGCCAAGCACATACCGCTCATAGCGAGTAATGTGATGAGAAGTATCTTCATGGGCAAGGAAGCTAGCATACTTAGGTCAGCCAGACCATTGCGCCTATCCGGTGCGAGAATGGCGCGCCCGACTGGATTCGAACCAGTGACCCCTGCCTTCGGAGGGCAGTACTCTATCCAGCTGAGCTACGGGCGCTAAGGCGCGCAGTTTAACACGCGCTCAGCGCTGCCTCCAGCAAAGCAAAACCCCACAGACTGTGCTCATGACGCGCAGGGCAATGATCCGTTATGATCCTTCTCACAGTGAGACGATAACAGCGAGTGGCGAAACGGATGAATGCGGATTTGATTCAAGAAATGATTGCAGCAGGACTGCCGGATGCTGAAGTGGTGGTGACCGGCTCTGATGGCCATTTTCATGCTGAAATCATCAGCGAGTCCTTCGTCGGGCAAAGCCGAATCAAGCGTCACCAGATGGTCAATGCCACGGTGCAAGAACATATCGCCAGTGGTGCTTTGCACGCCCTATCGATGCGCACCCGAACCCCTGAGGAGGCAGCATGACCGCCACGCGGCGTCCAGAACGGGGGGAGAAGTTAAGAGCGGCAGAAAAAGTCGCGCGTATCCCGGTAAAGATTGCCCCAACCGAACAACCATTGCGCAAGCCCCACTGGATTCGGGCACGTACCCATGGCAGCCCTGAGGTACAGCGCCTCAAGCGCATCCTGCGTGAAAATCAGCTGCATACCGTCTGTGAAGAGGCGGCCTGCCCGAATCTGGGTGAGTGCTTTGGCCATGGCACAGCCACCTTCATGATCATGGGCGACATCTGTACTCGACGTTGCCCCTTTTGTGATGTCGCTCATGGGCGGCCTAACCCTCTGGATCCCCAAGAGCCGATTAATTTGGCGCGCACCATTGCTGCCATGGTCCTGAACTATGTGGTGATTACCTCAGTAGACCGAGATGATCTGCGCGATGGCGGAGCCCAACACTTTGTGGACTGCATCCGCGAAACCCGTGAGAAGAGCCCAGGGATTCGTATCGAGACCTTGGTACCGGACTTCCGCGGCCGCATGCAGGTAGCCTTGGATATTCTCGAACAGGCTCCCCCCGACGTGTTTAATCACAATTTGGAGACCGTTCCGCGGCTTTATCGCAAGGCCCGACCGGGAGCCGACTACGACTGGTCCTTGGATTTACTGCAGCAGTTCAAACAACGCCATCCTGGGGTACCCAGCAAATCTGGCATCATGCTGGGTCTGGGCGAAACCAATGACGAAGTGGTTGAAGTCTTGAAGGATTTGCGCGCCCATGATTGTGAAATGCTGACCTTGGGGCAGTATCTGCAACCGTCTCGGCATCATCTGCCAGTGGAACGTTTCGTTACTCCAGAAGAGTTTGACGAACTGGCTCGCATTGCTGAGGAACTAGGCTTCTCCCAAGTGGCCAGCGGGCCCATGGTGCGCTCGTCGTATCACGCCGATCAGCAAGCCGCCAAACTGGTCAGTTAACCGACTTTTTGGAGCAGCAAGAGGGCAAGCACCTTGGACGATGATGCGCTGCTGCGCTACAGCCGACAGATACTCCTGCCACAAGTGGGCATTGAGGGTCAGGAAAAGCTTGGTGCGAGCCACGCATTGATCCTGGGAGTGGGTGGACTGGGTAGCCCTACAGCGCTATATCTTGCTGCCGCCGGTGTGGGGCGCCTGACCCTAGTGGATTTTGATGCGGTGGAGCTGTCCAATCTGCAGCGACAAATCATTCATAGCACCGACCGCATCGGCCAGCCCAAGGTAGACTCGGGCGCTCAGGCCTTAAGGGCCATTAATCCGCTGATTGAGATACGCACGCTAGACCAACAGCTGGATCTAGCTCAGCTGCAAAATCACTTGGCGGATGTGGATATTGTGTTGGACTGCAGTGACAATTTTGCCACGCGCTTTATGGTCAATCGCGCGTGCTTTGCGACTGGCACGGCGCTGGCATCGGCCGCTGTGATTCGTTTTGAAGGACAGCTGAGTCTATTCGACCCGACGCAAGCCGACAGCCCCTGTTATCACTGCCTCTACGACGAGGGAGAGGCCGAAGCTGAGACCTGCTCCCAAACCGGCGTGCTGGCTAGCCTGCCCGGGGTCATGGGTAGCCTTCAGGCCACTGAAGCCTTGAAGTGGCTATTGGGCCTGCCGACGGTCTGTGGGCAACTGATGGTGTTGGATGCGCTGCGCATGGATTGGCGCAGCTTGCGGGTCAAAAAAGACCCGCATTGCCCGGTTTGCGCTAGCCCTGCAGTTTCTTCTTAAGCAGCTCGTTAACCTGAGCGGGATTGGCCTTACCAGCGGTCGCTTTCATGACCTGACCGACAAAAAAGCCAAACAGCTTGTCTTTACCGCTACGGTACTGCTCCAGCTGACTGGGATTGGCAGCGATCACTTCATCGATCATTTGTTCGATCGCGCCTGTATCCGTGATTTGTTTTAAACCACGCGCTTGGATAATGTCATCGGCACTGCCTTCGCCGGCCCACATGGCCTCGAATACTTCTTTGGCGATCTTGCCCGAAATGGTTTCATCATGGATGCGGCTTAAAAGCCCGCCCAAGCCAGTGGCCGACACTGGACTGGCGCCAATGTCCAAGCCGTCTTTGTTCAATGCCCCGGAGAACTCACCCATCACCCAGTTAGCCGCCAACTTGGCCTGGCCCGCCGCAGTTTTCACCACGACTTCGTAGTAATCGGCCATCTCACGGCTGGCGGTTAGCACCCCAGCATCGTAGGCGGATAAACCATAATGGGTCATGAATCGATGTTTTTTCTCATCGGGTAACTCCGGCAAGCTAGCGCGCACGGATTCTACGAAGCCCGAGTCGATATCCAAAGGCAGCAAATCTGGATCGGGGAAATAGCGATAATCATTGGCTTCTTCTTTAGAGCGCATCGAGCGCGTCTCGCCCTTGTCGGGATCATACAAACGGGTCTCTTGCACCACCGAACCGCCGCCTTCGATCACATCAATCTGGCGCTCGACTTCATACTCAATGGCTTTTTCGACAAAGCGAAAGGAATTGAGGTTTTTGATTTCGGTGCGCGTACCAAATTCAGTGGACCCCGCGCGCCGAATCGAGACATTGGCATCGCAGCGGAATGAACCCTCCTGCATATTGCCATCGCAAATCCCCAGATAACGCACCAGAGAATGCAGCTTTTTCATGTAAGCCACCGCTTCTTTGGCCGAGCGCAAATCCGGCTCAGAAACGATTTCTAACAAAGGCGTGCCGGCGCGATTCAAATCGATACCGCTCATGCCATGAAAATCTTCATGCAAGCTCTTACCGGCATCCTCTTCCAAATGCGCGCGGGTAATGCCAATACGCTTGGTCTGCCCATCTTCCAGCTCGATCTCGATCTCGCCACTGGAAACTACCGGCAACTCATACTGTGATATCTGGTAACCCTTGGGGAGGTCCGGATAAAAATAGTTCTTGCGGGCGAACACCGAGCGCGGCGCGATTTCGGCGCCTATGGCCAGGCCCAACTTAACCGCCATCTGCACCGCCTCACCATTGAGCACCGGCAACACCCCGGGCAACCCCAGATCCACGGCACAAGCCTGGGTATTGGGCGCTGCGCCGTAAGCGGTGGCAGCGGCAGAGAAAATCTTTGAGCGCGTGGCCAGCTGCGCATGGATCTCAAGGCCAATCACAGTTTCCCAGGTCATGGTGATCAAGCTCCAAAGCCCGCTGGCAGGCGCTGATGCCAGTCGGTTTGCTGTTGGTATTGGTGCGCCGCCCCTAACAGGCGCGACTCATCGAAATAGTTACCGATCAATTGCATACCCACCGGCAGCTCATCGACAAATCCAGCCGGCAACGACATCGCCGGCAGACCCGCCAGATTCACAGCGATAGTGTAGATATCCGAGAGATACATAGTGATCGGGTCATCGGTTTTCTCGCCGAGGCGAAACGCCGGGGTGGGCGTGGTCGGCGCGAAAATCAAATCCACAGACTCGAAAGCCCGGGCGAAATCATCAGCGATCAGGCGACGAATCTTTTGCGCCTTGAGGTAATAGGCATCGAAATAACCTGCGGATAACGCATAGGTCCCAATCATGATGCGACGTTTCACCTCTTCACCAAAGCCCTCGCCTCGGGAACGCGTGTACAAATCCATCAAGTCCTTGGGATCTTCGCAGCGATAGCCGTAACGCACGCCATCCAAGCGGGCCAGATTCGAGGAGCACTCAGCTGGAGCCACAACATAATACGCCGGCGCTGCCAGTCCCGAGTTCGGCAAATCCACTTCGGTAAACGTCACGCCCAAATCCCGATACACGGCCATGGCTGACTCCAAGGCAGCCGCCACCCCGGCATCCATACCCTCAGCAAAAAACTGCTTGGGCAAACCCATGCGCAGCCCTTTGAGCGAATTCCCCAGAGCACGTGTGAAATCCTCAGGGTCGCGTTGCAATGAAGTGGAGTCGCGTTGATCAAAACCACTCATGACATTGAGCAGCAACCCGCAATCCTCAGCGGTTTGCGCCATAGGGCCGCCCTGATCCAAGCTGGAAGCAAAGGCAATCATGCCCCAGCGCGACACGCGGCCATAGGTGGGTTTCAGCCCCGTGATGCCATTTAGCGCCGCAGGTTGGCGGATGGACCCACCAGTATCTGTGCCGGTGGCCGCTGGCGCCAGACGCGCTGCCACGGCAGCGGCAGATCCACCTGAGGAGCCGCCCGGGACACGCTCTACGTCCCAGGGGTTTTTCACCGAGCCATAAAAACTGGTCTCGTTGGATGAGCCCATGGCGAACTCATCCATATTGGTTTTGCCCAACATCGGGCAGCCTTCTGCCTTAAAGCGCTCAACCACGCCGGCATCGTAGGGCGAGATAAAATTATCGAGCATGCGCGAGGCGCAGGAGGAACGAACGCCCTGGGTGCAAAAGATGTCTTTCTGCGCGATCGGCACACCGGTGAGGCGACTGGCCTGGCCACGGCCACGACGCGCATCAGCCTCCTTAGCGGCCGTCATCGCCTCTTCAGCGGTCACCGTAATAAAGCTATTGAGCTGTGTGTCCAAACGCTCAATACGCTCGAGAAAATGTTCAGTCAGCTCAACACTGGAAACATCCCCAGCATTCAAAGCATCAGCCAATTGGGCAAGAGTTTTATCGTACATGCGGGCATCCAAAACGGGTCACTCAATGACCTTGGGAACCAGGTAAAGACCGGCCTCAACTGCCGGGGCATGGCGCTGAAAATCAACGCGTTGGTCTGTCTCTGTAACCTCATCGGGGCGCAAGCGCTGAGACATATCCAAGGGATGCGCCATGGGTTTGACGCCGGCGGTATCCACCGTATCCATTTGCTCCACGAAAGCCAAAATGGCGGAGAGATTCTCCGCGTAAGACTGCACATCGGCGTCTTTGATTTGCAGGCGCGCTAAATGCGCGATCTTCCTGACTTCATCAGCAGACAGGGACATTGAGCCTCCCAAGGAAAAATGACTGGCATAAGGTGCAGTAAGCTAACACACTTGAGAACTTGCCCAAAGCCCTTTGGCATTGGTAAAGTACCGGGTCATTTGGTTTTTTCCGCCCGTCTTGCAGAGCCCTTTTCCGATATGCTCAAACGCGCCCTTGGGGTTTTTTCTAACGATATCGCCATCGACCTAGGCACCGCCAATACGCTGATTTACATGCGTGGCAAAGGTATCGTGCTTAACGAACCCTCAGTGGTTGCCATCCGCCAAGATCGAGGCCCGGGCGGTCCGCGTACCGTGGAAGCCGTCGGCACAGCTGCTAAGCGCATGATCGGCCGCACACCAGAAAATATCCAGGCGATCCGCCCGATGAAAGATGGCGTGATTGCCGACTTCACCACCACAGAAAAGATGTTGCAGTACTTCATTCGCATGGTGCATCAGCACCGCTTCTTCCGGCCCAGTCCGCGCGTTTTGGTTTGCGTGCCCTGCGGCGCCACACAAGTGGAAAGACGCGCGATCCGTGAATCTGCTGCTGGCGCTGGCGCCCGTCGGGTCTATCTGGTGGAAGAACCCATGGCGGCTGCTGTAGGGTCTGGAATCCCTGTGGATGAAGCCCGTGGCTCGATGGTGTTGGATATCGGCGGGGGCACCTCAGAAGTGGCCGTGATGTCTTTAAACGGGATTGTTTATTCGGCATCCGTGCGCATCGGCGGTGACACCTTTGACGAGGCGATTTCTTCCTATGTACGCCGTAATTATGGGATTTTGATCGGCGAAGCCACTGCCGAGCGCATCAAACATGAAATTGGTTCTGCCTACCCCGGCAAAGAGCTCAAAGAAATCGAAGTTAAAGGCCGAAATTTGGCTGAAGGGATCCCCCGCGCCTTTACGCTCAACAGTAATGAAATTCTAGAAGCACTGCAGGAACCCTTGCATGGCATTGTCAGCGCAGTGCGCACCGCACTCGAGCAAACGCCACCGGAATTAGGCTCTGACGTCGCCGAGCGCGGTATCGTACTCACCGGTGGCGGCGCCCTACTGGGTGACCTAGACCGCCTGCTTATGGAAGAGACCGGCATCCCGGTGCTGGTGGCAGATGATCCGCTGACTTGCGTGGTGCGCGGTGGTGGGAAAATGCTTGAAATGTTGGATGAGCGTGGGGCTGAATTCCTGTCGCTTGAATAAGCACCTCAGGAGGACTGGCCATCAAACAGCCGCTGTTTAAACTGGGCACGCCTCCCGCGGTCAAGTTTTTGTTGCTTGCTGTTCTGTCTTTAACGCTGATGACGATGGACCATCGACATCAGCATGTGGAACAACTGCGCAGCCTCATCGCTATCGCGTTTTTTCCGGTGCAATACGCCGCTGACTCACCCTTGCGTATCTCGCACTGGACCAGTGAACAACTCGCCAGCCGACACCGCCTCATCACCCAGAACCGGGAACTACGAGCTGACATGACGCATCTGCGAGTGCGGCAGCTGAATATGGATGCCTTGGCTGCTGAGAATGAACGCTTGCGGCAACTGTTAGACTCCTCGGCCCGCCTTGAAGACCGTGTATTGATTGCACGTCTGATGGCAGTAGACCTCGACCCCTTCCGGCAGCAAGTCGTTTTGAACAAAGGGGCAGGGGATGATGTTTACCCCGGCCAGCCGCTAATTAACGCTGATGGCGTCGTTGGCCAAATTCTTGAGGTGCATCCCACTCATAGCGTGGCCTTACTGATCTCGGATCCCAGCCACGCTCTACCAGTCGAGATCAATCGCACGGGATTGCGCACTCTGGTTATCGGCACAGGACACCCAGAACGGCTAGAGCTGCGCTTTATTCCGGTAAGTGAAGACCTGGAAATTGGCGATATCGTCAGCACCTCTGGATTGGGAGGTCGCTTCCCAGCCGATTACCCTGTAGCCCGCATATCGCAGATTGAACGCCCCCTTGGTTCAGCGTTTGCACGAGTCGAAGCAGAGCCCTTGGCGCGCCTGGACCGCAGTCGTGAGGTCCTATTGCTGTGGCCAGGCGAGGCTCTTGAGCCGCCCATACCGGCCGCTACGGATGAGGACGCCTGATGGGTTTGCGTGCCATCTTGTTGGTGATTCCCGCCACTTTTGTTTTGGCGCTTATTCTCACCATCATTCCCCTGCCAGATTGGGCAGCACCTTGGCGTCCTGAATGGGTGGCCATGACCATGCTCTACTGGTCGATGGCCTTGCCGCGACGCTACAGCATTGGCACAGCTTGGCTGGCTGGACTGTTTTTGGATGTGGCTAAAGGCGCCTTGCTGGGCCAACATGCCATGGCTTTGGCCTTAATCACCCTGCTGGGCCTGCGCTTGCACCAACGCATTCGCCTGCATCCCCTGTGGCAACAGGCCATCAGCATTGGTGCTTTACTGGGCCTGTACCTCCTCGTCGTATTGTGGGTCTACGGCATTACCGGCCAACCGCCGGAAAGCTGGTTGTATTGGGCCCCTATTGCTTCCAGTATGCTGCTTTGGCCGCTGATATTTGTGACGCTCAGAGGCGTACGTCGCCGATGGTGCCTGGATCTTTGAATCAACCCGGGTTCACTGGCGCAGTCTCTCCAACTGTTCACGGAAATCATCACAGGGGTCAGTAATGCGTTGCCGGGTGGTGAATATCACGATGTCATAAAGTGCTTGTTGCAGCGCGCTGTAATCCATAGCTTCTGGCTTATCCGCATCCACCTCCACCAAGCCGATGCTTAAGACACTGGCCTGGGAGCTATGCGTCATTAAATACACAGGAACGCCCAAATCTTGGCGCACATGACCATTGCCGGCGATGAGAACCGCCGGCTGTCCCGATGCAGCCATGAGCTCGCGCGCCATGATCGCATCACGCACCCGCTGTGCCATAACCATGCCACCGGCGTGCTGTGGCGGTAGAAAGCCACAATGCGCATCGATGATTTGCTCGGTCAGCGCTTGCTCCCGATCGGAATTCCAAGACTCAGGCAGTTTCAATGCGGCGAGCTGCGCCTCACTTAACAGGGTCTCGGCGCCCTGACGGGCCACCTGCATGGCATCGGACATGGACAGATTGGCGGCGATTAGTGGCAGCTGATTATCTAAAGCCCATTGCACGGTGGCGCGAGAAAATGGCCAAGGCCAGCCACGGTCACTCATCCCCACCGCTTCTGCTACAGCATCGGCTTCAACAGGGCCGCGAGCCCGCAGCTCATCGATGACGGGCTGATCATCTAAGTCGAAGATCTCCATAGCTAGGGAAGCTCGCCTCTCATGATGGGCCAAACTGAGCAGAATAAGGCGATGCAAAGCTTGATGATCGCGGTTATCGTGAACCTCTCCCAACAGCAGATATTGCGTTTGGCTCAACTGCTCCTGCCAGAGCTCTACGTCCACCGGGCGCGCTGCAGCAGTTAACCAAACATGGCCCAGCAAAGGATGCTGCTGTCCGTGAGGCGCCTGCCAGCCGCCCTCAGGAGCCAGACGGAAATCGGCCAGCGTCGGCATCGTCATAAAAAATAGGCCGATCACGCAGCAAACCTGAGCGGACAAACGAAAATAGGGCATCATGCGCAAAGCCATTGAGAAGACCGGAGTTCATCATGCAGGAAGTGCAGTTTATTGACCAGTCAGCCGTCTTGGCTCAGATCTGTCAGGACTGGGCCAAGAAGCCTTGGCTGGCCCTGGACACTGAATTCATCCGCGAGAAGACCTATTATCCGCAGCTGTGCTTAGTGCAGATTGGCGATACCGATCAGGCGGTTTGTATCGATACTTTGGCCATTGAGGACTTGTCACCTCTTTGGGAACTGCTGGGCCAAACCCACATGCTCAAAGTGCTGCACTCTGCCAGCCAAGATCTTGAGATTTTCTGGCATCAAACCGGGCAGCTGCCATCGCCCCTATTTGATACCCAAATCGCCGCTTCGCTCATGGGTTTGGGTGATCAAATTTCCTATGCCAAATTGGTCGATAGCCTATTAAATGTCCAGCTCGATAAATCGCATACCCGTACAGATTGGGCCAAACGCCCACTGGATCAGGGCCAGTTGCGCTATGCCGCCGATGATGTGATTTATTTAGCCAGGGCCTACGAGCGTCTGCATGATCAGCTGGCTCGGGCTGGCCGCCTAGACTGGCTAAGTGAAGACTTCATTGCCCTAGCTCACGGCAAGAACTATGCCCCAGCGCCCGAGGCGGTTTGGCAACGCCTGAAAAACCTATCTCAATTAAGGAGCCGAGGTGAGTTGGCGATTGCTCAAATGCTGTCTGCTTGGCGTGAAAAAACCGCGATGCAAGCCAATCGTCCGCGGCGATGGATCCTGGCCGATGAAATCATCATCGACTGCGCCCGCCGCCCCCCAAAGAATAGCCAAGCGCTGGCGCAGATTCGCGGGCTGAAACCTGAACAAGTGGAACGCCATGGCGCAGCCATTTTAGCGGCGATTAGCGAGGCACAAGCCATGCCTGAACAGGCGCGCCCCAGACTGCCAGAACGGCGTCATTTGACGCCTGCGCAAGAATCCAAGGTGGATGTCGCCATGGCTTTACTGCGTCATCAGGCAGAGCACCATGGCATCAGTACAGCGGGCATTGCCAGTCGCAAAGACGTTGAGCAGTGGGTCTTGGGCGACGCTCAGTCGCGCCTCGGTCACGGCTGGCGCCACGCACTGGCTGGCAGCACTATCGAGCAGTGGCTCAATGGCGAGACCAGCGTGCGTTCCACTCCTACGGGTTTGTTGATCGGCTAAAACCCACGGACATAAAAAAACCCGCTTCGACAAACGCCGAAGCGGGCTTCCTCAAATTTGGAAATCAGCCGGCAACAGTGACGTTGACAGCCTGCAGTCCCTTGGGGCCCTGCTGGACTTCGTAATTGACTTTCTGGCCTTCGCCTAGGGTTTTGAAACCATCAGCAGAAATCGCAGAATAATGCACGAACACGTCGGCACCCCCATCTTCCGGGGCGATGAAACCAAAGCCCTTCGTTTCGTTAAACCACTTCACAGTACCGGTAGACATCGAACTAACCTCAATCATAATCAGGAAAATACAGCAACATGCAGAGCGTTTGTACCGACGATTAACGAAGTAACGCACACCACTACACAATTGCAGTTTATCCGCTTCACAGCTCGCTTACCATAGATAATCACTAAAAACTTGTAAATCTGACCTAATCCATGGCCTCCAATGTGGCCCAGCGCGCGTAAGCAGCCTCCAAATCTGCCTCTACCTGCGCTAATTTCGCCTGAGTCTGCGTGATTTGCTCACTCTGCTGCCGATAAAACTCGGGGTCACCCAGTTGGGTCTGCAACTGCTCCAGCCTGGCTTCCAATGCCTCAATCTCAGCAGGTAGGCTAGTCAATTCTTGCTGCTCTCGATACCCAAGCTTCATTTTTTTCGATGATTTTGCAGCGCTAGGCTTCGCTACTGGTGATGCTGCCGCGGGATCTGGTTTGGTAGAGGCTGTCTTATTGACAGTTGAGCGCTGGCGTAACCAGTCACTGTATCCCCCAACCGACTCAACAAAGCGCCCTGGGCCCTCCCAGGCGATGATACTGGTGGCGATATTATCGAGAAAATCACGGTCATGACTGACCACCAAAACGGTGCCAGGAAACTCAACAACGCGAGACTCTAAAACTTCTAGAGTCTCTACATCTAAATCATTGGTGGGCTCATCCAAAACCAGTACATTGGCGGGTCGCAAAAACAGCTTGGCCAATAACAGACGATTACGCTCACCGCCGGACAAGGCACTTACAGGCTGTCGCGCACGCGCGGGGGCGAAAAGAAAATCTTGCAAGTAAGAGAGAACATGGCGAGTCTGGCCACCTAGGCTGACACGATCCCGACCCTCGCCAACGTTGTCGGCCACGCTGGCTGTCTCATCCAAGGCCTGACGATGCTGATCGAAATAGGCAACCTCCAACTTGCTGCCAAGACGCACCTGACCTTGTTGTGGCTGCAACTGACCCAGTAAGAGCCGCAGCAAAGTGGTCTTGCCTACCCCATTAGGGCCGACAACACCCACCTTATCGCCGCGCATGATAAGCGTAGAGAAATCCTTGATTAATGGCTGCCCCGCGTAACTGAAGCCCAAATTCTCGGCTTCGATCACCAAACGTCCCGAAGGAATGGCGGCCTGTAACTGCAAGCGGGCTTTACCCATCAGGTCTCGGCGTTGCGCCCTTTCCGCGCGCAATGCCTTGAGTGCCCTGACACGACCCTCGTTGCGCGTACGGCGAGCTTTGATGCCTTGTCGTATCCAGGCTTCTTCTTCCGCCAATTTACGATCAAATAAAGCCTGTTCGCGCGCCTCGACCTCTAAAGCCTCGGCTTTACGCCGGAGGTACAGGTCATAATCACCTGGCCAATCATGCAAATGACCACGGTCTAATTCGATAATGCGGGTGGCCAGTTTGCGCAAAAAAGCCCGATCATGGGTGATGAACAGCAAAGCGCCTGGAAAAGCCGGCAGACTCGACTCCAACCACTCAATAGCTTCCACATCCAGATGGTTGGTAGGCTCATCCAATAGCAACACATCCGGCTCCACCACCAGCGCTCTGGCCAGCAACACCCGGCGCTGCCAGCCCCCGGACAAGGCAACAAAATCAGCCTCACCATCCAAACCCAAACGCGATAGCACAGTCGCTACCCGCTGCTCTAAGGACCAGCCATCGCCTGCCTCTAGAGCATGCTGTTGACGTTCCAACAACTCTAGATTTTGGGAGCTGGGATCCTCCGCCACGCGTTGGGCGGTTTCGTGATAGGCAGCAATCAGGCTACCGAGCTCACCCAGACCAGCCGCTACCACCTGATAGACCGAGCCGGTTTGCCCTTTGGGAACCGCTTGTTCAAGGCGAGCCACAACCAGATCTTGCGAGCGCATGACTCGGCCATCATCGGGTTGGATCTCACCACTGATGATTTTCAGCAGCGTCGATTTTCCCATACCGTTGCGGCCCACCAAGGCGACACGCTCACCCGACTCAAGGCTGAGTTGTATCCCATCAAGTAGCGGGACAGGCCCGTAACTGAGCTGAATATCTTGTAAGGTCAAAATCGGCATGCGCGTAGGATATGCTATACGCGCCGGCGCATTCACGTAAAATAGTGTTAAAAGACCTTAAGGATTAATCCGCTCTTGAGAATTACCGCCCATCAGTATGAACACTGGCAGCAGAAATCAATCACGCTGCTGGGCATGTCGGGCGTGGGTAAAACACGCTTGGCCCATTTGCTGCGACGCGCGCACTGGTTTCATTATTCAGGCGATTATCGCATCGGCACGCGTTATTTGGACGAGGCCATCCTCGACAACATCAAAAGCCAGGTCATGACCATCCCTTTAATGCGGGATTTGCTGCGCTCCGACTCGATTAGCATCGTCAATAATCTTTCCGTCGACAATCTGCAGCCAGTCTCCACTTTTCTCGGCAAGCTAGGCAACCCTGAATCGGGCGGCCTTTCGCTGCCTGAGTTCAAACGTCGGCAACGGCTGCATCACGACGCTGAAGTCTCCGCCATGCGCGATGTGCCGGATTTTATTCGCAAAGCCCATGAAATTTTTGGCTTTGAACATGTGATTAATGATGCCGGAGGCAGCGTCTGTGAGTTAGATGACCCTGGCGTCATGGAACTGCTGGCTGAACATACGCTGATCATTTACATCAAGGCGACCGCCGACAATGAGCTCGAACTGATCCGGCGCGCCGAGCAAAGCCCTAAGCCCATGTATTATCGTGAAGACTTTCTGGACCGCGAACTCCATGCCTACCTCACTGCCAAGCGCTTGGACTACGTCGCGCAAATTAATCCCGATGACTTTGTGCGCTGGACCTTCCCGCGACTGTTTCGTGACCGTCTGCCACGCTATGAGGCACTGGCTGAGCGCTATGGCTATACCATTACCACCGATGAACTGGCCGAGGTGAAAACCGAAGATGAGTTCAACGCGCTGATCATGACAGCCTTGAAACGCGGCTAAGGAGTTTGCATGCCACTGGTTGCCCACAGCCCTCTGCCCACCTTCAACCGCCTCAAACAAGAGGGCCAGACGGTCCTGAGCGATCGCTTCGCGCTGCAACAGGACATTCGCGCGATGCATATTGGCTTGCTCAATATGATGCCGGATAAGGCCCTGGCGGCTACCGAACGCCAATTCTTCAGACTGATTGGTGAAAGCAACCAGATCGCCCAGTTTTATGTGCATCCATTCACCCTCGATGCGCTCCCGCGGGGCGCTGAGGCTCAAGCCTATATCGAGAAATACTATGAACCTTGGGCAGCCATTCAGGATCAAGGTTTAGATGCCTTGATTATCACCGGTGCCAATGTGACTCAGCCGGATTTATCGCTGGAGGCGTTCTGGCAGCCATTGATTGAGGTGATTGATTGGGCCTATGACAATGTCACCTCAAGCTTATGTTCCTGTCTGGCCACCCATGCCGTCATGCAATTTCGCTACGGCCAAACGCGACGCGCGCTGGGCCATAAGTGCTGGGGCGTGTTTCCACACTATGTGGTGGATCGCACCCATCCGCTGGTTAATGGTGTGAACACCCGCTTTGATGTGCCGCACTCACGTTTCAACGATATATCTCGCGATCAATTCGATGCCGCAGGCGTCAAAGTCTTGGTAGAAAGTGAGGAAGCCGGCGTGCACCTAGCGGTCAGTGAAGATCAGTTTCGTCTCGTGTTTTTTCAGGGGCATCCGGAATACGACATCATCAGTCTGCTGAAAGAGTACAAACGAGAAGTGGCGCGCTTTGCTGCGGGGGAGCGTGAAGATTATCCGTCCATGGTGGCGCATTATTTCAGCCAGCGCAGCCAAGCGATACTGGAAGAATACCGCCTGGCTTTGATCGATGCCCGCGAAACTGGGCGTAGTTCACCCGCCTTTCCCGAGGAATTGATTAGTGCTGCTTTGGACAACACTTGGCATGATACCGCCGAGGCGGTGATCAACAACTGGATCGGCCACGTCTATCAGTTAACCCATGTGGATCGTAAAAAGCCTTTCCGCGAAGGTCTGGACCCGAACAATCCCCTGGGTCGCCTCAACCTCGATTAATCAGCTGCTCGATCTCAGCGAAACTTTGCACTGGACCCTCAGGGCTAATTTCAACGCCCAACTGGCGCGCAATTTGCGTCAGCGAGAACATGCCACGCACTATCTCCGCCTCACCTTCATACTCGACCACGAGCGCATGCTGGCGCTGCGCGGCACTCAACGTTTCCACAACATCACCGACGCGCGCCGTTAACACATCAGCGTAGTTAATCACGGTCATCTCCGCTTGCCGCGACATCACATGGGATACGGTTAAATCATTGTGGGCGATGCGTTCCTCGGAGACGATCTTCACCGGCTTCTCACCCATGATGTCGCGCGCCGTTACCACCCCCATAACTCGATCGTCCTGGGCGACCACCAAAAGACGAACACCGGCATGAATCATTTTCTGCAAAGCGGCATCCATGGCCATATCCGGAGTAGCGGTTTTGACCTCGACCCGACGAAAGTCGGTCATCACGTCTTCGGCCGCGTCCTCCATCGATACCATCAATGGTAGACCCTGTCGGAAGCGGTGCAGGCTAACCTGTGCTGACAACGGATGGGAACGAATCACATCGTAACGCGTGCTCATAGTCTCTCCTTTGTTGGCGGCTCTTTTTGATGTTTTCTAGGCCGTTGCGCTCAGTCTAGCACCCTGAAGGCCCTTGCCAATATGCGCGCTGCACAAAGATCCAAAAAAGGGTTTGACGTACAATCGGCGGCCATGGCTGCGACCCACACAGATGTCATCATTATCGGCGCCGGCGCGGCGGGCTTGATGTGTGCTGCCGAAGCAGGCGCTGGCGGGGCCCGTGTTCTGGTTTTGGATCACGCCAACAAAGTGGGAAAAAAAATCCTCATGTCGGGTGGAGGTCGATGTAACTTCACGCATCTGCATTCCGGCCCCGAAAATTTCATTGGCCATAATCCGCATTTTTGCAAATCCGCTCTCAGCCGCTACACACCCTATGACTTTTTGGATCTGGTTGAGCGCCACGGCATCGCCTATGAAGAAAAAACGCCCGGCCAGCTGTTTTGTCAAAACAGCGCCAAAGACATTGTGCAGATGCTGCTGGCTGAATGTCGCTCGGGCGGCGCACAAATTCGCCTACGCACTGAGATCGAGGCTATCGACTGGCAAAAGCCTTTTCACCTAAAGACCAGCTTGGGCAAACTCTCTTGTGATACTTTGGTGATTGCTACAGGTGGCTATTCCGTACCCAGCATGGGGGCCTCGGGTTTTGGTTACGAACTGGCTCGCAGGCTGGGCATCAACGTTCACACGACTCGCCCAGGGCTGGTGCCCTTCACGCTGCCGCCCAAGTTACTTGCTTCTTTGGCGACACTCTCGGGGATTTCTCTGGCCGCCTCGGTGCGTACCGCTGATGCTTTTTTTCAAGAGAATATTTTATTCACGCATCGCGGACTCAGCGGCCCTGGCGTGTTGCAAGCCTCATCCTACTGGCACGAGGACGAGGCTGTTGCCATTGATTTATGGCCGCAGGCGGATCTGCTAACGCAGCTAGCAACGCAGCGTGAGCAACGACCGCGCATGAGCCTGAAAAATTTCCTCGCCACACTCTGGCCACGGCGACTCGCAGAGCATTGGTGTACTCATTATGTACACGACAAGCCTTTAAATCAGCTTACTGTGGAAGATCTCAAACAGCTACAAAACCACTGCCAACCTTGGACCATCAAGCCAGCAGGAACCGAGGGCTATCGCACAGCCGAGGTCACCGTAGGCGGTGTCGATACCGATGCATTCTCCTCAAAGACTTTAGCCTGCAAACAGCTTCCCGGGCTTTACTTCATCGGTGAGGTGCTGGACGTGACTGGCCATTTAGGCGGCCATAATTTTCAATGGGCCTGGGCTTCGGCGGTCGCTGCCGGACAGGCAATCACAGCCTAAGCGTGCTGCGCTGAGGTGCCAAACAAGTCCTGAAGTTTTTCCCCCGGATCGGCTGCGCGCATAAAAGCCTCGCCCACCAGAAAGGCATTGACACCCGATGCCCGCATCGACGCCACATCTTCAGGCATATGAATTCCACTCTCGGTCACCACTAAGCGGTCAGCAGGAATCATCGGCAACAAATCTAAGGTGGTTTGTAGACGCGTTTCAAAACTACGCAGATTGCGGTTATTAATGCCAATCAGCACCGCATCCAAAGCCAGCGCTCGTTCCAACTCTTGCGCATCGTGGACTTCAATCAGGGCATTCATGCCCAGCTCATGGGTGACCGCCAATAAATCCTTCAGGTTCGCATCTTCCAGCGCAGCGACGATCAACAAAATACAATCCGCCCCGATCACCCGGGATTCGTAGATTTGATAGGGGTCAATCATGAAATCCTTGCGCAGTACCGGCAGCTGACAGGCACCTCTAGCCTCTTGAAGATGAGCATCACTGCCTTGGAAAAAATCCATATCGGTCAACACCGAAAGACAGCAGGCGCCGGCCCCCTCATAACTGCGGGCAATGGCTGCCGGGTCAAAATCAGCACGGATAACGCCCTGACTGGGGCTGGCTTTTTTAACTTCAGCGATCACCGCGGGCTGATCATGATGCAAGCGTTCACGCATCGCCTTGAGAAACGCTCTGGGTTTGGGACAGGCCTCTGCTGCTTCGCGCAGAGCTGGCAGACTGCTGTGGGCCTTACGTTCCCTGACTTCCTCAGCTTTGCGCTCAAGAATCCGTTTTAAAATATCCGGAGTTCCCTGCATCAACCACCCACCCTTATTCGGCCAAAGACCGAGTCAACTGAACCAACGCATCAAGACGCTCACGAGCCGCCGCAGAATCGATGGCTTTAGCAGCAGCCTGCACTCCTTGGGCCAAACTATCTGTCACACCGGACACATAAATCGCGGCGCCGGCATTGAGCAACACAATATCCCGAGCGGGCCCCTCTTGACCGTCTAAGACCGCATGGATCATCGCCAAGCTCTCTTGGGCATCGGCCACACGCAAGCTGTCCAGTGAAGCGCGCTGCAAACCAAAATCCTCAGGCGCGATCAACTGACTCGCCACCTGACCATCACGCAGCTCAGCCATGCGCGTCGGAGCACCAATGCTGATCTCATCCAAGCCATCTTCAGCATGAACCACTAAGACATGGCGACTGCCTAATTGACCCAACACCTTAGCCAAGGGCTCTAGCCAGTGATTGCTGAATACGCCCAGTACTTGATTGGGGGCGCCTGCAGGATTGGTCAGCGGTCCCAGCACATTAAATATCGTGCGTAAGCCCAATTCACGACGCGGGCCGATGGCGTGTTTCATGGCGCCATGATACTGAGGCGCGAATAAAAACCCGACACCCAATGTATTGATACAGTGCGCCACCTGATCCGCCGACAAATTGAGATTCACACCAGCAGCTTCCAGCACATCCGCGCTGCCGGACTTACTGGAGACAGAACGGTTGCCGTGTTTGGCAACGCGCGCTCCCGCAGCAGCACCCACAAACGCGCAGGCGGTGGAGATATTGAAGGTTCCGGCAGCATCTCCCCCGGTGCCACAGGTATCCACCAAATGCGTTGGCTCAACATCTACCCGCGTCGCTAACTCTCGCATGACACCGGCCGCCGCAGCGACTTCGTCCACAGTCTCACCTTTCATGCGCAGCGCCACTAAGAAACCGCCAATCTGGGCTGGCGTGGCCTCACCAGTCATGATCTGGCGCATCACTGCAGCCATCTCATCACGGCTTAAGTCCTCATGACCTGTGACTTTGGCCAGCGCCTGCTGCACATTCATAAACCACTACCTCCCAATGGCTGAGCACCACCAGCCCCCAAGGCCCCCGTTCGCTGCAAAGGAGTGCGCAAGAAGTTTTGCAGCAAGTCGTGGCCCTGATGCGTGAGAATCGACTCGGGATGAAATTGCACGCCCTCGACCGCTAGCTCGCGATGCCTCACGCCCATAATCTCGTCTAAAGTACCGTCTTCATTCTGCGTCCAAGCGGTCATTTCCAAACACTTGGGTAGGCGCGTCTTGTCGATCACGAGAGAGTGGTAACGGGTGGCTTCCAAGGGATTATCCAAGCCGCTGAAGACGCCCTGATCACGGTGGTAAACCAAGGAGGTTTTACCGTGCATGATGCTGCCGGCATGAATAATATGGCCGTCGAACACCTGGCCAATGGCTTGATGACCCAGACACACCCCCAGTATCGGCACGCGCCCCGCGAAACGCCGAATCACCTCCATGGAAATGCCCGCCTGATCGGGGGTACACGGCCCGGGGGAGATCACAATCCGTTCTGGAGCAATGGCCTCGATCTCATCTAGGGTGATGGCATCATTGCGACGCACATGCACGGCCGCCCCCAGCTCACCCAGATACTGCACCAGGTTGTAGGTGAACGAGTCATAATTGTCGATCATCAGCAGCATGGCATCTAAGTCTCGCTGGATTCACTGCGCTCTTGCAGCCTTAAACCGGCCTCAGCCATTGAGACCGCGCGAAAAATCGCCCGACCTTTATTCATGGTTTCGGCCCATTCGTTTTCAGGCGTGGAGTCATGAACAATGCCGGCACCCGCCTGAATGTGCAGGACCTGATCTTTAATAACCGCGGTGCGAATGGCAATCGCCGTATCCATATTGCCTTGCCAGGAGAGATACCCCACAGCGCCAGAATAAATCCCACGCTTCACGGGTTCTAATTCATTAATAATTTCCATGGCGCGAATTTTGGGCGCACCGCTAACGGTTCCCGCCGGAAATGTCGCGCGCAGCACATCCATGGCCTTGAGTCCACGGCGCAGGCGTCCCACCACATTGGAGACGATATGCATGACGTGGGAATAACGCTCCACCATCATTTGATCAGTCAAGCGCACGCTGCCGATCTCTGCCACCCGACCCACGTCATTACGACCCAAATCGATCAGCATGAGATGTTCTGCCAGCTCCTTGGGGTCAGCCAGAAGTTCTCTCTCCAGAGCCTCATCGCGCTCAACAGAGCGCCCGCGGGGGCGGGTGCCGGCTATTGGCCTGACCGTCACTTCATCGTCTTCCAGGCGCACTAAAATCTCTGGGGAGGCGCCGACCACCTGATGATCGCCCAAGTCCAAATAAAACATGTACGGTGAAGGGTTCATGCCACGCAACGCCCGATAAAGGTCCAAAGGACGTGCCTGAAACGGAATTGATAGCCGCTGCGACAGCACCACCTGCATGACATCGCCTTCGACGATGTATTCTTTGCAGCGCTGCACCGCCTGTTTAAACCCTTCCTCGGTAAAACCCGAGACAAAATCCGACTCTGATATCGAAAGCTGGCTGGCGAGGGGTTCTGGCCAGTGTGATGCGTGAGCCAACTCTTGCTCAATAGCATCAAGCCGTGCTTCGGCCTGCTCGCGCCCCCCGGGACTGGCATGCACAACGATATACAAGCGACCCGCTAAATTATCGTAGGCAATGACCTCATCAGAGACCATTAACAGAATATCGGGTACCTGTAGGGGGTCTGATTTCTCGGCATCGGCCAGTCGAGGCTCGATGTAGGCAATGGTTTCATAACCAAAATAGCCCACTAGACCACCGGTAAAGCGCGGTAAGTTGGGTAGGTCTGGCACGCGAAAGCGGGCCTGATAGGACTCAATCCACTCCAGGGGGTCATCTAACTCGACCGCTTCAATGACCTCGCCATCCTCCCGAACTTCAACCAAGCGACCTTGCACCCGCACTACCGTGCGTGCCGGCAGGCCAATGAAGGAATAGCGCCCCCATTTCTCGCCACCTTGCACTGACTCGAACAAGTAGGAATAAGGCTTAGCCGCCAGCTTCATGAAGACACTCAGTGGCGTGTCCAAGTCGGCCAACACCTCACGCACCAGAGGGATACGGTTGTATCCCTTTGCCACCAACGAATCAAAAATATCTGGCGTCATGAACTCATGCCGCCTTAGACAGCAGAGGCGGCAATTCAAGCAAGCTATCGATCACGGCATCAGGCTGTTGCAGACGGATGTCCTCACCGTGGTTGTATCCATAACTGACACAAACTATGGCAAAGCCCGCAGCACGCGCCGCTTTCACATCGCTGCGCGAATCGCCAATCATCAGCGAGAGGCCAGGGCTGGCCTGCAGTTGCTCGGCAGCATGCAGCAAAGGGGCTGGGTCGGGTTTTTTTACGGGCAAAGTATCGCCCGCCACCACCAGTTCGAAGTAGCCATCCAGACCCAAAGCAGACAGCAAAGGCAGCGTAAAACGCCCCGCCTTATTGGTCACACAGGCCAAACGCAAACCCATAGCGCGTAGGGCATCCAGACCCTCAAGGACACCCGGATACAAGCGACTATTGGCGGCGTTATTGGCGCCATAAACGCGGGTATAAATGTCCAAAGCGCGCACATATAACTCGGCGTCAGGCTCAGCTTCCATGTCATCGGTGAGCGCGCGTTTCACCAGCCGTTCAATGCCGTTTCCCACCCAGTTGCGCACTTTGGCCTCGCCGCGCGCCGGCATCTCAAGCTCATCCATCATCCGATCAACGGCGTAAGACAAATCCGGGACGCTATCCACCATGGTACCGTCCAGATCAATCAGTACCAACTCGGGTCTACCCAAGGCAATCATGCTTTGGCTAGCTCCGCGCGCATAGCTGCAATCACACTGTCATAGCGATGGGGATCACTGTCCTGACCAGCGCCAAAAATGGCCGAGCCAGCCACAAAGGTGTCAGCGCCGGCGGCTTTAATCTCGGCGATATTCTCGACTTTCACGCCACCATCGACTTCTAGGCGGATCTCACGACCTGAGGCATCAATACGCTGGCGTGCTTCACGCAGCTTGTCCAAGGTGGCGGGAATAAAACTTTGGCCACCAAAGCCAGGGTTTACCGACATCAACAAAATCAAATCGACTTTGTCCATCACATAATCCAGATACGACAAAGGCGTGGCAGGGTTGAATACCAGTCCGGATTTGCAGCCCTGATCACGCACTAGCTGCAACGAGCGATCGATATGCTCACTGGCTTCCGGGTGGAAGGTGATGTAATCGGCACCAGCCTTGGCAAAATCCGGGATGATACGGTCCACTGGCTTAACCATCAGATGGACGTCGATTGTGGCCGTCACACCGTGTTTGCGTAATGCCTCGCAGACCAAAGGACCAATGGTGAGGTTAGGCACATAATGGTTGTCCATCACATCAAAGTGCACCACATCGGCCCCAGCCGCGAGCACGTTATCGACTTCCTCACCCAGACGGGCGAAATCCGCAGACAGAATCGAAGGCGCAATCAGATCCGGCAAAGCCATAGGTTTAGTCTCCTCAAAATGAACTATTAAGTATCGCGGGCTTTTTGCGCCATCGCAACGGTGTAGTCCTGACCCTGCTTGACCTTATCGTAATGACCAAAGACTTCTTTGCAGGCCCGCTCAATAAAACGACGCAAGCCGGTAATGGTCACCACGTAGAGGCGACCACCGGGATGTAAGCGCGCATAAGCATCATGTAGGTAGAGATACAACATCTCTTTCCCCACCTTGGCGGGTAAGTTAGAGGTGATTAAATGAAAACGACGCTCACCCACGTGGGAAAAACCATTACTCAGAAAACTCTCGGCATTCTCAATGCCATTGATTCGCGCATTTTTAGCGGCGTAATCCACCGCCACAAAATCCTTATCCACCAAACACACTTGGCCATTTGGAGAAAGCTTGGCTAGGGTCAAGCCAATGGGCCCATAACCACAGCCAAGGTCAAGACAATCATCGCCATCAGCAACCTTGATATGCCTGAGCAATAGGCGCGTCCCCGCATCAATACCGCGTGGCGAGAATAGCCCCCAAGTGGTATGAAACTGCAGAGTCTGCTCGCAGAGCGTCTCGGTAAAAACGATGTCCTCACGCAGGCTGGCGATATAGGCAGCATCCATTAGCTGCCTGCCTGATCCCGTAGCTGCTGATACAGCTGTTCGGCTTGTCGCAGGGCCGTTGTCACATCATCTGCAAGCACTGTGAAATGGCCCATTTTACGACCCGGACGGGCCTCTTCTTTGCCGTACAAATGCAACTTCACCTGCGGGTTGGCCAACAAAAGCGACCAATCGGGCATCCCATTGGCCCACAGATCACCCAGCAAATTCACCATCACCGCGGGGCGCAACAAATCCGTTGCCCCCAAAGGCAAATCGCAGATAGCCCGCACCTGTTGTTCAAATTGCGAGGTAACACAGGCATCTAACGTGAAATGACCGCTGTTGTGAGGGCGAGGTGCCACTTCATTCACCAGTAACTGTCCGTCGCGGGTGACGAAAAACTCGACCGCCAACAAGCCCACATAGTCTAAATGCGCCGCAATTGCCGCGGCAGCCGCCTCAGCCTGTGCTTTGATATCGGCATCAATATTAGCCGGCACCACGCTCATGTGCAAAATTCCATGGCGATGGCGATTTTCCGCAATAGGAAAACAACAGGATTGCCCCGAGGCAGTGCGCGCCAGAATCACCGAGATCTCGCAGTCCAGATCGACCCGCTGTTCCAGCACACAGGGAACCTTGCCCAGGTACTCAAAAGCCTCTTGCGCCGTTTCTTGCGTTGTCACTGTGACTTGGCCTTTGCCGTCATAGCCCAGAGCTGCCCGCTTGAGGATGGCTGGCAACTGAATACTGGAGAGTGCACTGGACAAGTCCTCCAAGCCTTGAATCTCAGCATAGGGCACGGTCTCAAGCCCGGCAGCCTTGAGCATTTGTTTCTCACGAATGCGATTCTGTGTTTGCTCTAGGGCATCTGCACCCGGGCGAACCGGCCTGTGCTTGGCCAGGCGCCGCAGAGACTCGGCAGGGATGTTCTCAAATTCCGTACTCAGCACAGCACAACCCGAAGCCATTTGCTCTAAGGCCCAAGCATCGGTGTAGGCGGCATGAAGATGCTCATCAGCCATGCGGCCTGCTGGACTTCCAGTGTCGGGATCGAGCACCACAACACGGTAACCCAGGGAACGTGCAGCCACGGTAAAAAAGCGACCCAACTGGCCACCACCCAGCATCCCCAGGGTCTTGCCTGGCAAGATCATGACTGAGGGGGCAAATCCATGGCCAGCACGGTATCACGCTGGGCATGGCGAAATTCGGTCAGCCTGGCTGCCAGTTCGGGGTCTTGATGGGCCAGCAGTGAAACCGCAAACAGCCCCGCATTGGCGGCGCCGGCTTCACCAATGGCGAAGGTCGCCACGGGAATGCCCTTGGGCATTTGCACAATAGACAGCAAGGAATCTTGACCTTTTAAATGTTTGGAGGGTACGGGCACCCCCAATACTGGCAGTGTCGTCTTAGCCGCCAGCATCCCAGGCAGATGCGCCGCACCGCCAGCGCCGGCGATAATGCATTTCAGGCCTCGGGAAGCCGCTTGTTCGGCGTACTCGAATAACAGGTCTGGAGTGCGATGGGCAGAAACCACGCGCGCTTCAAAGGGAACGGCAAAGGCTTGTAATTGCTCGGCGGCGTGCTGCATGACTGGCCAATCACTTTGGCTACCCATCACCACACCAACTAGGGGGGATTCTGCGTTCATCGGCGAAGCTTAATGAAAGCCCGGCATGGGGACAAGGTTTTAGAACTCTGGCTTGGGTTCACGACCCAATAGCTCTTGCACGGCTTGCGCCGGTGGCAGCGCATCAAATAATACCCGTGAGACCTGCTCGCTGATGGGCATTTCGACGCCGTGGTGCTCAGCCATACGCAACACCACACCCGCGGTATAAACACCTTCGACAGCTTGGCCGATTTGCTCAACCGCCTGATCACGCGTTTGCCCATGCCCAAGGGCGATCCCCAAACGTCGATTACGCGACTGATCATCCGTACAGGTCAACACCAAATCACCCAAACCGGACAGGCCCATTAAGGTCTCCTGACGAGCCCCCAAGGCCTCCCCGAGACGCATCATCTCGGCCAGGCCGCGAGTGATTAATGCCGCCCGCGCATTGGCGCCAAAACCCAAGCCATCGGAAACCCCCGCGGCGATCGCCAACACATTTTTTAAGGCACCACCCAATTGCACGCCGAGCACATCATCACTGGTATAGATACGCAGCGTGCCGCCAGATAGCCAGGTACGCACCTGTTGTGCGAACTCTTTATTCCGAGAAGCCAATGTAAGTGCCGTTGGCAGCCCGCAAGCCACCTCTGCAGCAAATGAGGGCCCGGAGGCTATGGCCCAGGGCACTTGATCGCCCAAGATGGCCTGTGCGCGCTCATGCAACCAGCTGTTGTGCTCCCGATCCAACCCCTTGGTGGCCCAAACCAAGCCTCGTTCCTTCAGCCAGGGCTGAATGGCCTCTAAAGTTGCAACAAAGGCACCACTAGGCACAGCCAGCAGAATCTGCTCGGCCTGCCGCACCGCTTCAGACAAATTAGATGTGGGCGTCAGCGTCTCGGGGAAAGTGATACCCGGGAGGTAGCGTGGATTACAGCGCTGCCGCAGCATCTCCTCGATTTGCTTATGATCTCGCCCCCACAGGGCCACATGGTGACCTTGACGGGCCAAATGCATGGCCAGCGCCGTCCCCCAGGACCCGGCGCCCAGCACGCCAATATGGGCCGGAGTCAGCACGAAGCTTAATCAGTTGGCTTGCGGCTGATTGCCGGCAGCTTGGGAGTCAGCCGGCGCCGATTCCCCGGCTTTCTGCGCATTCAGCTTCTGAGCGTATAAGCTATCGAAGTTGATCGGCGCGAGCAGTAGCTGCGGGAATCCCCCACGAATCACCAAATCAGAGATGGTCTCGCGGGCGAAGGGGAATAAAATATTCGGGCAATAAGCAGACAGCAAAGGTCCAAGCTGATCTTCAGGCACACCGCGCACCAAGAACACACCGGCTTGTTTAACCTCCACCAAATAGGCGGTTTGGTCGGCTGAGCGCGTGGTCACGGTAATAGTGAGTTCGACTTCGTAAGCACCCTTTTCATCCACAGGGCGGGCTTGGGAGTTTAGCTGCACATTGGTTTCAGGCTTCCATTCCTGCAAAAAAATCTCAGGGGCGCCGGGCGCCTCAAAGGAGATATCCTTAACGTAAATCTTCTGCAGTCCAAATTCCTGCTGCGCATCCCCTTGTGCGGCAGCACTATTACCTTGAGTTTCTTGCTCGGCCATGGTGGCTCCCTGAGTCCTGAGTTAAACCACCCATGATAGGCCCGCCCGCCAAGTGGCGCAACGTGAACAGGGGTGGTTTATTCAGGCGCCAAACCCAGCAAATCGTCTAACTCGCCTGCCTCATCGAGGGCCTTAAGATCGGTATAACCACCCAGATGAGTCTCACCCACAAATACCTGCGGCACGGTGTTGCGCCCGGAACGTTGTTCCATTAGCCGGCGCTGTTCATCACTGCGCCCGACATTGATTTCTTCAAAACTGACGCCTTTACGCTTCAAAAAGCGCTTAGCCATATTGCAGTAAGGGCACCAGCGGTTGCCATACATGACGATTTGGCGTTCAGCATTCATAACAAGGCCCTATTTTTTGGACAGTGGCAGACTGGCTGAGGACCAGGCTGTGATACCGCCCTGCAAATTGACGACTTGGGAGAATCCATTTTTCACCAAGATATTACAGGCGGAAGCGGAACGGGGACCTGACTGACAATAAGCGACAACCGGCTTCTCTTTGTACTTAGCAATCTCGCTCAGCCGGTCAGCCAGCTTACCCACTGGGATATGCTTGGCGCCACTGATGCGGCCCGTCTTGCGCACCTCAGCCTCTTCCCGCACATCCAACACCAAAGCACCATCCTGGTTCATCACACGCACGGCTTCAGTGGGACCCAGCACCTTGAACTTGCGCGTCGCGCGCGACCATTCAGTGAAGAAGATAGCGCCCAGCACTACGGCCAACAAGCCGAACAGCAGAGGATGATTGGTGAGAAACTCGATGTACTGTTGCATAGCCTACTCAGGAGTAGAATCCAAAACGAGCGCGCATTCTGCCGGGTTGCATAAGGCGCGACAAGGGTCTGCGGCTAGACAGAGCGACAGAAAACGTCCTGCATCATGCCAATCAGCCTTAAGGTGCGGGCATCAGAAACACGATAATAGACACGATTGGCATCTTTGCGGCAGGCGAGAATGTCTTTTTCTCGCAAAATTGCCAAATGCTGAGAGATATTGCTTTGTGACGTTCCCACACAATCGACAATATCTTGTACGCTCACTTCACGGTTCCCCAAGACACAGAGTATCTTGAGACGCAGGGGATGGGCCATGGCCTTTAAAGATCTTGAGGCGCGCTCAATATCCTCTTCTTTTTCCATGAGCTCGCTGGCTTCAGAAATGACGGTATTCATAAGCTTTTCCACATGGCAGCGCTTTCATATTAGCTTAGCTTGATATGATTATGATGTTAATCAAAGATAATTCAATGTCCCATATCAAGACCCAGCAGTTTACTCTGGTAATGGCTTTGTTGTTGCTGTGCCTGCCCGTCACTGGCTTCAGCCAAGATGAGGCGGCACAGACTCGGGCACAACTGGAGCAACTGCAAGAACAAATAAGCCGTGAGCAGCGCCGCTTAGAGGCCTCCCAAGGACAACGCGGCCGGCAGCAAATGGCGCTGCGTGAAGCGGAACAAGCGGTAGCACGAGCTGGCCAAGAATTAAGCAGTTTGGATGCGCAACTGGCAAGGACCCAAGAGACGCTGCAAGACTTGGAGGTTCAAGCGCGGGAACAGCAACGCCACACGCAACAGCATCGAACCTTTCTTCAGCAGCAACTCAAAGCCGCTTGGCGCAATGGCCAACAAGATCGCCTCAAACTGCTATTAAATGTGGAGGAGGCGGCACAGGTGCAACGCATGATGGTGTATTACCAACACTTTGCGAGGGCCCGCGCAAGCGCGCTGGCGGAGGCGCTGGAAGCGATGGAAGCACTGCTAGAAACCCGTACACAAATCAATAGTGTGCGCATACGCCAATCACAAGCACGCGATCAGCAAGCGCGGCTTCGCGATCAACTGGAATTGCAGCGACAAGCGCGGGCTGAGGCACTGCAAGCTCTGAATCGAAGCATCAGCGATGCCGATGCCCGCCTGACCCGCCTCAGTGAAGAGGAACAGGCTCTCAGAGACTTGTTGCGCTCACTGGATGCCTTGCTTGATGACATTCCCGATGCATCTTTATTAGATGCCGATTTTGCTCAGCAACGCGGCAAGCTGCCGCCGCCAATCAACGGACGCGTGCGCCATGCCTTTGGCAGCGACCGCGGCACCGGCACAGGGCAGCGCTGGCGCGGCATGGTCATTAATGCCGAGCGCGGCATGCCGGTGCGGGCCATACACCATGGGCGAGTGGCTTTTGCCGACTGGATGCCGGGGTTTGGCATGCTCATGATTGTCGACCATGGACAACAATATTTGTCGCTGTACGGATTTAATGAGAATCTCATGAAGCGCGCCGGCGATTGGGTGCAGGCGGGTGATGTACTGGCCCACGCGGGCGATAGCGGAGGTCAAAGCTATACTGGGTTATACTTTGAAATCCGACATCAGGGACAACCAGTGAACCCTGCGCAATGGTGGGACTCTAAGCAAGCAACAGCGACTGCGCGCTGATTTTGGAGATGAATAGATGAAAACACAGGCTCGGATTGGCACAGGCGTGCTGCTGGGGATCGTGCTGGGTCTGATGCTTAGCGTCTCCCTGAGCGTGGTTGCGGATCGCCGGGACACAGCCAACGCCGTGCCCTTGGAGGAGCTGCGCGCTTTCACCGAAGTCTACATGCGGGTGAAGCGGAACTATGTTGATGAAATCTCCGATTCAGAACTGCTGGAACATGCCATACGCGGCATGCTCTCAGGACTAGACCCGCATTCCAGCTACCTGACCCCGAATGAGTTCTCGGAACTACAGATTGGCACACGCGGTGAATTTGGTGGCCTAGGCCTCGAAGTGGGTATGGAAGATGGCTTTGTCAAAGTGATCTCACCCATCGACGATACGCCTGCCAGCCGTGCTGGGATGCGCACTGGGGATTTAATTATTCGTTTGGACGATACGCCGGTAAAGGGCTTGACCTTGAACGAGGCTGTGAATTTAATGCGCGGCCCACGCGGCAGCGACATCACCCTGACCGTCGTACGTGAAGGCCGTGACGCCCCATTTGAGGTGACCATCACCCGCGATACGATTCGCGTGCAAAGCGTTCGCAGTGAAATGCTGGAACCCGGCTTTGGGTATCTGCGCATCACCACCTTTCAAGCACAAACTGCGCAGATGTTGGTCGAGCATGCACGTCAACTGCAGCGCGAAAGTGGTGGGCTCAAAGGCCTAGTGCTGGATTTACGCAACAACCCTGGCGGGGTGCTCAATGGCGCCGTTGGAGTCTCTGACGCCTTTCTTGAAGAAGGCCTGATCGTTTATACCGAAGGTCGCGCACCGGATTCCCAGCTGCGCTATACCGCCTCTCCAGGTGATGTCATCGGTGGCGCACCCTTAGTGATATTGGTTAATGCAGGCTCCGCTTCAGCCTCAGAAATTGTGGCCGGTGCATTGCAGGACCACAATCGCGCCGTGATCATGGGCACGTCGACCTTCGGCAAAGGCTCAGTGCAAACCATCCTGCCCATGGATCAAGGCAAGGCCCTAAAACTCACCACGGCGCGTTATTACACGCCATCGGGCCGATCCATCCAGGCTGAAGGCATCGAGCCCGATATCATCTTAGAGCCCTTAGTCGTGGCAGAAAACGACGATAACGCCATGCGCCCCATCACCGAGGCACAGCTCAACCGGCATTTGCGCGGCAATGGTAGCGAGGCCAATGAGGAAACGGATTCCAGACCCTCGTTGGCGCGGCGCGACTATCAGCTCTATGAAGCCCTGAATCTCTTAAAGGGGTTAGATATCTTGCAGGCCAGACGCTAAGACCGCCTTTAGCGTGAGACTCTGGTTCACGGCATTGCTGACCTTCGGGCTGTTGCTGCCGCTTATAGTCAGTGCCGATTCAAGACCTGTAGTGGCTATTGTCATTGATGACTTCGGCCATGATCCCCGAGAATCGAGGCGAGCAGCGGCTCTGCCGGCGCCTATTCACTTTGCCGTGCTACCGCATACGCCCTTTGCGCGCATGAGTAGCGAACTGGCGGTAGCTCATGGGCATGAGGTGCTACTGCACCTGCCGATGGAAGCGCAAAATGGCAGTGACCCGGGCCCTGGAGCTATCCTCGGCCGACTCAGCGAAGAAGAAACACGCCAAGCCGTGTGCGATGCGCTTGCGTCCGTACCGCATGCCAAAGGCATGAACAACCATATGGGAAGCCTACTGTCGCGCGAACATCATCATCTAGCCTGGGTGATGTCAGAATTGCGTGAGCAGCATCCAGAACTCTATGTGCTTGATAGCCGCACGCATCCTGAAAGTCAGGTCAGGCACATCGCTAGCTGGGCAGGTCTACCTGCGGCGCAGCGAAATGTCTTCCTCGATGCTGAGCCCCACAATGAGGACTTCGTGCGTCAGCAACTGACATTATTGGAGCGCATCGCGCGGCGAGATGGCATGGCCATCGGCATTGGCCATCCCTATCCTGAGACATTACAAGTACTTGAGGAAGCCTTACCCGGTCTTAAAGAGCGGGGCATAGGCCTGATCAAGTTGAGTGACTATCTGGTGGGTGTCACTCAACCGTGACGGACTTGGCTAAGTTGCGTGGCTGATCGACATCAGTGCCCTTCAAGACCGCTGTATGATAGGCCAGTAACTGTAGCGGAATCGTATGAATAATCGGCGACAGCCAATCATCAATACTGGGCACGCTTAAGACGTGCGTGTGCGCATCAGCACCGAGGGCCTCCGGGTCATCGGTGAAGACCAAAAGCTCACCCCCTCGCGCGCGCACCTCCTGAAGGTTGGACTTCAGCTTTTCCAGCAGCCGATTATTGGGGGCCACCACGATCACCGGCATATCCGCATCGACCAATGCCAGAGGGCCATGCTTAAGTTCGCCAGCTGGGTAGGCCTCAGCATGGATATAAGAGATTTCCTTAAGCTTTAGGGCGCCTTCTAAAGCGATGGGGTAATGCCCTCCGCGTCCTAAAAACAGGGCATTATGCTTGTCCGCCAAAAGAGTGGATAACTGCTCGATCGGCGCATCCAACTCCAGTGCCCGCTCCAGCATCTTCGGCAAAGCGCGCAGATGATCCACAAGGCTAGCCGCGAGGGTCGCATCTAGGCCCTGATGACGGCCCAATGACAGTGTGAACAACAACAAAGCCACCAACTGCGTGGTGAAGGCTTTGGTCGAAGCCACGCCAATTTCCGGACCGGCATGGGTCATCAGCACCAGATCAGACTCCCGTACCAGAGAGCTCTCGGGGACGTTACACACGGACACACTGCCCAAATACCCCTCAGTCTTGGCACGACGCAAGGCCGCCAAGGTATCGGCCGTTTCCCCTGACTGGGAAATCGTTACCAACAAACAGTCTGGCATCACCGCGTGGCGCCGGTATCGAAACTCGCTGGCCACCTCGACGCGACAGGGCAAGCCGAGCAAGCCCTCAATCCATAGCGAAGCCACAAGGCCCGCGTGATAACTGGTACCACAGGCCAAAATTTGCACGCTGCGCACGCGCGCCAAAAGCTCTTCAGAGCCAGGCCCCAAAATACCATCGAGCACGGCATCAGTGCCCAGTCGACCTTCGAGAGTCTCGGCGACCGCCTGCGGCTGTTCATGAATTTCTTTGAGCATGAAATGTCGAAACTGACCACGGTCGGCAGAACCTGCTGACAGCCCGGATTGATGCACCGGTCTATCAACGGGACTACCTTGTGCATCCAGAATGCGCAAAGTGTCGCCGCACACCTCTGCCAGATCCCCATTTTCTAAATAGATGAATCGCTGCGTGACGGGTAATAAAGCCTGTATATCTGAGGCGATAAAATGCTCGCTAATACCCAAACCAATCACCAGTGGGCTACCCTGTCGCACCGCAATCAGCCGGTCAGGACATGTCGGGCTGATCACCCCCAAAGCATAGGCACCTTTGAATTTGGCTGTCGCGGACCGTACCGCATCCAACAATTGGAGCCCTTGGCGCATCTCCTCCATGATTTGATGGGCGATGACCTCGGTGTCGGTGTCCGAAGCGAAGTGATAGCCCTTTTGAGTCAGCTGCTCACGCAACTCGGCGTAGTTCTCGATAATGCCGTTGTGCACTACCGCCACCCGATCTTCGCTTAAGTGTGGATGGGCATTGGCCTCGCTGGGCTTGCCATGGGTTGCCCAGCGGGTATGAGCGATTCCCAAATGGCCCGCCAGCGGCGCCTCGGCCAAACGCTGGGCCAGTTGTTCCACCTTGCCGACCGCACGCTGGCGATGTAACTCCGACCCATCAATCACCGCCAGACCAGCGGAATCATAGCCCCGGTACTCGAGACGCCTTAGCCCTTCAATCAGGATCGGTTCCACGGGTCGCTGCGCAATCGCACCAATAATGCCGCACATCGCTAGCTCTCCCTGTTCTGTTTTTTGGGGCGCACCCAAGCATCAAAGGTTTTTTGAGATGCTCGACTGAGCGTCAGCTTGCCCTCGGGTGCCGCGCGGGTAATGGTCGAACCCGCACCGATGGTGGCGTCAGCTCCCACCTCAACCGGTGCGACCAGCGCTGTATTGGAACCAATAAAGGCATGATCGCCAATCACCGTTCGGTGTTTATGAGCACCATCATAATTACAGGTGATAGTCCCAGCACCGACATTCACCTTTTCCCCAAGCTCAGCATCACCAATATAACTCAGGTGATTCACTTTCGAACCCTTGGCGATGGTGCTGTTCTTGATCTCCACAAAGTTACCCACATGGGTTTCGTCTGCAAGCCAGGCGCCAGGGCGCAAACGCGCGAAAGGACCAATGCTGGCGTTGGCACCAACCACTGCCTCTTCGATCACGCAATGTGCCTGAACCACTGTATTGGCGCCGATATGGGCATTGCGGATCACGCAGTTGGGACCAATACGCACGCCCGCTTCCAACACCACATCTCCCTCGAACACGACATTGACATCTACGGTGACATCGCTTGCCGCGCTCAGGCGCCCACGAATATCCAAGCGCTCTGGGTCCAATAAAGTCACCCCGGCTTGCAGCAGCTGTTTAGCGAGGCCGGCCTGGTAAAAGCGCTCCATTGCGGCCAGCTGCAGGCGATCATTAATACCAAAAAAGACCTGTGAATCCTCAGCACATAGCACCGCCACCGAGCTTTGTTCAGCCACCGCCAAACCCAAACAATCAGTCAAATAGTACTCACCCTGAGCGTTTTGCGGTTCGATCACCTCTAACCACCGCGTCAAAGCGGAACACTGGGCAGCAAGGAAACCCGTATTCACCTCAGTCAGCGCGCGCTGTGCGGCACTCGCATCTTTTTCTTCGATGATAGCCAACGGCTGGCCGGCATCACTGCGCAAAATACGTCCGTAGCCCTTGGGTTCGCCAAGACGCATGGACTGCAAAACCAATGAATGCTCATCGAGAGCACTAAGCAACTGGTGCAGGGCTTCATGGGGCACGCAAGGGATGTCTCCATACATCACCAGCACATCGTCTTGCTCACCAATCTCGGGCAGCGCCAGTCGCACGGCATGACCCGTACCCAATTGCTCAGGCTGCACTACCCAATGAATACGCGGATCTGGGAAATGCGCCCTAATCGCTTCAGCTCCATGGCCGATCACCACGAGGACCCGATCGGGTTCCAGCGCGAAAGCAGTATCAAGTACATGGCCTAATAGGGGTTTACCCCCGAGGGGGTGAAGCACCTTGGGCAACTGCGAACGCATCCGCGTGCCTTGGCCGGCGGCAAGAATGATGATGGATGTGGTCCTAGTCACCGAAGCCTGCACCTACCCCTTGAAACACGAGACCCGGTCGAAAACCGGGCCTGCTTTGCTGAGGACTGATTACTGATTAGCAGTTTTGCGAAGTTTTTGGATCAATCTGAGACGCGCCGCCGCCTCAATCAACTCAGATTGGGCTTTGGCATAATCAAAATCCGCTTGTCGATTAGCCAATGCATCCTCCGCTCGCCGCTTGGCCTCCATAGCTTCCGCTTCGTCCAAATCTTTGGCACGCACAGCGGTATCGGCCAAAACCGTCACACAATGCGGCTGCACTTCAAGAATACCACCGGAGATGAACACACTTTGCTGTTCTCCGCTATCGGAAACCTGGATCCGTACTTCGCCGGGCTTTAACAACGCGACATACTGAGCGTGGCGAGGCTTGATACCGACCTCACCGTGCTCCGCAGGTGCCACCAGCATATGTGCGGTGCCCGAGTAGATGGACTCCTCGGCACTCACAATATCGACATGAAATGTCATGGACATGGCCGCCCCCAATTACTTGTTGAGCTTCTCAGCTTTCTCCACGGCTTCATCGATGCTGCCCACCATGTAGAAGGCCTGCTCGGGAAGGTGGTCATACTCACCGTCAACAATGGCTCGAAAACCGGCAATCGTGTCTTTCAGTGAGACATACTTACCGGGTGCACCGGTGAAGACTTCCGCCACGAAGAAGGGCTGTGACAAGAAGCGCTGAATTTTACGAGCGCGGGCCACCACCAGTTTGTCATCTTCGGAAAGTTCGTCCATACCGAGAATGGCGATGATGTCCTTGAGCTCTTTGTAGCGCTGCAAGGTGTTCTGCACATCACGAGCGGTGTCATAGTGCTCCTGACCAATGACCAAGGGGTCAAGCTGACGGCTGGTTGAGTCCAGAGGATCCACCGCCGGGTAGATACCCAGCTCAGCGATCTGGCGTGACAGCACCACAGTCGCATCCAAATGCGCAAAGGTGGTAGCCGGTGAGGGGTCAGTCAAGTCATCCGCAGGCACGTAGACGGCCTGAATAGAGGTAATGGAACCTGTCTTGGTGGAGGTAATACGCTCCTGCAATACGCCCATTTCCTCAGCCAAAGTTGGCTGATAACCCACCGCCGAAGGCATACGACCCAATAGCGCGGACACCTCGGTACCGGCCAGTGTGTAACGATAAATGTTGTCAATGAACATCAGCACGTCACGGCCTTCATCACGGAAGTATTCCGCCATGGTCAGACCGGTGAGTGCGACACGCAGGCGGTTGCCCGGGGGCTCATTCATCTGGCCATACACCAGGGCCACCTTGTCCAACACGTTGGAGTCCTTCATTTCGTGGTAGAAGTCGTTACCTTCACGAGTACGCTCCCCCACACCGGCAAACACAGAATAACCAGAGTGCTCGATCGCGATGTTACGGATGAGCTCCATCATATTCACGGTCTTGCCCACGCCGGCGCCGCCGAACAGACCCACCTTACCGCCTTTAGCGAATGGGCAAAGCAGATCGATCACTTTAATACCGGTTTCGAGCAGGTCGGTAGAACCCGCCTGTTCTTCATAGCTAGGCGCGGAGCGGTGGATCGACCAGTGCGCTTCAGCAGCCACCTCACCGGCGTTATCCACGGGTTTGCCCAACACGTCCATGATGCGACCCAATGTCGCTTTGCCGACCGGCACACTGATCGGGCTACCGGTGTTGGTGACGTTGACGCCACGTTGCAAACCGTCCGTTCCACCCATGGCGATGGTGCGCACCACACCGTCACCCAGCTGCTGCTGTACTTCTAGGGTGAGATTGATGTCGTCCACCATGAGGGCATCGTATACCTTGGGCACGGCATCGCGGGGGAACTCTACGTCCACAACCGCGCCGATGATTTCCACGATGTTTCCAGCACTCATGTTGTCTTTCCTCTAGTCTTAAATTCCTGAACCGGGTCGGGCTTAAACAGCCGCGGCGCCACCCACAATTTCCGAGATTTCTTGGGTAATGGCAGCCTGACGCGCCTTGTTATAAACCAGCTGTAATTCGTTAATCAGATCACCTGCATTGTCGGTCGCCGACTTCATGGCCACCATTCTAGCGGCCATCTCACAGGCCACGTTTTCTACCACTGCCTGATAAATCACTGATTCGATGTAGCGGGACAAAAGCGTATCTAAAACCGGCACAGTGTCGGGCTCATAGATGTAATCCCAGTGGTACTTCAGCGAATCGTCTTTTGCGGGAGCGATCGGTAGCAAGGTAGTGGCGCGGGGCTTTTGACTCATGGTGTTGATGAACTCATTTTCCACCAACAGCAGGCGATCGATTTTACCCTCGTCATAGGCCTGCAGCATGGCTGAGATCGCCCCCAACAGGTCATTGAGCCGCGGTTTGTCGCCCAGATTGGCGGTGTTAGCGACGACATTGCCACCGAGACGGCGGAAAAAACCCAGCGCCTTGGCGCCAATGAGACACAAGTCCACTTCGACGTTTTGATCGCGGTACTCACGCATGGTCTGCACGGTCTTTTTGAACAGGTTGATGTTCAAGCCACCACACAGACCACGATCGGTGGATACCACAATGATGCCGACTCGCTTAACCTCACGCTCTTCCATATAGGGATGGCTATATTCAGCATTCGCCAACGCCACATGACCGATCACCTGGCGAATTTTCTCCGCATAGGGTCGGGTCTCCAGCATGCGATCCTGCGCTTTGCGCATTTTACTGGCGGCCACCATCTCCATAGCCTTAGTGATCTTCTGAGTACTTTTAATACTCTTGATCTGGCCTCGGATTTCTTTTGCGCCTGCCATGAGCTACTCCCGCCTTACCAGCTGTGATTGGCTTTGAAGTCTTCCAAGGCCGCCTTCATGCTGGCCTTGATTTCATCGCTGTAATCGCCGCTCTGGTCGATTTGATCCACCAAAGCTTTCTGGCTGGAACGCAGGTAGCCATGCAAAGCGTGTTCGAAGTCCACCACCTTGTTGACATCCACATCATCCAAGAAGCCTTCCTCAGCAGCGAATAGCGAGAATGCCATTTCGCCAATCGACAGCGGGGCGTATTGCTTTTGTTTCATCAATTCCATCACGCGCTGGCCGCGTTCGAGCTGCTTACGTGTGGCTTCATCGAGGTCAGAGGCGAACTGCGAGAATGCGGCTAGCTCACGATACTGAGCCAGAGCCAAACGCACACCACCGCCGAGCTTCTTAATGATCTTGGTCTGGGCTGCACCACCCACACGAGACACCGACAAACCGGCGTTGATGGCCGGACGAATACCGGCATTGAACAAGTCGGTTTCCAAGAAGATCTGACCGTCGGTAATCGAGATCACGTTGGTGGGCACGAAGGCGGAGACGTCACCGGCCTGGGTTTCAATGATGGGCAGCGCGGTCAAGGAACCGGTCTGACCCTTCACTTCACCATTAGTGAACTGTTCGACATAGTCAGCATTGACGCGTGACGCGCGCTCCAATAGACGGCTGTGCAGGTAGAACACGTCACCAGGATAGGCTTCACGACCCGGCGGACGGCGCAGCAACAAGGAGACCTGACGGTAGGCCCAAGCCTGTTTGGTTAAATCGTCATACACAATCAAGGCATCTTGGCCACGATCACGGAAGTATTCGCCCATGGCGCAGCCGGCATACGGAGCGATGTACTGCATCGCTGCAGAATCCGAAGCGGTTGCCGCGACGATAATGGTGTGATCCATGGCGCCGTGCTCTTCCAGCTTACGCACCACGTTGGCAATGGAGGAGGCTTTCTGGCCCACCGCCACGTAAATACACTTAATACCGGTGCCTTTCTGATTAATGATGGCGTCAACCGCGACCGCGGTCTTACCTGTCTGACGGTCACCGATGATCAACTCACGCTGGCCACGACCCACGGGAACCATAGCGTCAATAGCCTTCAGACCCGTCTGTACTGGCTGGTCCACTGACTTACGATCAATAACGCCCGGCGCGATTTTCTCGATAGGCGCGGTCAGCTCGGAGCTGATAACACCCTTACCATCAATCGCCATACCCAAAGAATTCACCACGCGGCCCAGCAGCGCATCGCCCACCGGCACTTCAAGGATGCGGCCCGTGCAACGCGCGGTATCGCCTTCTTTGATGTGTTTGTAATCGCCGAGAACCACGGCTCCGACTGAGTCGCGCTCCAAGTTCAACGCTAGGCCAAAGGTATCACCAGGAAACTCGATCATTTCCCCTTGCATGACATCGGCCAAGCCATGAAGCCGAACAATACCGTCAGACAAGCTGACAACAGTACCCTCGGTGCGTGCCTCAGCAGCAGCCTGATAATTCTTAATACGCTGGCTGATCAGTTCACTGATTTCAGACGGGTTGAGTTGCATGTTCACAAATCCTCTTAAGCTCTAATCCTGTTAGCGGCTCAGACTGCTGGCCAGACGCTGTAGGCGCCCACGGACCGAGCCGTCAATAACCAGATCGCCCGCTCGCACAATGGCACCGCCGATCAGGCTGTCGTCGACAACGCACTTCAGCGCCACTTCCCGGCCCAAACGTTGTTTCAGCGCGCTGGCAATCGCTTCTTGCTGTGCCGCGCTCACTTCCTGAGCTGAAACCACTTGGGCTTCTACTTTCTTCTCGGCCTCAGCCTTGAGCAGCTCGAACAAACGGCTGATCTCGGGCAACAGCCGCAGCCGTGCATTGTCCGCCAACAAGTGGACGAAATTTTGCCCATTGGCATCGACATGATCTGCACAAACCGCCAAAAAAGCCTCGGCCATGGTTTGTCGGGTCAGCCGCGGACTATCTAACACCGCCCGCATTTGAGCGTCTTCTGCCACCAGAGCCATAAAGCCCAGCTGTTGTGACCAAGTAGCCAAGGCATCGCTTTCTTTCGCGACTTGAAAAGCCGCTTTAGCGTAGGGTCGGGCGGCGGTAGTCAGTTCTGACATGGCGGCGCCCCTAGATCTGGCTAGCCAGGTCGTTAATTACCTGATCGTGAGCCTTGGCATCCACTTCCTTGCGCAAAATGGACTCGGCACCGGCAATCGCCAAAGTGCCTACCTGTTGGCGCAAAGCTTCCCGAGCGCGAACGAGCTCCTGCTCAATTTCCGCTTGGGCGGCGGTCTTGATCCGCTCACCCTCTTCACGCGCGGTGTCTTTGGATGCTTCGACGATTTCGTTGGCACGTTTTTGTGCCGTCGCCACGATCTCTGCGGCCTGCTGTTTGGCCTCGCCAATCACCTGTTTGGCGCGATCCTCAGCCAATTGCTGCTCATGCTTGCCGCGCTCGGCGGCTGCTAAGCCATCAGCAATCTGCTTTTGTCTTGCCTGCATTGCCGAGATGATGGGGGGCCACACATACTTCATGGTGACCCACACCAGCAGGGCAAAGGTGATCATCTGACCCAGCAGCGTGAGATTAATATTCACGTTGCAACCTCCACTGGAAACGGTTGAATCGGTTGGACTGCACGAGCATCACTCGCGCCTTAGCCGGTCACCGCACCGAGGAAGGGGTTCGCAAAGGTGAAGAACAGGGCCAGACCCACACCGATCATGGTCACAGCGTCAAGCAGACCTGCCACGATGAACATCTTCACCTGCAACATAGGCACCATCTCAGGCTGACGCGCTGCGCCCTCAAGAAAACGACCACCCAACAGACCAAAACCAATAGCAGTTCCCAGTGCACCCAGGCCCAGAATCAGACCCACAGCGATGGCGGTCATGCCCTGAACATTAGCGATGGCGAGTTCCATAACTTCCTCCAAAAATGTAACAAATCAAGTTCAATCAGAATAAAAATCAGTGATCTTCGTGGGCCATGCTGAGATAGACAATGGTAAGAACCATGAAGATGAATGCCTGCAGCGTAATGATCAGCAGTTTGAACAGCGACCACGGCAAGCCCAGCGACCACTGGATATACCAGGGCAGCAGAGCGATGAGGGTGAAGATCAAACCACCGGCATACATGTTGCCGAAGAGTCGCAAGGACAGTGAAACGGGCTTGGCGATTTCTTCGACGACTTTCAACACGAAGTTGAAGGGGATAAGCCATTTACCGAACGGATGCAGCAGCATCTCTTTGGCAAAGCCAACCCCACCTTTGATCTTGATGCTGTAGAAAATGATCAGCAAAAACACAGCGATAGACATGCCGAAGGTGGCATTGATATCGGAGGTGGGATTAATACGCAAATATTCAAGCCCAATCGCATGCGCAGCATACGGCAACAAATCATAGGGCAACAACTTGAGCAGATTCATCAGGAAAATCCAGACGAACAAGGTAAGCGCCAAGGGAGCAATCACATTACTGCGGCCATGGAAGGTGTCTTTCACCTGCTGGTCGACGAAGCCGACAATCATTTCCACAGCGTTTTGTAGGCCACCGGGAACACCCTCGCTCACTCGCTTGGCGGCTTGCATGAACAAAAACAAGAACAGGCCACCCATGGCCAAAGAGAAAAACATGGTATCCAGATGGATGGACCAGAACGATTCCGGGTTACCTAGAGTCAGATGCCCCAGATGGTGCTTGATGTAATCCCCTGCGGACTCGTATTCAACTGCCATGACGCTCGCTCTTTTTACTCATGCACGCCGGACAAAACCGGCAACAAGGCTAGCCAAAAGGCAAGAAGTCCTGCCATGTAGGTCAAAAACATGGGCAGAAATTCAACCTTCAGCCAGACAATCGCCACCAAAAACAAAGCGATTGTCAAAAGGATTTTCTGCATTTCCCCGGCGTAAAAACCCCTGACTATTTGTTTTGCCGGCTGACCTCGTCGTCCGGAAAACACCCTCAGCGCAAAAAACGCTGTGGCTATAAAACTGATACTTCCTCCCACAAAAGCCGAAAAAGCATTTGTGGCGCCGCCCAAAGCGAAACCGATACCAGCTCCGATTAAGGCCACCAAGATCTGTAAAACCAAGATATTGCGCGTCGACCTTTTGAATCGTATCTGGGTCAACATATCTCGAAACGCTTCCCGATCTTGCCAGCCTTGGCCGCCCTTACGGACAAACCCAACATTCTGAACGACAGCGCGAGAGTATACGGACCCGCCCCAAGACGGTCAATGCAGTGCATCAATTTTGCATGATTCAACGCAGGTGCTCGATGATGCCATCGAGCTCGTCAAGACTGTTGTAATGAATCACCAGCTTGCCGCGGCCTTTTTTGTCGTATTGGATATCAATGCGCGCACCCAAGCGCTCTGAAATATCTGATTCCAAGGCTTCTAACTCCGGACTGCGGCGCGACGACTTATCAGCGGCCGGCTTATCACCCTGACGCAGCCAATTCTTCACCAAGCGCTCAGTATCGCGCACCGACATGCCTTTATCAGCGACCTGGCGCGCTGCTTGGCGCTGTTGATCGCCGCTGAGGGCCAACAAGGCGCGAGCATGGCCCATATCCAGCGAACCCGCTTCAATAAGCTTTTTCACAGCCGAATCGAGTTCTTGTAGACGCAGCAGATTGGTGACCGCAGCTCGTGAGCGGCCCACGGCATCTGCCACCTGTTGATGGGTCATACCAAACTCATCCACCAAGCGCGCCAAAGCGTTGGCTTCTTCCAGAGCATTGAGCTGCTCGCGCTGGATATTCTCGATCAACGACATCGCGGCGGCGGCTTGATCAGGGATCTCGCGCACCACGGCTGGAATCTCGTGTAAACCGGCCAATTGGGCGGCACGCCAGCGGCGTTCACCAGCAATCAGCTCATAGCCACTCGATACGGGACGCACCAGAATCGGTTGCACTAAACCTTGAGCTTTGATGGAATCAGCCAGCTCCTGCAAGGCCTCGGGGCGAATGCTGACCCGAGGCTGATATTTCCCGCGAGAAATACTCTCAATGGGTAACTGACGCAGCTCAGCCGCATCCGCGTCCGCGGCATCTGTCATGCCCGCCCCTGAAAGCAGGACATCCAAACCCCGACCTAAGCCCGCCCGTTTTTTTGCCATTGGCTTTTTTTCCGTTATTTACGCTGCATGCGCCGATTCGCGGCGCAAAATCTCTCCCGCCAGAGCCAAATAGGCCATGGCACCCCGGGACTGCTTATCATACATAATCACAGGCAAGCCATGACTGGGCGCTTCCGCCAAACGCACATTGCGCGGGATGACCGTTTGATAGACCTGATCACCAAAATGCGCACTGAGCTGCTCAGAGACTTCTGTAGAAAGGTTATTTCTAGGGTCATACATGGTACGCAGCAAGCCATGAATCTGTAGCTGATCGTTGACCGACTCACGGATGCTGTTGATGGTTTGCACCAACGCCGACAGGCCCTCTAACGCGAAGTACTCACACTGCATAGGAATGACCACCCCATGCGAAGCCACTAAAGCATTCACCGTCAACATATTCAGCGACGGCGGACAATCAATGATAATGAAGTCATATTCGCTTTGGATCTCGGCCAAGGCATCCTGCAAACGATACTCACGGCGCAAAGCGGTCATGAGATTGACTTCCGCCACTGTCAAATCCGCGTTGGCTGGCATCACGTCATAGCCCATGCCCTCGCCGCGGGTAATCACATCACCGGCCGACTTGCGCTTCAAAAGCACGTCGCAGCTACTGCTGGAGATACGGTATTTATCGACGCCACTGCCCATGGTGGCATTGCCCTGGGGATCCAGGTCAATCAGCAGGACGCGGCGCCGAGTAGCGCCCAAAGAGGCGGCCAAATTCACCGCCGTCGTGGTTTTCCCCACGCCGCCTTTTTGATTGGCAACGGCAAGTACTTTGCCCATGAACTAGCTAATCCTTTTTAGACAGACCAAACGGCGCGCGGCGGCAAGACCTGGCACCTCGATATCCAGCGTCTGCTCAATACCCCATCCTGCTGGCAACCCCTCAGGATCATTATCCGCTTCACGGCCTTTCATGGCGAGCATGCGCCCATCTAGGGCGCAACAATGACCCGCCATCTGCACAAAATCGGCGGTGGCCGCAAAGGCGCGGCTAATTACTGTAGCAAAGGGCGGACTCAGGGGACAGGATTCAATGCGCTCTTGGATGGGCGTCACGTTAACCAGCCCCAGCTCCAACACCACCTGCCTCAAGAAGCGTATCTTTTTATTGTTGCTGTCGAGAAGCACAAACTCCCATTGCGGATACACCAGCGCCAAAGGAATACCCGGCAGACCCGGCCCGGTACCCACATCCAGAATGCGCGGACCGCGCACATGAGGAGCCACCGCTAAACTATCGAGCAAATGCCGAGTGACACTTTGCTTGGGGTCACGAATCGAGGTCAGGTTGTAAGCGCGATTCCAGCGCAACAGCAGTGCCTGATAAGCCAGCAGCGGATCTTTCAGATCTGGGCTTAAACCCAGCGCGTTCAGACCTCGCTGCAACGCCGACTCGACTGCATCAGGCACTTTGACGCAAACTCGATTCGCGTTTTTTTAGGTGCACCAACAGTAGCGATACCGCCGCAGGCGTGATGCCCGGAATACGCGATGCTTGAGCGATGCTGTGCGGCCGGTGCTCGGTGAGTTTTTGTCGCACTTCGTTGGACAGGCCATGAACTTGGGCGTAATCCAGATCCTCGGGCAACTGAGTTTTCTCTAGATGTTGCGAGCGGGCCACTTCCTCACGCTGACGATCGATATAGCCGGCGTACTTGGTCTGAATTTCCACTTGCTCGGCAACCCGAGCTTGGCACACGGGCTCACCCGCTCCTGGCACCTGCATCAGCTGCTGATAGCTCACCTCAGGACGGCGCAACAGCTCAGATAGGTGTATTTCCCGGCTTAGCGGCGCCCCCAGTAACCGCGTCATCGCTTCATGATTATCGGCATTGGGCCGCAGTAGGGTGTTATCTAAGCGCGCGCGCTCTTGCTCCAAACTGTCGTGGTACTGCTCAAAGGCAGCCCAACGCGCATCATCCACCAATCCCAGCTCGCGACCCACAGGGGTCAAACGCAAATCGGCATTGTCTTCGCGCAAAATCAATCGATACTCAGCGCGGCTGGTGAACATACGGTAGGGCTCCATGGTGCCGCGCGTGATCAAATCATCCACCATGACGCCGATGTAAGCCTGATCTCGCGAAGGACACCAAAGATCCCGCTCCAAAACCCGCTGCGCCGCGTTAATGCCCGCCAACAAACCTTGGGCAGCAGCCTCTTCATAACCCGTCGTGCCATTGATCTGACCGGCGAAAAACAAACCCGCAACACTGCGCGTCTCGAGGCTAGGCATCAGATCGCGCGGATCGAAGTAGTCGTATTCAATGGCGTAACCGGGGCGGGTGATGTGGGCGTTTTCCATGCCCTCGATTGAGCGCACGACCTCGACCTGAACATCAAACGGCAGACTGGTAGAAATCCCATTGGGGTAAACCTCACGAGCACATAAGCCTTCGGGCTCTAGGAAAATCTGGTGGCGTTCCTTGTCGGCAAAGCGCACAACCTTATCCTCAATTGAAGGACAGTAGCGCGGCCCCACCCCCTCAATCACCCCGCTGTACATGGGCGAGCGATGCAGGTTGTCGCGAATCACCTCGAGCGTGCGCGCTGTGGTCCAGGTGATATGACAATCCACCTGCTCAGGGTGCTCTTCAACTCGGCCCATGAAAGAGAAAACCGGCAACGGCATATCGCCAGGCTGGGGCTGCAGGCGCGTGTAATCAATGCTGCGGGCGTCAATCCTTGGCGGCGTACCGGTCTTTAAGCGGCCCACGCGCGGCATCAGCTCACGCAGGCGCTGCGCCAGCGTCAGGGCTGGCGGGTCGCCAGCACGACCTCCCGATTGCTGGGCTTCACCCACATGAATACGGCCCGCTAGAAACGTCCCGGCGGTGAGCACCACCGAGGGCGCAAAAAAGCGCATTCCGCCTTGGGTGACGACGCCGCGCACGATGCCACCTTCGATAATGATGTCGTCGACACCCTGCTGAAAAATCTGCAAGCCTTCTTGTGCTTCGACGCCGGCGCGCACCGCCGCCTTATAAAGCGCTCGATCGGCCTGAGCACGGGTTGCGCGTACCGCCGGTCCCTTGCGGCTATTGAGGATACGAAATTGAATACCGCCGCGGTCGGCAGCATGGGCCATCAAACCGCCCATGGCATCGATTTCTTTGACCAAATGACCTTTACCAATACCGCCAATAGCGGGGTTACAGCTCATCTGGCCGATGGTGTCGACATTGTGGGTCAGCAACAGGGTACGACAGCCCATGCGCGCCGAGGCAAGCGCAGCCTCAGTGCCGGCATGGCCGCCACCCACCACGATTACGTCATAGCTCGCCTCAAAGGCCATGGTAAAACCCCAGCAAAAATCTCAAGATCCCGCATTCTAACGCGAGACCCGCCGCGCTCAAAGCCAAGCTCCCCACACAGCCACAGGCACGGCAACCCCAAAAAGCAAAAGGGGAGCCGAAGCCCCCCTTTTCGCCACTAACGTATGACGCTATAACCAATTAGAAGTCAAAGCGAGCACCGACGGCGAAAGCACTACCACCTGCAACATTATTCGTAAAGTCTGCAAATGGCTCCAAACGCGCCTCTTTTGCGATCGCGGCACCTTCATCTTCGGAATAGTAATCAACAAACAGTGTCAGGTCAGACCGAACCTGGAAGTCATAACCCAAGTGATAAATATCGCCACCGTAGTTATCCACTTTGGCAATCATGCCTTTGAACGTGTGCTGCCCTAAATTATAACTGACAAACAAATTGGCGGCCTTGTCACCATCCGAGGCGTCATTGTTGTCTCTCATTTCATACTTGGCGCCGATGTACCAGTCGCCGATGCTGTGCATTACTGAGACGCCATAATCACGCCCTTTGGTGCTGAAACCATTCTCAGCCGCACCTAATGATAGGGTCGTGTCATTGAAACTGTAACTGGCGGTCAGTGTAATTTGGTCGTCATTTCCTGGCCCCCCGTTTTCGCTCCATGAGCCGGCAAAGGAAAAGCCATTGAAGCTCGGGCTGTAATAACTCAGGGTGTTGTCGACTCGAAAACTAGCCCATGTGGCGAAGCCACTGTAGAAGCTGCTGAACATATCGACCGGGAAGGCAATCGCGTTGTAGTAGGGCAGCCATTGCCGGCCGTAGTACAAGCCACCGAAATCGCCCGTGACGCCGACCATAGCAATGCGCACGTCTTCGCTTTGCCCGTTAGCAGGGTCCTGCACCTTGCGGTTAGCCAAATCCAGCGGCAATTCCAGCTGGCCTACGATGGCGAAGTTTTCCGCAGGCGCATATTCAGCGTTAAAGCCGATGCGCGAGTAGGCATCGCGAGTGCCGGTGTAGGAGTCAGCACCATCAGGGCTCACCGATTCGACTTGGAATCTCGCCGAACCGTAGAAATCAAAGGTGACTTCCTGGGCCATCACCTGCGCCGGCAACACCATGGCAGCAGAAACAGCGGTGACTAAAGCAGTTTTCTTCAACATCTATTTTCTTCCTCTTCGTTTTTATAACAATGGTAAAGCGTGATTAGTTTGATTGAGCCTCATCAGCAACGGCCTGATTGAGCTTGAGCAAGCTGCGTTCGTGATACAGGCCCTTGTAGAGACTTACCGTCATGAACAAGAGCACGATCACAAACGGCAGACCCGCACTCACCGAGGCAGCCTGAAGCGCCTGAAGTGCCGCGGCGCCGCCCACAGCAAGAAGTACCGCTGCGATCAGACCCTCAAACGTTGCCCAGAACAGACGCTGGGCCTGCGGGGAGTCGGTCTTGCCTCCGGAGGTGATGCTGTCAATGACCAAGGATCCGGAATCGGATGAGGTCACGAAAAACACCAGCACCAAGATGATGGCAACGGTGGCCGAGATGCTCGTCAAAGGCAATGCATCCAGCATTTGGAAGAGCGCCAGTTCAGAGGCCCCAAGACCATCGGCGAGTCCACCCACACCATCGCGCACCTGGTTCAGACCCTGACCACCCAAGGCACTCATCCACAACACCGTGACCCCTGTGGGCACCAGCAATACGGCGGTGACAAATTGGCGCACGGTACGGCCCTTTGAGACGCGGGCGATGAACATGCCGACAAACGGTGACCAGGAAATCCACCACGCCCAGAAGAAGATCGTCCAGTCGTGGTAGAAGACGCTGTCTTCGCGTCCCACGGGGTTACTTAAAGGCAGCATGTACTGCGCATAAGAGGCCAGGGTTTCACCCGTGGTATTCAAAAAGGCGATAAAACCGCCAGCCAGCATAACGAACAACAGAAACACCATGGCCATTCCCAGATTGATGTTACTGAGCACGCGTACGCCCCCGTGCAAGCCGCGGCTGATCGATATCAAGGCGACAATGGTGATACCAACGATGATGGCGAGCTGCGTGGTTAAGCCACCGTCAACGCCGAACATGAAGGACATGCCGGCCGCTGCCTGCTGGGCACCGAGGCCCAATGAGGTTGCCAGACCGAACATGGTGGCCAGCACCGCAAGCACATCAATCACGTGACCAATCGGCCCCCAAATGCGCTCTCCCAGCAAGGGATAGAATGCTGAACGTACCGTTAGAGGTAGCCCCTTGTTGTAGGTGAAAAACGCCAGTGATAGTCCGACCACGGCGTAGATAGACCAAGGGTGCAAACCCCAGTGGTACATGGTGGCACCTAGGGAAGCACCACGCGAAGCTTCAGAGCCCGCCTCAATACCCAACGGCGTCCCCCACCAATCGGTGTAGTAGGCCACAGGTTCGGCTACGGCCCAGAACATCAGGCCGATGCCCATGCCGGCGGCAAATAACATTGAGAACCAAGACAGAACACCAAAGCTAGGCTTGGCATCCTCGCCGCCGATGCGAATGCTGCCGATGGGCAGCACGATGAGCAGCAAAGCCGCCAGAACAAACAAGTTAGCCGAGGACAAGAACAGCCAATCGAAGGTTAGGCCAATCCAGGACCGCGTTGAGCCGAGAGCATTGTTGGCTGCCTCGGGCATCAGCAAAGAGCCCACTACAAACAGCAAAATCAGACCCGCACTAATGACGAAGACCGGATTATGAAGGTCTAGCCCCAGAGGGTTGATGTTCTGTTCGCCGATCTCATGATCGGTTTCGTACTCCTGTTCCAGTTCAGCAATTTTTTCTTCTAATTCATCGGTGGTCGAACTCATGTGGTTCCCTCATGATCGATACTGTCGCCGCGCAAATCGAAAAAAGACCACAAGTCGCGTCACAGACACGAGCAATGGAACCCTTTAGCGTTCGCAAGCGAACGGAATACTGCAAATCCAAGTTGTCTTATTAGGGCGCTAGCCCAAGATGCTGCGACACGCGAATGCATGCCCGAATGTCATCGGTCGAGAAACTGCAAGCGACGCTGCGTTGAAATGTTACTTGCCCCGTGGTGCTAAAGCGTTGGGACAGTGCGGCGTCATGTGATGACTTTTTTTACGCTAACACGATTGTTATTGGGATTGCCAATCCCGACTATTCCACTCTAGAACGGCCAGTCATAATCCATGATCACCGGAGCGTGATCAGAAAAATGATCATCACGGTGCACGCTGGCTTGGCGAACGCTGCTAGACAGCAGGGGAGTGGCTATCTGGTAATCCAAACGCCAACCCACATTATTAGCCCGCGCCTGGCCGCGATTAGACCACCAGGTGTATTCATCGGGATTTGGATTGACCGCGCGAAAGGTATCTACCCAGCCCACCTCGTCATATAGCCGATCCAGCCAGGCCCGCTCTTCCGGCAAAAACCCAGAGTTTTTTTGATTGCTGCGCCAATTGCGAAGATCGATGGGCTTATGGGCAATATTCCAGTCGCCACAGTAAACATACTGGCGGCCGTCAGAATGCCGTTTTTGCAGCTCTGGCATGAAAGCATCGAGAAAACGCCACTTCACTTCTTGACGATGATCGCCCGATGAGCCGGAAGGCAAATAGACGGAAATAACCGATAAACCACCGTATCTCGCCTCTAAATAGCGCCCTTCTGTGTCGAACTCCTCAATTCCCATACCCATAATGACGTGCTCAGGCGACTTCTTGGAATATAGCGCCACACCACTGTAGCCTTTCTTCTGAGCATCGAAATAAAAGCACTCATAGCCGCGAGGATGAAAGATTTCATCATCCAGTTGATGGATCTGTGCTTTCGTTTCTTGAATGCACACCACATCGGCGCTCTGATGCTCCAGCCACTCAAAAAATCCTTTTCGGGCGGCAGAGCGGATGCCATTGGCGTTGAAGTTGATAATGCGCATGCGAGGCTCTCTTGGGTCAGTTATGCTTTGAGGCTGCCCTTTTTAACACAGCGACCCGCATCGATGACCCACTTCAAAAACGAATTCCTTGAATATTGCTTGAGCCGCCAAGTTCTGCGCTTTGGCACATTTACGCTGAAATCAGGGCGTCAAAGCCCATATTTCTTTAATGCCGGACTGTTTAATACGGGGGAGGATTTGGCACGCCTGGGACAGTATTACGCTCAGACCTTGGTCGACTCAGGACTGGAGATCGATATGTTGTTTGGACCGGCTTATAAGGGCATTCCGCTGGCGGCCAGCACTGCGATGACATTGTCCACCCAGCATGGTCGCAATTATCCCTGGTGTTTCAATCGCAAAGAAGCCAAGGATCACGGTGAAGGCGGTAATCTGGTGGGCGCGCCGCTGCAGGGGCGCGTTTTAATTATCGACGACGTGATTACCGCTGGCACCGCGATTCGCGAATCGGTGGACATCATCCAAGCTGCTGGCGCCACCCCCGCCGGGGTTTTAATCGCCTTGGATCGACAAGAACGCGGCAAAGGCGACTTGTCGGCCATTCAGGAAGTGGAGCGCGATTACGGCCTGAGCGTTTTGGCGATCGCTAATCTGGCCGATCTTTCCCGCTTTCTTGAGGACATGCCGGAATTGGAGGAATACCGCAGCGCAGTCGGGGCTTACCGCCAGCAATACGGGATTGCTTAGCCGCGGATCAGCGTTCCCACACCCTTGTCGGTCAGCAACTCCAGCATCACCGCATGACTGACACGCCCATCAATAATGTGCGCAGCACGCACACCCGATTTGACCGCGTCCAGCGCACAGTGAATTTTTGGAATCATGCCGCCATGAATCGTGCCATCGGCGATCAGGTCGTCGACCTGTTGGGCAGTCAGCCCGGTCAGTAGCTGACCCTGGCCATCCAAGACACCCGGCGTATTGGTCAACAAAATCAATTTTTCCGCGCCCAACACCGAGGCCATCTTGCCGGCAACTAGGTCGGCATTGATGTTGTATGCCATACCATCCTCACCCACACCCACAGGGGCAATCACCGGTATGAAGTTACCAGAATCCAGCATATGCACCACCGAAGGGTCGATTGATGCCACCTCGCCAACATGACCTAGATCGATAATCTCTGAGGCCTCGGGATCAGTGGCCATGCGGCGATGTTCCAGGCGCCGAGCCCGGATGAGGCCACCATCCTTGCCGGTCAGACCTACAGCGCGACCGCCAAATTGGTTGATGAGATTGACGATCTCTTTGTTCACCAGTCCGCCTAGGACCATTTGCACCACGTCCATGGTTTCCCGATCGGTGACCCGCAAGCCGTCGACAAAGCGCGTCTCTTTACCCAGCTGGGCCAGCAGTTTACCGATCTGAGGACCACCGCCGTGGACGACCACAGGGTTCATACCCACCTGTTTGAGCAAGACGATATCGCGCGCAAAACCGCGTTTTAGGTCTTCATCGACCATGGCATTGCCGCCGTATTTGATAACCAAAGTCTTTTTCGAAAAACGTTGGATATAGGGCAAAGCCTCCGTCAGCACCCGGGCAACGGTTTTGGCATTATCCGGATCCATGGGGGTATTGTCGGTCATGCGCCAGTACTCCAAAGCAGTGCCCATAAAAACGCTTAGATTAGCACTCGCAGAGCGCGCAAAGCCATATTGAATAGGCCCTAGCGCTGGCCTGATGAACCAAAGCCTGCAGCGCCACGCTCACTATCGACAAAGGTATCGACCACCTCGAACTCGGGCTGAATCACCGGCACCAAGATCATCTGGGCGATACGATCTCCCGGCTGGATCTCGAAATCTTGATTGCCACGGTTCCATAGAGACACCATCAAAGGGCCTTGATAATCCGAATCGATCAGTCCGGTCAGATTTCCCAAGACGATGCCATTTTTGTGACCCAAACCGGAGCGCGGCAGCAGCAGCGCCGCCAAACCGGAATCGCCGATATACATGGCCATACCCGTGGGAATGAGCTGCGTCTCACCGGGCTTGAGACTGAGCGGCGCATCGATACAGGCGCGCAGGTCTACCCCCGCTGAGCCGGGCGTTGCCGTTGCCGGCAGGGGAAACTCACTGCCGAGTCGAGGGTCCAGAATCTTCACCTGCACTTTTTGTCGGCGCGCCAAGCTCATGAACTGCTCTCCTAGGGTTTTTATTTTTGTTTGACCCGCTCTGCCACCAGCTGCAACAAAGCCTCAGCCAGCTGATGTTTGGACTGACGCGGCAACATGTGCTCACCACCCGGCCAGAACACCTGTAGCGCATTGTCTTCTTGATCAAAGCCTTGACCCGCAGATACATCATTGGCAGCAATCATGTCGAGCTGCTTGCTCTCGAGCTTGGCTAAAGCATGCTGCTTCACTTGCTGAGTCTCAGCAGCAAAGCCCACGACGAAAGGTCGGCGCGGCAAAGCGGCCACCTCGGCGAGAATATCGGATGTGCGCGCCAATTCGAGCTGCAGATGCTCTGATTGTTTTTTGATTTTTTCGGAAGCCGGCGATTCGGGACGATAATCGGCTACGGCAGCGGTAGCGATAAACACATCCGCGGAGCTAACGCGCGACATCACGGCCGTGTGCATTTGCTGCGCAGTTTCCACCGCCACCGCTTCAATACCAGCAGGAATAGGGATAGTCACGGGCCCATGCACCAAGGTCACCTGCGCACCAGCGCGGCGCGCCGCAGCGGCTAGGGCGAAACCCATGCGTCCCGAACTGCGGTTGGACAGATAACGCACTGGATCAATGGGCTCGCGGGTGGGTCCAGCGGTTAACAAAATATGCAGACCTGCTAATGGGCCGTTGACGCCGGTTGTTTGCAGCGCTTCCAACAACTGCTGCGGTTCCCACATACGGCCCGGCCCCACGTCACCGCAAGCCTGTTCACCGCTGCTGGGTCCATAGAGCCGGTAGCCCAACGCATCCAGCAAGCGCACATTGCGCTGTGTGGCGGGCGCCGACCACATGCCTTGATTCATGGTGGGCGCCAGAGCAATCGGGGCCTGCGTTGCTAGACACACGGTGGTGAGCAAATCATCGGCTAGACCATGAGCCAAACGCGCCATCAGATCAGCGGTGGCTGGTGCAATCAGTACCTGATCAGGCCAGCGTGCCAGCTCGATATGATCCATCCCTGCCTCGGCTTGGGCATCGAATAAATCAGTGCGTACCGGATGTCCGGATAAGGCCTGAAAAGTTAGTGGCGTAACAAACTCAGTAGCACTGCGCGTCATCACCACGCGCACCTCAGCGCCCGCCTCGATCAAGCGGCGCACCAGCTCGCAGCTTTTATAGGCAGCGATACCGGCCGACACACCGAGTAAAATTTTTTGACCTGTGAGTGACATGCAGCGAGTCTACGCTAAGATGTGGGCTCGGATTAATACCAAAAGAACGAAAATCCATGCAAAACTTCGATCAGGCGCGCTTTGAGCGCACCCGCTGGACCATCTACAGCATCCTCATCGCGGCTTATATGTTGGTGTTTTTTCACCGCTTTGCGCCAGCCATGGTGTCTGCTGAGCTGGCTGAGGCTTTTGGTATCACGGCTGCCGCGCTGGGCTCGTTATCGGCGATGTACTTCTATATCTACACGGTCATGCAAATGCCCGCCGGCATTCTTGCCGACACATTAGGCTCACGTTTTGCGGTCACCATCGGCAATGTCGTGGCCGGCAGCGGCTCCATTATTTTCGGCTTAGCTGACACCTTAGCCACCGCCAGCATTGGGCGCTTTCTTGTGGGTCTTGGGGTTTCGGTGGTTTTCGTTGGGCTGATGAAAAGTAATACCGTGTGGTTTAGTAGCCGCAAATACGGGAGCATCAGCGGTCTGACCTTGCTGCTGGGGAATATGGGGGCAATCGCCGCCACCGGACCCTTGGCACTGATGCTACTGGCGGTGGACTGGCGAACCCTGTTTGTGGCTTTGGGCATTGTGGCCATTGGCTTAGCCTTATTGTCTTGGTGGCTGGTGCGCGATAAGCCTGAGCAATTGGGCTTTCCCTCGGTGGCAGAGATGGAAGGTCTACCCCCGCCTCAGCCGCGCGAGCAACACTGGCTGCGCGATCTAGGATCGGTGTTAAAAAACCGCAAGCTTTGGCCGGGCTTTGTTTATGACTTTGGCATCACCGGCAGTCTGTTCGGGATGTTGGGACTTTGGGCGGTACCGCTGCTGCGCGATGTGCATGGCCTGACCCGAGGTGAAGCTTCGGTATACACCACCCTGGCGACTGTGGCCTTTGCTCTAGGCTGTCTGATCGCAGGTAACGTATCTGATCGACTAGGGCGCCGCCGGCCTATTTTGCAGGGCGGTGCCTTGGCTTATCTGACGATTTGTTTGTCCTTCCTGTTTTTGCCGTGGGGACCGGGCGCTGGTGGCATGGCCTTATTCGTGATGTTGGGACTAAGCGCTGGATGCTTTGTGGTGGCCTATGCCCATGCCAAGGAAGTCGCGCCTGTGGCACTGTCTGGGATGGCCATCGCGCTGGTCAATACCGGCTTATTTCTGGGCACAGCCCTGTTCCAGCCTCTGTTTGGCTGGGCCATGGACCTGGGTTGGTCCGGGCAGTTGGTGGCGGGCGTACCAGTTTATGAAGCCAGCGACTATCAACGCGGTCTGTGGCTACTCACTGGCTTTGCTGCCTTGGCGATGCTGGCTTCCACACGACTGGTGGAAACCCGCTGCCGCCACATCTGATCAGTGACCCTGAATCTGCTCGGCTAGACGCCGATACTGCAGGCTGTAGAACATCTGCAGATAGCGGCGGGTTTCCGAGCGCTCAAGATCAGTGACGTATTTCCAAAAACCGTAAATACGTGACAAAGTCATCATCCGCTCAGCATAACGATCCCAGGTATAACGATCTGCCACCCGCTGCATACCGGCATCAGAAATCTGCTGCCAATAGTCGGGCTCATCCGCGCAGCGCGTGAAGAACTCACTGATTAACTCAGCGGCCTGCTCGCCATGATTGGGGTCGATATGAAAGCCCGAATGGCCATGTTCAATGATTTCTAGTGGTCCGCCATATTGTGTAGCAAAGGTCGGTAAGCCAGAGACCATGGACTCAATCACCGTCAACCCAAAGGCCTCAAACAGCGCTGGCTGCACGAAAATGCCGCGACGATCGGCGATAAACCGATAAAGCTCCCCGGACAGCGTCTTGTCCAAACGTACGCCCAACCAGCGAACCTGTTCATCCAAGCCATGCTCATCAAAAAGAGCGTGCATTCGAGCGATCTGCTCTCGCTCTTCACGATCATCGGATTGACTGCTATCCACATGGCCGGCAATCAGCACCAAATTGGCCTGTTCGCGAAGCCTTGGGTTCTGTGCATACCAAGTCAGCAGCCCAGTGATGTTCTTGATGTGATCCAAGCGCGCCATGGAAAACACCACTGGCTTTTCTGGATCTGCCAACACGCCTCGCGCATCTTCAGAGGGCCCGCCGAACAGCATTTCCTCAAGTTCAGTGTGCAGCCCACTAAGGCGCCGCTCGGAATTGGTGTAGGCATAGTAGACCTCGGCATCAGCACCCGGCGAGACAATGTTAAAGCGCGGATCGAACACATCCACGCCATTGACCACCCGATATAAATCCGGCAGCGTGAATTGGCCGTAGCTTTCGTACTGGCCGATGCTGTAATCCGTACCGGCGATCTCCTGAAAGGTGCTGGTGATAATAAAATCTGCCGCATTCATGGCAATCAAATCCGCCGTAAACTGACAAGAAAAATGGTACTGCGGCTCATTGTCCTGCCAGTACAAATCTGAATAGAGATACTTGGTCTTCTCTAGCGCATGGGCGATATTACACTGAGTCACATGAAGGCGATTGGCCAGCAGCGTGGCTACCAAATTACCGTCGGAATAGTTACCCACAATCAGATCCGGACGACCACCCAGTTCGGCCAATACCCGCGTCTCGGCATCGTCGGCAAAGCGTTCCAAATAGGGCCAAATCTCAAAACGGGAGATCCAACTGGGCAGGATTTCGCCATCGCTGCTGCGAAATGGTACGCGCAGAATGCGGGCGTTGCGCGTACCGCGAATGGGTTCCTCGGCCTGATCACAGGTCGTGCCCTGAGCATCGGGCAACAGGCGTGTTACCACCAGAATATTGGGGTGGATATCTAAGCCTTGTTCCACCAGACGCTGGCGCATCTCACGCTCCAAAGCCCGGACCTGATCCAAGATATAGACCACTTGACCACCGGTATCGGGCCGCCCCAAAACATTATCCTGCCCAAAAAAGCCATGTGGCGAGAGAATCAACAGACTGAAGATCATGGGGATACGCGCGAGGAATCGCTCCAAAGTATCGGGCGAGGGCGCCTCTAACAGTTCGGAAAGCAGCTGCAGAGTATCGATGGCGCGCGACGCATCACCACCCCAGCCGACCTCAAAACCAAGATCTTGCAAACGATGTGCGTGCGCCTTCCAAGGAGTCTCAGCGGGAGACTTGCGTAAGACCCGAATGGCCTCGCGGATTGCTTTGCGCAGACTATCCACATCGGCAATACGATCATTGAGCATCAACTGCTCGCCCTGACAGCGGTGTTCTCTTAAAAACCGCAGCAACTGTGTCAGACCGCGACCTTGCTGATCGAATAGTTCGCTGGACAGCTTGCGGTTAAGAAAGGAAACCCCCTGACCAATGGAGCGCGACTCTCGCATACGCGGCACATTGCGGTTAAATGCTCCGATATCAAATACCAGAGGATGTTGCTCAGCCAATGCCGGAATCACCAAGCGCTCTTTGAATGCCAGAAAATGTGAAACATCCATAGGTTCAAGCGTCAGGTCATCGGCATGCAAGCTCAGATAATAGGTACGGCCAACTCGGGGGCGCAGCGCTAAGGCTACGACCGGCCAAGCGATAGCCAGCTCCTGGATATCTTCCATCAAGCGCGCCAGCGGACTGTCTTCCTCATCCTCCATGTCGCGCTCAGCAAGCATGGCTAGGTAATGGTCTTTGACATCCGAGCGCAACAGAAAAGGTCGGCCCAAAGACTGATATCGGCGCAACAGCAGGTAAACCAGTTCTCGATGATCGCTGAGAGCCTGACGTAACTCCTTCAGCATGGCGTTCTCCCGTTTCCCACAACGAAGGGTGAATTTGAGCACTTCGGGGATAGGTGGTAGGGTAACAAAAGATCCTCAACCCATGCGATGCACTCCTGCCTGGCAGCTCTGCCTGTCGTTTCGATTAGGCAGCCAAAAGGCTGAATATTGATGACCGACAAACCCGTTTCGATCAATATCGACCGACTCAGGCGTGATGTTGAAGCGCTGGCGGCTATAGGCCGCGGCCCAGATCAGGGCATCTACCGCATGGCCTTTAGTGAAGGCGATCTGGCTGGTCGTCGCTGGCTGCAAAGCCAGATTGAGGCCGCTCACCTCGATTATTTCGAAGATGGCGCTGCCAATCAACACGGTCGCTTGGCTTGGGATGGGCAATCGCCCAGCATCATGATCGGCTCGCACCTTGATACGGTTCCTGGCGGCGGACCCTTGGATGGCGCCCTTGGCGTGCTGGTGGGCTTGGAGATTCTGCGCAGTATTCAAGAATCCGAAACACCACTGCGCCATCCCATGGAAGTGGTCAATTTTACAGATGAAGAAGGTCGCTTTGGCGGCTTATTTGGTTCTCAGGCGATGGCCGGCCAGCTCACTCCGGCGATGATCCATGAGGCCCGGGATCTTGAGGGGGTTTCTCTGACCGAGGCAATGGCAGCTTGGGGTATGGATGCCAATGCCGCGTTATTTGCTCGTCGGCCACGCGATGCCATCAAAGCTTATTTAGAGCTACATATTGAACAGGGCCCAGTGTTGGATCGCGGTGATATCAGCATCGGCGTGGTGGAAGCCATCACCGGACTATTCAAGTGGGAAGTGACCCTAAAGGGGCAAACCAACCATGCGGGCACCACGCCCATGCACATGCGTCAAGACAGTTTTCAGGGACTGGCTGAGTTCGCTTTTGCCATTGACCGCATTCTAGAAGAACATGGCAGCCCGCATAGCCGCGCGACCATTGGTCGTGTTGAGCTCTCCCCGGGAGCTGCCAATACCGTTCCGGGCAGCACGGCTTTCTCACTGGATGTGCGCGACACCGATGCCGATGTGCTCTCCAACCTCAGCGATGCGTTCCGGCGAACGCTATCAGCACTGGCCAGACGTCGGCAACTGATGTTCGAGTTTGAGGTGCTCTCAGAGATTACACCCCAGCGATGTGACGCTGGCTTGGTGCAGCTGTTGAGCGATAAGGCCCGCGCCTTGGATCTTAAGCATATGTGCCTGCCCAGTGGTGCTGCTCATGATGCACAAATCATGGCCAGCATGACGCGCACCGGCATGGTGTTCGTGCCCAGTATTGAGGGTCGCAGTCATTCCGCAGCCGAGTGGACCAATTGGGAAGATATTGAGCGAGGGGCCAATGTGCTGCTGCAAGCCTCCCTCTCATTGGCAGTGGGTACAGGAGAAACTTTACGATGAATGAGTTGGATGCACAGCGCGATACCCGCTTCGATAATCTCGACCCCTTGCGCGAGCAATATCGCGAGACCTTAATCAGTAATCGCGCCCTGAGCCGGGCTTTGGGCGCGCATCATGCGGCACTGTTATGTATTGATTTGCAGTATCTGGATGCTGCCCGAGGCTGGGGTATTTTCGCCGATGCCGAGCGTTCGGGACTGCCGGCGGAGGCTCAGGATTATTATTTTGAGCGTTTGGATAATCTGGTGCTGCCCAATGTGCGGCGGCTGCAAGATGGTTTTCGCTCGCTGGGTCTGGAGGTCATTCATACCCGCATCCAATCTATGACCCATGATGGACGCGATCGCGGACCAGGCCATAAACGTTTGGGCCTGCATGCCGCACCCGGCTCCAAGGAGGCGGAGTTCCTAGAAATCGTCGCTCCTCAAGGCGATGAGATCATCATCAATAAAACCGCCAGTGGCGTCTTCACTTCCACCAATATTGAGTACGTTCTGCGCAATCTGGAAGTGACCGCCTTATTCATCGTTGGCGTTTACAGCAATGAATGCGTCAGCACAGCCATCCGCGACGCCTGTGATCTGGGTTTTTACACCACCTTGATCAGCGATGCCGTGGCCACCGTGACCCCCGAGTTGGAGCGGGCAACCATTTTGACCATGAAAGATCGCTATGCGCGGGTTATGACGACCGAACAGGCGTTGTTGGAAATCTCCAAAATTGAGGTCGACAGCGCAGACGCCCAAGTTTCCACCGCCCTCATGGAAGAACCTCGATGAACTGGGAATCCCAACTACAAAAGCCACTCAGCCCCAAAGATGGCACGGCCGGTATTGAACGACCTCGGGCGCTGGCCGAACAAATCAGTGAGGACCCCAATCCCTTACTGACACTCTCCAATCGCCACGTGGTCTCAGCGCGGCAGTTTGATCGAGACACATTAACTCAGTTGTTTCGTTTGGCGGCTCAATATGAGAGCACTCCGGCACTGATGCATCTGCCACTGCAAGGTAAAATCCTGATCAGTGCCTTTTATGAACCCAGCACCCGCACGCGTCTGTCTTTCGAGAGTGCTTGGCACCGCCTAGGCGGTGACATCATGTCGATTACCGACCCAAAGAGCACGGGGATGGCCAAAGGCGAGTCGCTTGCCGATATCGCGGAGATGTTTAACAACTATGGCGATGTCATCGTCCTGCGTAATAACCAGAACGACTCGGTTTATGAAATGTTGGATGCCCTGCGCATTCCCATTGTGAACGCAGGCAATGGCATTGATGAGCATCCCACGCAGGCGATGGCCGACCTGTACACGATTTTTAAATGGCATCCGAACCTTTTGGATACCTCGCTAGCGGAAGCAGAGCGCATCCGCATCGGTATCATCGGCGTTCCCGGACGCATGCGCACGGTACGTAGCTTGCTCATCCTGTTATCTAAGTTCGCCTCAGCGATTTCCGAGGTGGTGATTATCAGTGATGAAGATCAGCCGTTTAGCGAGGGTCAGGAAACAGAACTGCTTGCAGCAGGGCTCTCCATTCGCGTCGCACGTAGCTTGAATACTGAGCTACCTGCTTTGGATGTGGTGTACATCAATGCCATCGCTTGGGTGGGGGACAGCTTTGAGGCCATGGGCTCGGAACTGAGGCTTTCGCAACGTTCACCACTAAAACCTGATGCCATCATCCTGCATCCTCTCGCTCGCGGTGAGGAACTGTCCACTGATTTAGATAACACGCCCCATAATTGGTATTTCGCCCAAGCCCGTGGTGCCGTGTTTATCCGCATGGCTTTGCTTACTTGTATTGTTCGACGCATCAGCGAAGTGATGGATACACCCTGAAGTTTTAAGGAGTTTTTTATGTGTGGTATTGCCGGCGTGATGCACGCCGACCCCCAAAAACCTGTTGATCCCAACACACTGGTGGCAATGGCCGCGATTCAGCACCACCGCGGTCCGGATGGCTTTGGCTATGAGGTGCAGAAAGATCGTGGCGTTGGCTTTTCTCATGCCCGCCTGACCATTATCGATTTAGACGAAAATCGCGCCCGCCAGCCTTTTGTCAGTGCGGACAAACAGCTGATGCTGGCGGTCAATGGTGAGCTTTATGACTACAAACGCATTCGCGCGGATTTGGTTTCACGCGGCGCGCGCTTTCGCACTAAGAGCGATTCGGAGATGGTCTTGCACCTCTACCCGCGCTTGGGCTTGGAAGACATGCTTCCACAGCTGCGCGGCGAGTTTGGCATTGCACTTTATGATCGCCACCGCGATCGCTTGATGCTGATTCGCGACCGCTTTGGCGTTAAACCTTTGTACTGGACCGAGGTCAATGGCACGTTAGTCTTCGGCTCGGAATTGAAAGTGTTGTTTGCGCACCCCGAAGTACCTCGTCGCTTTGAGGCGCAGGGACTGTATCACCAACTGATGCAGACTATGGTGCCGGGTCACACCGCCTTTGATGGTATCCATCAGGTCAAACCAGGGCATTGTCTGATCATTGAGCGCAGCCATGGGAAGCTGCAAATTCGTGATGAACGCTACTGGGACATGGATTTCCCACTACTCGAAGAACGCGGTCAAGAACGCGACGAGGATTTCTACATCGAGGGCATTCGCGAAACGCTCATGGAGTCGGTGCAGCTGCGTCTGGAGGCCGATGTACCTGTGGCCTGTTATCTATCCGGTGGCATTGATTCCTGTATCACGCTGGGCTTAGCAGCGGCGTCGCAGCAGTCAGCGGTCAAAGCCTTCACCATCGGCTTTGACAATGTGGACTACGATGAAACGGCAATTGCTCAGGAGATGGCCCAGAGCGTGGGCGCCGATCAAGACATCATGCGCCTCAAAGCCGAGCATCTCTATGACAATCTAGTCGAAACGCTTTGGCATGCCGAGCGCACCATCTACAACACCTTGGGCGTTGCGAAGCTGCTGATGAGCCGCCATGTCAATCAAGCCGGTTATCGGGTCGTGGTCACGGGTGAAGGCTCGGATGAGCTATTTGGCGGCTATCCCTCGTTTCGCCGCGATATGTTCCTGCATGGACTCGATACCTTAAGTCCAGCAGAGCGCGCCAGCTGGCAACAGCTGCTGTCCGAGAGTAATCAGCTGTTCTCCGGCGCCATGCTGGCGGAAAACGAATGGCGTGATCCGGCCTTGGATAAACTCGTTGGTTTTACGCCCTCCTGTTTGCAGCCATGGTTGGCTAGCGCGATACACACACCAGGGCTGATGTCGGAGTCCATGCGCGATCAAATCCATGGCTATGAGCCGGGCCGGGCGATTGCTGAAGCGCTTGATGGCGACATGATCCGCGGCCGCCATCCCTTGGATAAGGCGCAATATGTGTGGATCAAGACCATGCTAGAGGGACAAATTCTCACTTGGGGCGGTGATCGGGTAGATATGGCCAATTCCATGGAAGCGCGGCCGCCGTTTTTGGATCATCATCTCGCTGAACGCGCTGTACATCTGCCGCCGTCGATGCGCATCAAGGGCCGCACCGAAAAATATGTACTGCGTGAGGCCATGAAAGGCCTACTGCCCAAGGTGTTGTACGAGCGCGAGAAGTTCGCGTTTATGGCGCCTCCAGCGCATACCGACCCCAAGAAATGGGCGGCAATGCGGGCCTTGGCCGACCAATATTTGTCTGACCAAGCGATCCAAGATGCTGGGTTATTGGATGTGAATGGTGTCAAAGCCTTATTCCAGTTACATGAAGCCGCCGACACCAGCGCTTCGACTCAAGTGCAACTCGATGCGGTGATCAACCACATGATTGGCGTGCAGGTTCTGCACCACCAGTTCGTGGCACAAGACATCCCGGCATTGGCACGCAAGCGTGCCGCTGAGTTGGGCTGGGCGGCCTAGGAACCCATCATGGAATTCGTCGTTGAATATTTCTTGGAAGTCGCTTGGCAGGATCTGATCTTCGCCAGCCTGCGCATTTTGCTGGTAGTGGTAATCGCCTGGCTGATTGCCAGCTTCCTGAAATCCGGGCTGCGGCGTCTCGAGAAATCCCTGATCGAACGCGGCAAGCAACAAGGTGAGGTCCCCTCAGAAGCCAGCAAACGTGCCGAAACGTTGGTGCGCTTGCTGCGTCAGGCCATGGTCATCATGATTTGGGTGGTTTCCATTCTCGTGATACTCAATGAGTTCGGATTATCCATTGCGCCAATCATAGCCAGCGCAGGGGTGGTAGGACTGGCCGTGGGCTTTGGTGCCCAGAACCTGGTTCGCGATGTGATCAGTGGCTTTTTCCTGATTCTTGAGAATCAGGTGCGAGTGGGTGATGTGGCTGTGGTCAACGGCACCGGTGGTCTTGTAGAGTCGATTAATTTTCGCACCCTGCAGCTAAGAGATCTCGAGGGCAAGGTGCACATCTTTCCCAATGGCTCGATCAGTTCCATGACCAATCTCACCTACGGCTGGTCGGCCTACGTGTTTGACATCCCCGTCGCCTACAAAGAAAACACCGATCGCGTGGTGAAGCTGATTGAAAAAGTCGGTCAGGAACTGCGGGATGATCCCGAGTATCACACCAGCATTTTGGACGATATTGAAATCTTCGGCGTGGATAAATTCGACGACTCGGGCGTCATCATCAAAGGTCGAATTCGCACCCTACCGATCAAACAGTGGTTTGTGGGTCGCGAATTCCTGCGCCGCATTAAGCTATGTTTTGACGACGAAGGCATCGAAATTCCCTTCCCGCATCGCACGCTTTATCTAGGGCAGGGCGAAGAGGCCAAACTGACGGCGGCCATGCTTAATCGTGAGCAAAGCTAAGGATTAGGACCAATCCGATTTGGCTTCGATGTAGAACAATGGATCGTCAGTAGTTGCGCCGCGCATCGCGCAGATGGCGGCGGCATAAACCGATGCGCGCTGCAGAATCAACGGCCATGGCCACGCTTCAATCAGGCCGATGAGAGTGACGGCAGTAAATGCGTCGCCAGCGCCAACCGTGTCAATGAGTTGAGGTACAGCTGGGGCCGGTGTCTCAAACACACTTCCATCGCGACTCACCACGAAAGCGCCTTGCGCCGCGCGCGTCACGATCACTGCCTCAAGCTGACATTCATCGCGCAAGCACTGCGCCTGCTCAATCGGCGCAGACTCGGGTCGTGAGGACAAGATGGCCAACTCCTGCTCATTGAGTTTGGCCCATGTGGCTTGCTGCAAATACCCCACCACCTCATCATGTTGCCACCAAGGATCTCTGAGGTTGACGTCGAGAAAAATGCGCGGCTGGGTCTGATCACACAAATGCTGAAAATTTTGCCGTGAGACCTCTCCACGCAACGCCAAAGAGCCGTGATAGAGCAGCCCATGCTGCGGCATCTTCTCAAGAACCTGGCTGGCATCAATATGATCGTAAGCCTGATCGGCGAGGATTTTGTAGCTGGGCTCGCCGTTTTTTAGGTGCACCTCGACGCGACCCGTGGGGTGGTTTTCTGACATACCCAAGCCGGCAAGCGACATATGCCAGGTACGCATCGATGCAATCACACGTTGGCCTAAGGCATCATGACCCACGGCACCGACGAATAGGGGGTTTCGCCCCAAACCCTTAAGATTCCAGACGACATTAAAGGGCGCACCACCCAGCACCTGCTGATCGTCAAAACAATCAAACAGCACCTCACCAAACACCAAAATGTCGGGTGAATCAGGCATTTAATTGAATTAAAGGCTCGCCATAGAATTGGTTTAAGCGCACGCCCTCAGGCACCGTCAGCTCAACGCCCACGGGCAGATGATCCGAATAGTTCAGATTATAGACATGCACTTTTTCCACACCCAGGCCAGGAGTGACTAGGATATGGTCAAATGCGTGTATGGGCCGCCAACTGGGATAGGTCTTGGCCGATTGCAGGGGTTCTTGAAGGCGGGTTGAACGCACGAGGCGCTGGACTTCCAAGGAATGTGCTGGAGTATTCATATCCCCCATCACGACCACATGTTCGTGATCCCGCAGCACCTCACTGATGTAGTGCATTTGCTCGAGGCGGGCTTTTTTGCCCAGTGACAAATGCACCAACATGATCACTAGGGAGTTATCGCCCTCAGGCGCACCGAAATGTGCCTCTATCGCACCGCGCCCGGGAATTCGGCCAGGCAAGCGGTGCTCTACCACAGAATGCGGTTGGTATCGGGATAAAAGACCGAGGCTGTGCTGGGCGAGCTTACCCAGCTTGCGGTTGGTCTGACTGTACCAATAAGTCAGCTGGCTTTGATTGGAGAGATATTCGGCCAGATTAATGAAGTTGCTGCGCAGCGAACCGGCATCCAGCTCCTGTAGCCCCACCAAGTCAAAACCAGCAATGAACCGGGCGATACTGTCGAGATTGCCCATGCGGCCGTGATAGGGCAGCACATGCTTCCAACTGTTGGTGAGATAGTGGTGGTAGCGACCAGAGGATATTCCAACCTGGACGTTGTAGCTGAGCACCCGCAGGCTCTGGCCCGTCGGTGAGGGTGCTTCTGCTAAAGGAAGGGTGGCCGAAGCCACCCCGAGATTTTCATGCATAAGCCTTTAGTTGGCGCTGAGCGTTGCCATGAATTCAGAAACGGCGGCCATCTCCTCGTCGGTCATGCGGCCTGCGACATTGCGCATCATGCGACCGGGGTCATTGGCGCGCACGCCATCACGAAACTGGTGCAGCTGATCGCGCGAATAGGCGCCATGCTGCGCAGCCACGCTGGGGAAAATAGCCGCAGGATTACCTTTTCCGGTGGGTCCGTGACAGGCCACACAAGCAGCGACACCAGAGGCCATGTTGCCGCCAAAGTAGATTTGCCGACCCAGCGCCAGGGTTTCTTCATCAGCCGCACTGCGTCCCGGAGCGGTCGTTTGCGCGGCGAAATAAGTCGCCAAGTCGCGCATATCCTGATCGCTTAAGTTAGCCACTTGAGGCATCATCAGCGGATTGTTGCGGCGACCTTCTTTGTAGTCAGACAGCTGCTTATACAGGTAGCCTGCGTCTTTACCGGCAATTTTCGGCCAGGCAGGGTTCACGCTATTGCCATCAGCCATGTGGCAGGCGATACACGGGGTCGACAAACCTTGGCCCCGCTGGGCATCTCCACCGAGATTCTCAACCGCATTAGCGGAAAAACTCAAACCAAGGGTGGCAACGGCTAAAATAAGGTACTTTTTCATTTTGATCGGGCTCCCGGACCGCAATTCGACCAGCTGCTAACGTATACCACACAAACCTTTAAGCCGCAAAAGCAAATCCTTATGAATTCCTACTACAATCAAGCCAACTTCCTACTCAGCGCATCACGCCTTTCCGGACTGCCTGAGGACTCTGGATATGAGGTAGCTTTTGCCGGCCGCTCCAATGCAGGCAAATCCAGCGCCATTAATACCTTGTGCCGCCGGCGCGGACTTGCCCGTGCCAGTAAGACACCGGGACGCACGCAATTGATCAATTTTTTTTCGCTAGACGAGGAGCGACGCTTGGTCGACCTCCCGGGCTATGGCTACGCCAAGGTGCCTGAGGAAATCCGTCGCAAGTGGGGCAAACTCATGCGCGACTATTTGGGCAAGCGTGAGTGCCTCAAAGGATTGGTGCTGATCATGGACATTCGCCACCCGCTCACCGAGGGTGACTGGCAGATGCTGCACTGGGCCCAAGAGCACGCACTCGCCATTCACATACTCTTGACCAAGGCCGATAAGCTCAAACGCGGCCCGGCACTTACCACCGCCCATCAAGTGGCTGCTGCCCTCGGCGATGCCGATATCGAAGCCACCGTACAACCCTTTTCCTCTCTCAAGGCCGAGGGCATCGAAGATCTGCACAGCATCTTAGACGCCTGGCTCGGCTGGACTTAACAAATGGGGTACGACCCCAAATGGGGTCGTACCCCATTTGTTAAAGTTCTGGCGAAAAAAAGCCCCGGGGCCATCGGGGGAAGGCCGTATCCGGGGCAGAGCTTGGCCCGACTTGAGGGGTAACGGGCCAACCCGCTCAGGGAGGTTAGCGGGGAGCGCCGGGCTACAGCGCTCGAGTACATTGGAACATGAAATGACTGAAAAGTGTAGTAATTTACTCAGGTATTATGGGGTTACTCCACAGAAAACAATGGAGTCGTACCCCAGTGTAAAAAAAGCCCCGGCCAAAAGACCGGGGCAATCTTGGGCTCGACTTGGGGAGTCAGAGCAACCCGCTCAGGGGGTAAGCGGGCAGCGCTCAGGGGAGAGCGCTTACCCGTTATGACTCTAGTGCAAAAACAAAGTTCCCTCAAAAATCACATTGTGGTGTAGGCCACACTATGCCCATAAGTCGTATTCGCGAAGTGCTCCAAGCTTTCCTGCTTGTGGGCCATCGACTTAAAACTGCAACGCGCATGCCCAAGAACTTAAACAGGATGTTCATAGGCCTTTCAAGAAACTTCCATCGGCATTAAACATTCGCGCGTCAAGCTGCGCCCTGGGTTGCAGGACATGTCGTCCTGTTGATTTCACTTGACCTTGGGGAGCACCCTGTAATGAAACGTAAACTACTGCTTGCAGCAATGATCTCTGCGGGTATGGCCATGCCGGCCATGGCCGACACCACACTTTATGGCCGCGCCAATCTGTCGGTTGATTACTTGGACGACGGCAAAGACTATTCGGAAGTCAACGTCTCGAGTAACTCCAGCCGCTTGGGCTTCAAAGGCGAGCGCGACTTTGGTGTCGTTACCGGCATTTTCCAGATCGAAGGCGAAATTTTATTTGACACGGGCAGTGACAACACGGACATCTCTAGCCGCGATACTTTTGCAGGCATTAAAGGTGACTGGGGCATGCTGCGTATTGGCAAGTTCGACACGCCCTTCAAGAGGGCTCGCGGTCCTGCCAATTTCTTTGGTGACATCGTTGGTGACATGCGCAACTTAGCTCGGACCACCGACTTTGGCCGCTTCGATGAGCGCTTTAAGAACAGCATTCATTATCGCAGCCCCTCGATGAGCGGTTTGGTGCTTGATTTGCAGTACTCCCCAGAAACCAGTGACGCCGATACTAGTGATGGAAACAAGCGTTCGGCCGTCAGCACGTCTCTAAGCTATAGCAGCGGCCCCTTCCGCGCAGCCCTGGCTTTCGAGCAGCAGGGTATCACCGCTACTAGTATGGATGACTTCACAGCTGATGCCATCCGTCTTGCTGCCTCCTATCGAGTTAGTAGCGATCTCACTTTGGGTGGCTTCTATCAGCAATCAGAGCGCACTCGTGACGTCACTACCGCCACCAAAGGTGATAAGGCCGATGTCTATGGTTTTGGTGGTCAATACCGCTTGAGCCCAGCGTGGTTCTTGAATGCACACTACTTCACGCTGAAAGCCGACAACTTAAACGATAAAGATGCGGATCTTTATGCGGTTGGCGTTGAGTATCGCGTCGACCGCAATCTGCGCTTCTACGGTGTTTACGCTGCCACCAGCAATGACGGCGGCTCGAGCCTGACTTCATGGTCTGCTGCCCGCAGCGCCACACCCTCCGGCGCTGCTGGTCAGACTGCAAGTGCTCTATCAGCTGGAATGCGTTTGGACTTCTAAGGACTTGCTCCCCGGGCAGGGATGCCCATGTCCTCCTCTGCGCCGCTCACTCGGCGAGCTTCGGCCCGACACTGTCGGGCCTTTTTTTCATCGGCTCATCACATTGAGCATTCTCTCAAGCAGCCTGTTCAAAAACGGGCGTCAACACTTTCTTGGGTGCCTCAAGACGCACGCTTGGCCAATGCAGCAACTCCAGATTGCCATCCATATCCTCGGTAATGGCGGTGCAGTGCTCCACCCAGTCGCCGCAATTGGCATAGAGTAAATGTTCGTGCTGGCTGAGCGCCGCCTTGTGGATGTGGCCGCAAACAAAACCGTCATAGTCCTCCGCTAAAGCCCTGCCCACTGCCGCCTGCTCAAACCGAGCCACATACTCGCGGGCCATGCCCACGCGTCCTTTGATGTGTGCGGACAATGACCAGTAGGGATAACCCAACTTAGCACGCACGGCATTTAATGGCCGATTCAGGCGCAACAATATCTTGTAAGCGCTGTCACCCAATAATCTCGCCAAGCGATTGTGGGTGACCATGCCGTCGAACTCATCGCCATGGCTGACCAACAGGCGCCGCCCACTGAGCGTGGTGTGTTCGGCTCTCTGTTGAATATGTATGCCGTGGAACACGCTGCCGATCAGATCACGCACGGCTTCGTCGTGATTGCCCGGAATATAGATGACCCGAGTTCCCTTGCGCGCTTTGTGCAAGATCGTCTGGATGACGGCGCTGTGCTCACCTTTCCAATGCACGCTGCGACGCATCGACCATAAATCAAAAATATCCCCCACGAGGTAGAGATAGTCGGACTCGGTGTGGCGCAAAAACTCGAGAAGGTAATCTGCTCGACAGGCAGCAGAGCCCAGGTGGAAGTCGGAAATAAAGATACTGCGGCGGTCTAGGGTTTGCATCACACAACCCTCATCTGATGGGCTTGTCGCTATGGTGACTGAGACCTACCCCCCGGAGATCAACGGGGTCGCCAAGACTTTGCAGCAGATGGTGGTCGGCATGCTCGATCGCGGTCATGCAGTGCAGCTGATTCGCCCCGGTCAGGGCGCCGATGACCACGGTAACCGAACGCATGCCTTTGACGCCGAAGAAATCATTGTTCCCGGCGCGCCGCTACCGGGCTACAACGGCCTGCGCTTCGGGCTTTGGTGCAAGCGCCGCCTGCTTCGCCATTGGTCGGCGATTAGGCCGAACATTATTTATGTAGCGACCGAGGGACTCCTCGGCCATTCCGCTATGGCTGCCGCCCGCGACTTGGATATTCCGGTGATCACCGGGTTTCATACGCAGTTTGATCACTACAGCCGACATTACCACCTAGGGCTTTTAGAGCCGGCGATACGCCGCGTGCTGCGACGCTTTCACAATCGCGCGGAATGCACACTCGTGCCAACGCAAGACCTGCGCAAGAAACTTGAGCATCAGGGCTTTGGCAAGTGCCGAGTGATGTCCCGCGGTGTGGACATCCGCTTGTTTAGCCCGGAGCGTCGCGACCCTGCTTTGCGCGCCGAGTGGGGCCTCGGTGATCAAGACATCGCTTTGATTCATGTGGGTCGGCTTGCGCCTGAGAAAAATCTCCCGCTGGTGATCAAAGCGTTTGAAGCTTTCCGTCAGAAATTACCCAATACACGCTGCGTTTTGGTGGGCGATGGTCCGGACCGGGAAAAGCTGCAGCGCGAATATCCTGATGTGGTGTTCGCCGGCATGCGCACCGGCGAGGATCTGGCTAGGCATTACGCCAGCGGCGATTTATTCCTGTTTCCCTCGGTCACCGACACTTTTGGGAATGTGGTGTTAGAGGCGATGGCCTCCAGCTTGCCCGTGCTTGCCTTCGACTATGCCGCGCCCAGAGAGCATATTCGCTCGGGAATCAGCGGGTTTTTAGCACCCTATGGTGATGCGGCGGCATTTTGCCGAGCCGCGGCCAATCTGGCTGCGCGGGCAGAAATGATCCCCGCTATGGGACGATCGGCCCGCGGCATTGCCGAGGGCTTGGATTGGTCAAATGAGTACGACCGACTTGAAGCCCTGTTTCTCTCTTACGTGAGACGTCCTCTGGGTCGCGAGGTAGCCGCATGAGCTTGATGCAGCGATTGGATGCCGCGGAGTTAGGCCTGTGTCTGAGATTTAATCGGGCCTCGCAGCGATGGTTGATCGCACACTCTTTCGCTTTGATCAGCCGCTTGGGTAATGGGCTTTTTTGGTATGTCTTGATGCTGGCTATACCGTTGGTGTTTGGCTGGCAGGCCAGTTTGGTCAGTTTGCACATGGGCTTAGTGGGTTTGCTGTGTTTGCCGGTGTACCGCATTCTAAAAGCGGGCACCTCGCGCACGCGCCCTTGTCACGCACACGGCGGCATCATCCAATCGGTACCCCCATTGGATCAGTTCAGTTTTCCCTCGGGCCACACCATGCATGCCGTGGCCTTCACGATTATCCTGCTGGCTTATCTGCCGGCCTGGGGTTTCTGGGTTCTGCCGTTCACTCTGCTGGTGGCCCTGTCTCGATTAATATTGGGCCTGCATTACCCCAGCGATGTGCTGGCTGGCGCCGCCATTGGTGCGGGCATTGCACTGGTCAGTCTGTGGGTCATTCTGTAGAGTCGCTGGAATCATGACGAAGATACGAGTCGGTATTAATGGGTTCGGCCGCATGGGCCGCCTGCTGCTGCGCGCTGGCTGGGATAGCCCATCGGTGCAATTCGTGCGCATCAATGAGATCGCCATGAATCCCTATGGCGCGGCGCATCTACTGCAGTTCGATACCGTACATGGTCAGTGGCCGCTTGAGTGCATTGGCAGCAGCCAAAGACTTTACGTGAATGGTCATGGTCTGGAATACAGTCAGCATACCCAGCCAGCCGGTGCGACTTGGAGCGATTGCGATATCGTGATTGAAGCTACAGGCATCCACCATAAACGCCCGGGACTGTTGAATACTTATTTTGGGCAGGGCGTGAAAAAAGTCCTGGTAGCCGCGCCAACCGAGGGTGCGCTGAATTTGGTTTATGGTGTGAACCATAATACCTACGACGCTGCTCAGCATCGCTTGGTCACTGCTGCCTCCTGCACCACCAATTGCCTAGCACCGCTGGTGCAGGTGATGCATGAACGCATCGGCATCCGCCATGGCACCATGACCACCCTGCATGCACTAACCAATACCCAAGAGGTATTGGATCATGGGCATAAAGATTTGCGCCGCGCTCGCGCCTCAGGCGAATCCTTGATCCCCACGACCACAGGCTCGGCCAAAGCCATCACGCAAATCTTCCCGGAGCTCAAAGGGCGCTTGAATGGCCTGGCCGTGCGCGTACCACTACTGGGTGCTTCATTGACCGATTTTGTGTTTGAAGCGCAAAAGCCGGTGACGGTTGAAGAGGTCAATACCGCCTTTCGCGAAGCCGCCCAAGGCCGATTAGAGGGGATTTTGGGTTACGAGGAACGCCCCTTAGTGTCGATTGACTATCGCCACGACCCCCGCTCGAGCATTGTCGATGCATTATCCACCATGGTTATTAATGATACTCAGGTCAAAGTGCTGGCTTGGTATGACAACGAGTGGGGCTATGTAAACCGAATGTTGGACATTCTGCATCTGCTCGCACGTGAGCTTTGAGCGCCTATACTGGTCTGATGCAAGACGCGCTTAAGCAGTACTTCACCATCACCGGAAATTACTGGGCATTCACGCTGACGGATGGCGCCATCCGTATGCTGGTGGTTTTGCATTTTTATGCCTTGGGCTACAGCCCGTTTGAGATTGCCCTGCTGTTTCTCTTCTATGAGTTCTTCGGCATCGTCACCAATTTAGGTGGCGGCTGGATGGCGGCGCGGCTGGGCCTTAATCTCACCATGCAAGTGGGAACGGCCCTGCAAATTTTCGCGCTGTTGATGTTGACAGTACCCGATGCTTGGCTGGGCGTCGTGTATGTGATGATCGCCCAAGCGCTCTCGGGCATTGCCAAAGACCTCAATAAGATGAGCGCCAAAGCGGGCGTCAAGCTGGTCTCCGGCAATACCGATGAACGCCTGTTTCGCTGGGTGGCTTGGATTACCGGTTCTAAAAATGCCCTCAAAGGCGTGGGATTTTTCCTTGGCGCTCTACTGTTAGCCACACTTGGCTTTCGCGGTGCGCTATTGGCGCTAGCTGGCTTGCTGAGCGTGTCACTGCTGGTCACCTTGGGGCTGCCGCGCGGCATGGGCGCAGTCAAAACCAAACCGGCTTTTGCCAGTATCTTCGCCCGCGAACCGGCAATTAACTGGCTTTCAGCGGCTAGGGTATTTTTATTCGGTGCTCGCGACGTCTGGTTTGTGGTGGCCTTGCCCGTATTCTTGGTTTCGATTGGCTGGGGCTTCGAAGCGGTCGGCGCTTATCTGGCGTTGTGGGTGATTGGTTATGGCATGGTGCAGGCCTTAGCACCGCAACTATTAAAGGCTCGGGAACGTCAATTGGGTGCTGCCAGCGTCGCCTTTTGGACCACGCTATTAACCGGTATCCCATTATTAATATGGGCGGGGCTTTTTTATGCGCTCAACCCCTCGGTGGTTTTGGTGGGGGGACTGGCGCTGTTTGGCGTGGTGTTTGCCATGAACTCAGCGCTGCATTCGTATCTGATTTTAAAATATTCAGACTTTGACAAGGCCGCCATGGATGTCGGCTTTTACTATGCCGCCAATGCCGGCGGCCGCTTAGTCGGCACCGTTTTATCGGGGTTTGCGTACCAACAGATCGGTATCGAGGGCTGTTTGTTGATCAGCGCGGGCTTTGTGGCCATAGCTGCTGTCATCACCTGGTTGTTGGCGCGACGAGAGGCCTCGTCGCACCAACAACCGGCTTAGATCACCTTAACTACTCGCGGCCATCACCCGTGGCCTCAATGGCCATCTGTTCAAAACTGGTGTGGCGAACGTCTTTGCCTTTGACGAAGTAGATCACGTACTCGCAGATGTTGCCGGCACGATCACCAATGCGTTCTAGGGCGCGCGTCGCCCAGACCAGATCCATTACCCGCGGAATAGAATCCGGGTCTTCGCGCATCAAAGCCATCAACTGGCGAATGATTTCCTCATAGAGGCTATCGATCTGAATATCCATTTTTACGGCGCGCACCGCTTGATCAGCGTCCATGCGAACAAAGGAGTCCAGCGCGTTGTGGATCATCTGTTGTACGTGCCCCCCCATGGCCTTAAACTCTTCCATGGGTGCTACTTCCCGATCTTTCTCCAGTACATGCAGCGCCATGCGGCCAATACGCTCGGCCTCATCGCCCATGCGCTCAAGGTCGGCAATGGCTTTGATCACCGCCATAACTAAGCGTAAATCGGAAGCAGTTGGCTGACGGCGTGCCAGAATCTGAGTGCAGGTCTCATCCAGAGCCACTTCCATAGCGTTAATCTTGTAATCACTGGTGATCACGGTCTCGGCCTTTTCGACATTGCCCGTCACCATGGCCTCAACCGCATCGATAGTCTGCTGTTCAACTAGGCCACCCATGGCCATGATGCGTTTGATAATCCCCTCCAGCTCGGCATTGAATTGCTGGGAGATGTGCTGCTTGAAAAAATCGCTGTCCATGGTCTATGTCCTAGGGTCTGGGTAACAAATCAGCCAAAGCGGCCGGTAATGTAGTCTTCGGTCTCTTTCTTGGTTGGCGTCGTAAAGAGCTTACTGGTGCTGCCATATTCGACCAGTTCGCCAAGGTACATATAGGCGGTGTAGTCCGAGACACGTGCGGCCTGTTGCATATTGTGGGTGACGATAACGATGGTGTATTGGTCCTTGAGCTCGACCATCAGCTCTTCGATCTTCAGGGTAGAGAGCGGATCCAAAGCCGAGCAGGGCTCATCCAGCAGCAAGACCTCTGGCTCAATGGCAATGGCGCGGCCAATCACCAGACGCTGCTGCTGTCCACCCGACAAACCAAACGCATTGCTCTGCAGGCGATCTTTAACTTCATCCCACAGGGCCACGGATTTAAGCGAACGTTCAACCACCTCATCCAAGACGCGTTTGTCGCGAACCCCTTGGAGGCGAAGACCATAAGCAATATTTTCATAGATCGACTTAGGGAAGGGATTGGGTTTTTGAAACACCATACCGACCCGGCGACGCAGTTCCGCGGTGTCCGTGCCCTTGGCATAGATGTCATCACCGTGCATACGAATAGCCCCCTCAATACGACAGCCATCGACCAAGTCATTCATGCGGTTAAAACAGCGCAGCAAGGTCGACTTACCGCAGCCGGAGGGACCGATGAATGCGGTCACGCACTTCGAGGGGATACTCATGTTGACGCCATGTAGGGCCTGGGTGTTGCCGTAAAATAACTTCAAGTCCTCAACCGTTAAGGCGATGTCCTCCTGACTCAAGGAGCGACTGGCGCCGCCTTGTCCGGCGAACAGGCTCGGGTCAAATCCAGTTTCTGGGCTCATAATAAATCTCCAATAATCATTAGGCTAAGCATCAGTCGCTCTCGGCGCGGTACTTCTCGCGCAGGTGGTTTCGAATCGTAATGGCGGACAGATTGAGCACAACAATCAACAGCACCAGGATCAGCGCCGTGGCATAAACCAGCTGCTCAGCTGCCTCAGCATGGGGACTTTGGAAGCCCACATCATAAATATGAAAACCCAAGTGCATGATCTTTCGCTCGAGGTGCACAAAGGGGAAATTGCCATCGATCGGCAGGGTGGGGGCGAGCTTTACCACACCCACCAGCATCAGCGGCGCCACCTCGCCAGCCGCGCGCGCAATCGCCAAAATCAAGCCGGTCATCATCGCTGGCGTCGCCAGAGGCACCACCACCTTCCACAAGGTCTCACTCTTGGTAGCGCCCAGGGCCAAGGAACCTTGACGAATGGTGGAAGGAATGCGCGCCAGACCCTCCTCGGTAGAGACAATCACGACAGGCAGAGTTAACAGCGCCAGCGTCAGCGATGCCCAAAACAAGCCAGGGGTACCAAAAGTAGGCGCTGGCAATGCCTCCGGATAGAAGGCTTGGTCCACCTGACCGCCCACGAAGTAGACGAAAAATCCCAGACCAAATACCCCGAACACAATCGAGGGCACGCCCGCTAAGTTATAGACGGAAATGCGAATGGTCTTAAGCAGCGCCCCCTGCTTGGCATACTCCCGCAGATAAATCGCAGCCAGGACACCAAACGGGGTCACGATGATGGACATCACCAACACCATCACCACAGTGCCAAAGATCGCTGGGAAAATGCCGCCTTCGGTATTGGCTTCCCGTGGATAGCCAAAAATAAATCCGAAAAAGTCGTTGACGTAGAAGCCGACCTTCGAAGGAATAGACATATTATTGGGCTGCCACGCTTTAACAATATCCGCTAGACGAATCGTCACCTCGCGACCGTCCGCAACTTGCAAGACAAGGCTGTCACGCGCCGCATCGGCGTATAGCTGATTCAGCTGTCTTTCCAGAATCGCATACTCGGCATCTAAGGACTGGCGGCGCTGAATGAGTTCTTCACGCACCTCGGCCGTTAACTGCTCGCGCAGTTCCGCACGCCGCTGATCCAAACGCACCCGCTCTAGGGCGAAATTAATGCGTCCGATCGCGCCCCGCTCAATAGAGCGGATCTCATCGAAAAGGGCATTACTGCGCGAAAGCCGCGCTTGAAACTCTGGCCAAAGCGCATCACCCTCGGCCACAACACGCCCCTCCTCCAACAAACGCAGCGGACGACCATAGAAATCGCCCCATTCGCGCCGCTCTAGCACCGCCATCTCCCGGGGGTACTGCCAGGGCGTCATGAAATCGTCAACGAAGTAACCAAAGTCTTTACCGGTCACATCGCGATTTCCCTGTTTGATGAGATGACGAGTCACCAATACCTGCTCTAGCGGAATATCTACCCCAGCATCGCGCATGGCCTGACCGGTGAGCGTTTCAGAGCGGCGCAATTCACCGATCACCGTTTCGATCTCACCGGTGCGTGGGTCCTGATACTCTGCCTCCAGCACGGCATGAGGCCAAAAGCTACCGAAGCCACGCACCAGAATCAGCAACAACAGGCCAAAGACCATGATCATGCTGATGGTGACAGCGCCACCTGTGAGCCAGATCCAGGGCGTTCCGCCTTTCCACCAGGTCTTCATCAGATCATCCTCAACTTAAAACCGTTACAGGGACGCATAGCGCTTGCGCAGCCGCTGGCGCACAATTTCCGCCAGTGTGTTCAGTAAGAAGGTGAACACCAGCAGCACCAGCGCTGAGAGGAACAAGACTCGGAAGTGGGTTGATCCCACGGCGGTCTCGGGCAACTCCACGGCGATATTGGCCGCCAGAGTGCGCATCCCTTCAAAGAGATTGAAATTCACCACTGGACTGTTGCCCGAGGCCATCAGAACGATCATGGTCTCGCCAACCGCCCGACCAAAGCCGATCATGATGGCCGAGAATATTCCCGGGCTGGCGGTCAACAGCACCACACCCACGACGGTCTGCCAGGGCGTCGCACCGAGCGCCAATGAGCCTTGGGTCAGATGTCTGGGCACGCTGAATACCGCGTCCTCAGCGATGGAAAAGATCGTTGGGATCACGGCAAAGCCCATGGCCATTCCAACGATCAAAGCATTGCGCTGGTCATAAGGAATACCCACATCGGAAAACCACTGACGCATCGACCCGTCGAAAAAGGCGATCTCGATCCAGGGGCTACTACTGACCACCAACCAGCCAGTGCCAATCACCACCGGAATCAGCAGGGCAGCCTCCCAACCCGGGGGGACGGCATTGCGAATACGTTCGGGGAAACGGCTCCAAGCAATGGCGGCCAACAAAATAAACAGCGGGAAGAATAGGGCACCGGTAACCAAAATCGGCAGGTTGTTTTCCACATAGGGCGCCAACCAAATCCCCGCTAAGAAGCCCAAAATAACGGTTGGCAAGGCCTCCATCAGCTCAATAGAGGGCTTTACCAAGCGACGAATTTTTGGTGACATGAAATAGGCGGTGTAGATCGCCCCCATAATCGCTAGCGGGGTCGCTAGCAGCATCGCAAATAACGCTGCTTTCAGCGTCCCAACGGACAAAGGCACGATGCTGTACTTGGCCTCAAAAGCATCGTCTGCAGATGAGGACTGCCAGATGAATTCCGGCTCGCTGCGACCTTCATACCAGACCTTGCCCCATAGGCCACTCAAGGTGGTTTGTGGGTGTGGATTATCAATCTTGAGAACACCAATGCCGGTATCGTTCTCAGTGAGCACCAAAGCCAAGGAGTTGTTGGGGCCAATGGCGAGCTGGCTAATGGCATTTTCAGACACGGGCTTCATGGCCAAAGTAACATGAGAGGTGGCGTAGTGCAGTCCCACGGTGCCGCTGTCATCACCGACCAAGAAGCCTTTGCGCAGATACTCGGGCTCGATCACCATCACCGCGCCAGGATGGCTACTGAATTCGCGAATCATGCGGAGGCGTGAAATCCCCGCGTCCTCATCGCGCACCAAAAACCACTGGCGCAAGCTGCCATCAGAGCCGCCGACGATCAATGAGCGGGTGCCGACCAGAAATTCTGCGGCCGTGACTCGCGCATCAACGCCCACGAGATCGACTTCTTCGACCAAATGTGGATTGCCGCGATCAGAAATGTCAAAAGACATCAGCCAACCCCGATCGTCGATCAGGAATAGATTGCGCAAGGTTTCGTTTAGGAGCATCTGGCGAATTGGCGTGCCGATGTTGGGCAAATTAAAATCCTGCCGGCTGACCGTCATTTGCCCTGTCATCAAATTGGTGCGCGAAGAAAACATCGCCATGGCAATATCGCCTTCTTCAGAGGCGCCAGCGACGATAAACCCGCCGCGACCTTCAATGATTTCTAGGGCTGAAAAATTGCTGATGGGGCGCGATCCCAGAATGATGGGGCTATCTCCCAGCGGGAACTCCAGCTCCGGCACAATCACGCGCTGACCGGTGGAGAAGTCCTGAGCGTAAACCACGCGCAGTGGCAGGACGCTACCGTCGGAAAAGCCATAAACGAATAGGCTGCGGCGGTTCTCTGCGCGGCCAAACCGAGTAATACTGGCATTGTCGGGAATTGGCACCTGCAGGCGCGACAAGGGCGCGCCGCTGCGTGCATCAAAAAAATGAATTTGGCCATTCTCCGCAAATTGCGCACCGATGCGCTCGAAACGATCCAAGGTGTAATGAAAAGCAGGCGCTTGCGAGAGATGCGCCGGCAAACTGTATTCGGTTTCCGGTGTGACACTAACCGGCTTTAATAAAGGGAATGTTTCATAGAACAAGTAAACAAAAATCAGACCCAGGGCGATAATCACGCCAATGCCCCCAGAGCCCACTCCAAACAGAGAGAAGCGATCCCGAAACGCGCGTTTCTTGCGCAGTTTCAAACGCTTTTCCTCATCGGGCAGCAAGGAGCGTCGAGAATCGGCAGTTGCTTGTGATGCAGCCATGGTTAGATTCCTGATTCAGGCAATGGACTCGCCTAAAAAGGCCCTGACACTCTTGTGCCAGGGCCCCTTGGCGGACAGACTTAGTTCAGGTTGAACTCTCTGCGGAAACGCTCAGCGGCGGCCGCATCCAGAGTGACGTAGCCGTCACGATGCACCACACCCTGACCCTCCTTAGAGAGCACCAGACGGAAGAATTCCTTTTCCAAAGGATTCCAGCCATTGGTGGGGTGTTGATTGGCAGCAACGTACAAGAAGCGGGCCAAAGGATAGTCGCCAGTCGCAGCATTAGCGCCGCTGGCTTCAAAACCGTTCAGCGGCACCACGCGCACGCCAGAGGTGCTGTAACCGATACCCGAGTAGCCAACACCGCCTAAGGTCTGCTCAACGCCACGGACCACCGCGGAGGAACCGGGCTGTTCGTTAACCGTATCTTTAAAGTCACCGCCACATAAGGCGACTTCGCGGAAGAAGCCATAGGTACCAGACACGGCGTTACGGCCATAGATGGTGATATCGCGATTCGCCCAAGAGCCTGTCATGCCGGCATCGCCCCAAGTACGTATATCACTGCTGTGACCGCAGGCGCGGGTAGCAGAGAAAATGGCGTCTACTTGCGGCATGCTTAGATCGGCGATCGGATTATCCTTGTTGACAAACACCGCGATCATGTCGATGGCGACTGGCACCAAAGTCGGCGCATAACCATAACGATCTTCAAAACCACGCTGTTCAGAGTCACGCATCGGACGGCTCATGGGGCCGAAGTTGGAGGTCCCTTCAATCAACGCCGGGGGCGCTGTGGAGGTGCCAGCCCCCTGAATCTGGATATTCACATTGGGATAGAAGCTAGCAAACTCTTCGGCCCAAAGGGTCATCAGGTTGTTCAGCGTGTCAGAACCTACAGAGCTCAGGTTGCCGGAAATACCGGAAACGCGCTGGTAATCAGGTAAGTTGGGATCGACATCAGCCATGGCAACGGGTGCCGCCATGGTGAAGGCCATTGCCAAGCCTAGAGTGGTACGACGTAAGTTGTTCATTCAGTCTTCCTCTTATTGAGACATGTGCCAAAGACAAGCAAGGCGATTGTCCCGACGGCGGAAGACAAGAATATGTCTGCTATGTAACAGTTTTATGACAGTCAGCGAAGCCCCGGAACCGGCACTTCCCAAGCCTGCGGTTCATGCTGTGTGGGCGGCTCCAGTATGGCGATTAAATGCACCTCAAATATCAATGTTTCATCCGGCCCGATAGGACCAGAGCCGCCTCGCCCGTAACCCTGTTCGGGTGGAACAACCAGCCGCAGGGTGGTTCCGGCAGGGACCAGGGATAGAGTCTCGCGCCAAGCAGGAATGGCTTGATTCAGACGCAGACTGGCCGGTGTACCCCGACGAATAGAATTATCGAATTGCCGGCCATCGATGTGCCAGGCCTGATAGTGCACCTCAATCCAGTCATCAAGCTCAGGCTCGGGGCCATCCCCCAAAGCCAGGACTTCCACCTGAACGCCGCTCTCGAGAACTGCCACGCCCGGACGCAGAGCATTCATACGGCGATAATGCTCTCCTTCTTCGTTATTTAGGGCAGCCAAAAGAAGGCGATTCTCACTGTGTTCTGCGCCCGGACCAAACCACTGCATGCCGATAAAAATGGCGACCAACAAAGCCAAGCTCAAAATAATGGCGCGCAGCATGGCTTACTCTTCTAGGCCCTGCAGCCAGTCCACTGCTCGTTGCCGCGCGGCGTCGCGTTCTTCCGGCACAAGCTGCGCTTCGAGTCGCTGCCAGAGCATGATGGCCGCTGGGTCCTGTCCAGCCGCCGCAATATTGGCCCATTGCGCGGCCAGCGAAGGATCTACCTCAATACCAATGCCTTCACTGTAGATCCGCGCCAAGAAATAAGCCGCAATGGGGGGCTGCGCTGGCGCCGCCTCAAGCAATAAATCCCGAGCTTCAAAAACTCCCTCGGGATTCAACCCCCCTTGTGCGTCGGCGTAAAGCAATGAGGCCAAAGCAATTTGAGCTGGTGCGTAACCGGTCTCTGCGGACTCGCGAAACCAGTATTCGGCCTGTGCACGATCGTGTTCGACTCGATCACCCTGCAAGAACATCCAACCCATGGCGAGCATGGCTCTAGGCGTTGACTGAATCGGCTGATCTTCGTTCGGAGTCTCTGCAACTGCGACAGGGCTTACGCAAATAACCAGTAGCAAAAAGAAGATTTTCATGCACTTTGGTCCACGACCGGGCTCGGATTAGGCAGGTGGCTTTGACACAGACGCCCTTTCGGAAAATGGCAGAAAAATGTGCTGCCCTTGCCTGGCAAGCTTTGAATTTCGAGGTGGCCGCCGTGGCGCATCAACACATGCTTCACAATTGCCAAACCCAAACCAGTGCCGCCGCGACCCCGACTGCGCCCGTCATCCACACGATAAAAGCGCTCGGTTAAGCGCGCCTGATGATGCGTTGGGATACCCGGGCCATCATCGCTGACACGAAAATGACCGCCGCTGTTGTTCACTTCCCAGCCTATCCGCACACAAGAACCGGCGGGCGTATGGCGGACGGCATTAAACACCAGATTAGAAAAAGCACTGCGAACCTCCGCTTCACTGCCCAGCAAACTCACCTCAGCAGCGGCTTCGATAACCACTTCGTGGCGTGACTGAGCAGCCAATGCCAGTGCATCTTCACGTAAATCTTGGAGCAAGCCAGCCACATTAACGACATCATCAGGAGGGGGAGCCGTGGCGGTCTCCAGGCGCGACAGCATGAGCAAATCCTCCACCAAAGCTTTCATGCGCTCGCTCTGTTGACGCAGCAGGCGTGCCGAGTCAGCAAGCTCAGGCTCATCAGCCAATTCCTCAGCCAAGGTTTCTGCCACACCGTACACCACGGTTAAAGGTGTGCGCAGCTCATGTGACACATTCGCCACAAAATCCCGGCGCATGGTCTCCAGTCTTTGCACCCGACTCACGTCTCTGGCCAGCAACAAATACTGGCGCTTACCATAGCGAATCACGCGTATTTCCAGCGTGATGGAGTCATCCACCGGTGATGGCAAGGTGATCACTCCACCGCTGGCATCTAAGTCATCGAGAAAATCAAGAAAGTCCGGGTGGCGATAAATATTGCCAATGCGCTGGCGTTCGTCAGCCGGCCAGGTCAAGCCCAAAAGATCAGCTGCGGCTTGATTCCACCAGTCGATGCGAAAGTCTTTGCGCAATACCACGACCGCGTCAGGCATGGCTTTGGCTGAGTCGCGATAGCGACGCGTGAGTTTTTGCAGCTTTTTATAGCGATTACGTTGCCGCCGACGCTGGCGGTAAATCCCGTCAAAAATCACGCCCCAGATCCCGCGCGCCATGGGCGGATCCAGTTTGCGGCCCTCGCGAATCCATGTTTCCAGCTGATACAGATGACGTAAATGCCAGCCCAAAACAACGATCAGCAACAATAGGAGCGCAAGCCACAAATAACCAAAAATCACGCCCAGCAGCACAAAAGGCACCGCCAGAATCAGCAACTGGCGTACAAATCGCGGCCAGGGGTTAGGTGATTGCATCAAGGAGTATCGGAGAAACGATAGCCTGTGCCGCGCACGGTCTGCACGAGGTGATCATGCCCGGTGGGCTCTAAAGTCTTGCGAAGGCGTCTGATGTGTACGTCCACGGTGCGTTCCTCTACGTAAACGTTGGTGCCCCACACATGATCCAGTAATTGTCCCCGCGAGAAAACCCTCTCCGGATGCGTCATAAGAAACAGCAGCATGCGATATTCTGTGGGCCCGATGCTGATACTCTGGCCATTACCGCTCACCCGGTGGCTCACGGGATCTAGGCGCAAACCAGCCGTTTCGATCACCTCCTCACTGGTGTGCGGCGCTACGCGACGCAACACGGCTTTCATGCGCGCCACCAGTTCACGCGGAGAAAAGGGCTTAGTCACATAATCATCTGCTCCAGCCTCCAGCCCGCGCACCCGATCTTCTTCCTCACCTCGAGCAGTGAGCATGATGATGGGTAATTCCCGGGTTTGTTTATCCTGTTTAAGTTGACGCGCCCATTCCACACCACTGACGTCAGGCAACATCCAATCCAGTAAGATCAGTTGCGGCTCATGCTCGATCAGGCGTTGCCGGGCGGTGGCAATATCGCCCGCCTCCGCAACCAAAAACCCTGCTTTTTTCAGTGGCAGGCGCAGCATCTCACGGATCGCGCTATCATCTTCAACCAGTAATACGGTATTTGTCATGGTTGCAGTCCAATGACCTGAAAGTCCGAATTACATAACAAAAATATGACAATTTGATGATAGCGCGTCTCACAGCGCTCAGATACTGGGATAACGGATTAGTTTAATGCCTATTGCTTTCACCAAAATGCAGGGGCTGGGCAATGATTTCGTGGTCATCAATGCCATGAACGCCCCCGTATCGCTCGATGCCGAGCAAATCCGCGCCCTAGCGGACCGCCGCTTTGGCGTCGGCTGCGATCAAGTCTTATGGGTCGAGCCACCCGTCGATCCCAGCCGTGCCCAATTTCGCTATCGCATCTTCAATGCTGATGGCGGTGAAGTCGAACAATGTGGCAACGGCGCAAGATGCTTCGCCCGCTTTATCCATGAACAAGGCCTTTGCGATCAAAGATGTATTACTGTGGAAACACTGGCCGGCCTGATTGAGCTGATCTTGGAAGAAGATGGCCAAGTCACGGTCAATATGGGCCTACCCCGCTTCGAGCCCTCTGAGATCCCCTTTAAAGCCGCCAAGCGAGATGCGCTCTATTCCCTAAACATTTCCTCTGAAGAGCAAGTCAGCGTAGGTGCGGTTTCCATGGGCAACCCCCACGCCGTTTTACAAGTGAACTCCGTCGATACTGCAGAGGTTGCGCGCCTTGGCGCCGCGATAGAATCCCACTCGGACTTTCCGCGACGCGTCAATGTGGGGTTTATGCAGATCATCGATCGAGAACATATACGCTTAAGGGTATTTGAACGCGGCGTTGGCGAGACTCTGGCCTGTGGCACCGGCGCCTGTGCAGCTGTTGTCATCGGCCGCCAGCAGGGGCTGCTGGATGAACGCGTCACCGTGACGCTTCCCGGCGGACAGCTTGTGATAAAGTGGAACGAAGACGAACAAGAACCGGTGTGGATGACAGGGCCCGCGCAAACCGTGTTCACGGGTGAAATAGAATTATGAGCGCAGCAAGCAAATCCGCGAAAACTCAGGCCAGCGAGTCATTCGAACACACGCTGGAGACGTTTCTTCACGACAACCCGGATTTTTTTGCCAGCCGACCCGATCTTTTGGCGCAATTGGATTTGAGTCATCCCAGCGGTGGCGCCGTTTCTTTACTAGAGCGCCAAGTATCCGTGCTTCGCGACAAGTCGCGGCAGCTGGAGCGGCGCCTCTTGGACTTGGTGCAAGTCGCCCGCGATAACGAAAGACTGAGTCAGCGCATGCATCATCTGGCCTTGGGACTCATGGAGTCGGAAAGTCTTGATGCCACTTTGGCCACCACCCAAGAACAGTTGGCCAGAGAATTTTCCGCCGAGCATGTGGTGCTGCGACTGTTGGGCGAGCCCACCGAAGGCATGCACTATCTGTCCCCGCAAACACCGGGTTTTGACACCTTCAAGGATCTATTGGCCAAGGCCAAACCCGCTTGTGGCCGCTTAGCCAAAGCGCAGTTAAAACTCCTATTTGATTCCAGTGTCAGCGATCAGATTCAGTCAGCAGTTGTGGTGCCCTTATTGGATGGACAAGAAACCCTAGGGCTCTTGGCATTGGGAAGCATCCATGCTGACCGCTTTCATCCCGATATGGGCACGCTTTTCCTCGAGCAACTGGGACAACTGGTCTCACGGGCCATTCTGGGATGTCGGAACCAAAGCTAGGCACCGCTGAGGAGCCTGTCGGCGCGCTGGATCCGGCGATCACTCGGTATTTGCGGCATTTACGCCAAGAGCGGGCCTACTCCTCTCATACCTATCAGAATTACCAACGTGATCTAGCCTTGCTATACGATCACATTCAGGCGGCTTTGCCCAGCGTGAATTGGTCGGCCGTGAATACCCAACATATCCGTGAGCTGGTGGCCGGACGTCATCGTCAGGGCGCGGCCGGTCGCAGCCTGCAACGCCTGCTCTCATCCATCCGCGGTTTCTTCAACTACCTATTGCGTGAGGGCGAAGTGAGCCACAATCCCGCGAAAGGCTTACGCGCGCCGCGCAGTGCACGCAAACTGCCCCAAGTGCTGGATGCTGAGCAGGTCGCCATGCTGGTCGAAGTCCCCGGTGATGAGTTACTGATGGTACGTGACCGAGCTTTGCTGGAACTGTTTTATTCCTCCGGCTTGCGTTTATCAGAACTCACCCAGCTTAATCTGCGCGACCTGGATTTGGGTATGGCCAGCGTGCGCGTCTTGGGCAAGGGCCAAAAAGTGCGTCAAGTTCCGGTGGGACGCAAAGCCATGCAAGCACTGGAGCTGTGGCTACAGCGGCGATCCGAGTGGGCCGCTCCCGAACAAGTCGCGTTATTTGTGGGTCGCACCGGAAAACGCCTGAGTGCTCGCAGCATTCAGCAACGCATGGCTCGGCATGCCCGCACTCAGGGTTTGGATCGACATGTCCATCCGCATCTGCTGCGACATTCCTTTGCCAGTCATATTCTTGAATCCTCGCAAGATTTGCGGGCCGTGCAAGAATTATTGGGACATGCAGATATCAGCACCACCCAGATTTACACCCATCTGGATTACCAGCATCTGGCCCGAGTCTATGATCAGGCCCACCCGCGAGCACGGCGCCGCAAATAGTCTGCGGCGCGCGCCGGCCTGATTCCGTTACAATGACGGTTTTGCCGTTTCAGATGAGAGGGTTTGGCGTGGAACAGTTTCGCGGTACCACCATTGTGAGCGTCCGGCGCGGGGGCAAAGTGGCCCTAGGCGGCGATGGCCAGGTGTCTTTGGGCAATACCATCATGAAAGGCAACGCCCGCAAGGTACGCCGTCTCCACCACGAGCGAGTGATTGCGGGTTTTGCCGGCGGCACGGCTGATGCGTTTACCTTGTTCGAGCGCTTTGAAGGTAAGCTGGAAAAATACAGTGGCAATCTGGTGCGCGCGGCGGTTGAGCTCGCCAAAGACTGGCGTACCGAACGCAGTTTGCGGCGCCTGGAAGCGTTGCTGGCCGTCGCTGACAGTGAGGCCTCGCTGATTATCTCCGGCAACGGCGATGTGATCGAGCCAGAAGATGGCCTGATTGCCATTGGTTCAGGCGGACCCTTTGCTCAGGCGGCAGCCAGGTCCTTGCTGGACAACACCGAGCTCGGCGCGAAAGACATCACCGAAAAAGCACTGAATATCGCAGCGGATATCTGTATCTATACCAATCATCATTTGACGGTGGAAGAACTTTAATATGGCTATGTCCGCAATGACTCCCCGAGAAATCGTCCAAGAACTGGACCGCTTCATCATCGGCCAAGACGCAGCCAAACGCGCTGTGGCGATTGCCTTGCGTAACCGCTGGCGGCGCCAGCAGTTGCCTGAGGATTTGGCGCGCGAGGTCACGCCCAAGAATATTCTGATGATTGGTCCCACTGGGGTCGGAAAAACCGAGATCGCCCGCCGTCTGGCGCGCCTCGCCAATGCACCTTTTATCAAGGTCGAAGCCACTAAATTCACCGAGGTCGGCTACGTCGGGCGAGATGTGGAATCGATCATCCGCGATCTCGTGGATGCTGCTGTGAAAATGCTGCGTGAGCAAGAGAAAAGCAAGATGCAGCCCCGCGCCGAAGAGGCTGCGGAAGAGCGCATTCTGGACGCTTTGCTGCCACCGCCGCGCTCCTCCGGTGGTGGATTTATGGCGGGCGAGCCGGCGCAACCTCAACGCACGGATTCAGAAACGCGGCAGAAATTCAGGAAGCGCCTAAGAGAAGGGCAACTTGACGATAAGGAAATCGAAATTCAGGTACAGGCAATCCCGCCGGGTGTGGATATCATGACGCCCCCGGGTATGGAGGATATGGCCAGCCAGCTACAAGGCCTGTTTCAAAACTTGGGCGGTCAGCGCACACGCACACGCAAATTGAAGATTAGCGAGGCCCTGAAGCTGTTGACCGACGAGGAGGCTGCCCGACTGGTGAATGAGGAAGACATCAAACTGCGAGCGGTCAGCCATGTCGAGCAAAATGGCATTGTCTTTATCGACGAAATCGACAAGGTAGCGCGCAAAGGCGAGTACAGCGGCGCTGATGTCTCCCGCGAGGGCGTACAGCGCGATCTACTGCCGTTAGTAGAGGGCTGCACGGTGACCACCAAAATGGGCTCGGTACGCACAGACCATATTCTGTTCATTGCCTCTGGCGCGTTCCACCTGTCGAAGCCTTCCGATCTCATTCCGGAGTTGCAGGGGCGCCTGCCCATCCGGGTCGAGTTACAGGCTTTGAGCAGTGAGGATTTCGTGCGCATCTTGACCGAACCCCGGGCCTCACTAACCGAACAGTACGCAGCGCTGCTGCAAACCGAAGGTGTCAGCCTGCGCTTTACCGAGGATGGCGTGCGACGTCTGGCGGAAATCGCCTGCGAGGTCAACGATCGCACCGAGAACATTGGCGCCCGCCGGCTGCACACGGTAATGGAGCGGGTCATCGAGACCGTCTCTTACGAAGCCCCCGATACCGCGCCCGAGACGATGATTGATGCCGCTTTTGTCGATGCGCGTTTAGGTGATCTGGTTCAGGACCAGGACTTGAGCCGCTACATTCTTTGAGGACATCCCATGGCCAACAAAAACCGCCCCACAGACATTCGGCTGCATCAGCAGTCGCGCAAGTTAGAGCTGGTTTATGCCGATGGTGTCAGTCATCAGTTGAGCTGCGAGTTCTTAAGGGTGCATTCGCCTTCTGCTGAAGTCACTGGCCACGGTCCGGGTCAGGAAGTACTGCAGGTGGGCAAAGAAGATGTGGGCATTGTGAACATCGAACCCATTGGTCACTATGCCATCAAACTGATATTTTCAGATGGGCACGATACCGGTATCTATGACTGGAATTACCTGTTTCATCTGGGCTGCAATCAGGCAGAGCTGTGGGAGAACTATTTGCAACGGCTGGCCGCCGCTGGCCACCAGCGCAAAGCTTAGGGGAGGCGCATGAGCAGCAAGAAAACAACCGACTTTGGCTATGAACAAGTCCCAGTCGACGAAAAGGTTAAGCGGGTTGGCGAGGTATTTCACTCGGTGGCGCAACGCTATGACCTGATGAATGATTTGATGTCTTTGGGCATTCACCGCATGTGGAAGCGCTTTACCGTGGAAACTGCAGCGGCTCGGCCTGGCTGGCGGATACTGGATCTGGCAGGCGGCACCGGTGATCTCGCTGCGCGTTTTGCACGTATTGTGGGCGACACTGGCGAAGTCGTGCTGTGCGATATCAATGCCTCCATGCTGCAGGTCGGCCGCTCGCGACTCATTGATGAGGGTCTGATTGGCAATATCCGTTATGTGCAGGGCAATGCCGAGCGCCTGCCTTACCCCGATAATCATTTCGATCTGATCACGATTGCTTTTGGGCTGCGCAATGTGACGGATAAGAATGCGGCGTTAGCCTCCATGCTGCGGGTACTCAAACCCGGCGGCAAATTGTTGGTATTGGAATTCTCTCACCCGACCTCTGCGGGTTTTCAAAAGCTCTATGATTTTTACAGCTTCAAGGCGCTCCCGTTTATGGGGCGCATGGTGGCTAATGATGCCGAGAGTTATCGCTACCTGGCTGAAAGCATTCGCATGCACCCCGACCAAGAGACGCTAAAAGGTATGATGGAAACAACAGGGTTTGAGCGTTGTGATTATTTCAATCTTACCGGTGGCATCGTCGCGCTGCATCGTGGCTATAAACTCTAAGTGGATCGCCCATGATCATCCCCAGCTCCATCACGCAGCTCATCGAAGAAGCCATCAATCGCTTTTTGGGCTTAGACGCCGATAGCCAGGCACGCATTGAAAGAATGCAAAAAGCGGTCATTGCTGTGGAAATCACCGGACTCGACCTAACACTGTTTTTTCTTCCAGCGGCCGACAGCATGCAAGTACTCTCGCATTACGATGGGCAAGCGGATGCCCGCATCGCCGCCACACCCTTGGCGCTGATCAACCTCGCCACCGGCACCTCAGGGACGCAATTGCCAGAGGGGGTGGTGATCACCGGGGACGCAGAAGTGGCCAAGCAGTTCAATGATTTGCTTCGGCAAGTCGACATCGACTGGGAGGAGCTTCTGGCGCGCCTCACCGGTGACATCATTGCTCACCAAACCGGCCGAACCCTAGCTGAGATACGTCAGTGGTGGCAACGCAATAACCAGGCATGGCAAGCGGATATCGCCGAATACCTGCAAGAGGAATCGCGCACCCTACCCTCACCTCCAGAGGTCGAAGGCTTTCTGGATGCTGTTGATGCGCTGCGCAATGATGCGGAACGTTTGGAAGCGCGGTTGAAACGTCTGGAGGCGCGAGGAGCGGAGAAGGGTTCGTGAAACATTTACATCCCAGCCAGATCCTGCGGCTGGTCACCATTAACCGGGTTTTGATCCGTCATGGACTGGACGATGTGGTGCTGGCCATTCGCCTGCTGCGTCCGGTTCGCTGGGTACGCTACTTAGCCCCCTGGAATTGGTTTCGTCACATCGATTACGGTCATGGCGAACGCATCCGCCGCGCTTTGGAAGATCTCGGCCCGATCTTCATTAAGTTTGGGCAGATGATCTCAACCCGCCGCGACTTGCTGCCGGATGATATCGCCGAGGAGATGGCCAAGCTACAGGATCGCGTGCCGCCATTTCCCAATGAACAGGCGCGGGCCATTATCGAAAAATCTCTAGGCCACCCTGTAGGCGAGTTGTTTGCGCATTTTGAGGAAAGCCCCATGGCTTCGGCCTCCATTGCTCAAGTGCATGCGGCACGCATGCATGATGGCCGCGAGGTAGTGGTCAAGGTGTTACGCCCGGGCATTGAAAAAGCCATTCGTCGTGATGTCGAACTCATGTACGTCATCGCTGAACTGGCGGAGAGGTACTGGCCTGAGGGGCGACGCTTACGCCCGATTGAAGTGGTCGCCGAGTACGAGCAAACCATCCTCGATGAACTGGACTTGATGCGCGAGGCTGCGAATGCCTCGCAGATCCGCCGTAACTTTGAGAATTCCCCGCTTTTGTACTTACCCGAGGTGTACTGGGATTTTTGTCGGCGCGACGTCATGGTGATGGAACGGGTTTATGGCGTGCCCGTCTCCGATATCAAAACCCTGCGCAGTCTCGGGGTCGACCTCAAGCTACTCGCGGAGCGGGGCGTTGAAACCTTTTTCACGCAGGTATTTCGCCACAATTTTTTCCATGCCGATATGCATCCCGGCAATGTGTTCATCAATGCCTCAAACCCCGCCGACCCAAGCTATATCGCCGTTGATTTTGGCATCGTTGGCACCTTATCACCCGCTGATCAACGCTATCTGGCGGAAAACTTCTACGCCTTTTTCAACCGGGATTACGCCCGTGTGGCCGAGCTCCATGTGCAGTCTGGATGGGTGCCGCCCACGGTGCGCGTGGCGGAGCTAGAAGGTGCTATCCGCACTGTGTGCGAGCCTATTTTCGAAAAGCCGCTTAAAGACATCTCTTTTGGCCATGTGCTTGTCCGGCTTTTTCAAACGGCGCGGCGCTTTGATATGCAGGTTCAACCGCAACTGGTTTTATTGGAAAAGACATTGCTCAACATCGAGGGCATGGGCCGTGACCTCTATCCCGAACTCGATTTGTGGCAAACGGCCCGCCCTTTTATTCAGCGCTGGATGGATGAGCAGGTGGGTGCTCGGGCTTTTATCAAAGGCCTACAGCGCAATTTGCCCTTTATTTTAGAAAAAACGCCGGATCTGCCAGAACTCATTTATGAAGCCCTCCGGCATCAAGCGCAGCGACCCAGTGAAACACAGCTTTACGCCGTACAGGCCGCGACGGAGAGCCAGCAGGAAACACAAGGAAGGCAATCACAGGTGCTTGCTATCGCCGGTGGTAGCGCCCTATTAGCCGCGGTATTAGTCGCCGCACTCATTCCAGCAGCGCCGTCAGCCATGGGACTTCCTTGGGCCAGCTGGGTGCTGGGCATCGGAAGCCTGCTGGCTTTTGCACTGGCCTGGCGTCGCTAGCGATCAACGCCATTTGGCCAATCTATTGAGTCACTTAGCTTTACGGCCCACCGGCGGAATATGCAGCGGATGTCCTAAGGTCGCCAAAGCCGCTTCATGAACCGCCTCGGACAAGGTGGGATGAGCAAAGACAGTACGACCCAAATCCTCACTGGAGGCGCCAAACTCCATGGCGATCACACACTCGGCAATTAGCTCTGAGGCCCGCGGGCTAATGATATGCGCCCCCAAGATACGGTCAGTTTCGGCATGTGCGAGTATTTTCACAAAGCCGCTGGTGTCGTCCATCGCCTTGGCTCGCCCTGAGGCCACAAAAGGAAATACGCCCATCGCATAGGGGATCCCCTTGGCTTTTAGGTCCTGTTCACTGGCACCCACCCAGGCGATCTCCGGCAAGGTATAGATGACATTGGGAATCACATCGTAATTCAGGCTGACGTTCATACCCGCTATGCGTTCTGCGACCATAACGCCCTCTTCCGAACCCTTATGTGCCAGCATCGGGCCGCGTACTACGTCACCAATGGCATAAACACCCGCCAAGGTGGTCTCACAGTGATCGTTTACATGGATCAGACCACGCTCTTCCGTGGCTAGCTCGACATTGCCGGCGATCAAATCATCACTGGCCGGGCGCCGCCCCACACAGACAATCAGCTTGTCAAAATGCTCCGTATGCTTGCCCTGTTCATCTTCATAGGTCACTGCCACCGAGCGTTTACGCTTGTCGACCTTAGCTTCTGTGACGCGCGCTGATAAACGAATATCCAATCCTTGTTTGCTGAACATCTTGCGTGACTCATTGGCGACCTGGTCATCACAAAAAGTCAGGAAACGGTCTTGCGCTTCGAGCATCACCACCTCAGAGCCCAAGCGGCGCCAAACACTGCCCAGCTCCAAGCCGATCACGCCAGCACCGATCACGCCCAGTCGTTTCGGGACTTTATCGAATTCCAAAGCACCGGTGGAATCGACAATATAGTCGCCATCAAAGGGTGCAAAACCCAATTCGATAGGGACGGAGCCAGCCGCCAGAATCACATTTTCGGCAGCAATCATGGACTCTTTACCATCATGGGTCGTGAATTTGACTTGCTTATCGGGATGCAGTTGACCACTACCTTGTAACCAATCGACTTTGTTGGCCTTGAATAATCCCTGAATACCCTGGGTCAGCTGCCCCACCAATTTATCTTTGCGGGCCATCATTGCCGCCAGATCAAGCTCTAGCTTGCCTACCAAAACCCCATGAGAGTTCAGGTGCTTGCCCGTGTGTTCATAGAGCTCAGAAGATTCCAATAACGCTTTTGAGGGAATACAACCGACGTTCAGGCAGGTTCCGCCCAGCCGCGCCTGACCCTCGCCATCGCGCCAGCGGTCGATACAGGCGGCATCCAGACCCAGTTGGGCTGCGCGGATTGCAGCCACATAGCCGGCAGGACCGCCGCCAATAACCACCACATCGTATTTGTCTTTTGCCATGATGCTTCCTCCCTTATTAGACCTCGAGCAACAGACGGGTGGGGTCTTCCAGCATATCCTTGATGGTTACCAAGAATTGCACCGCCTCACGCCCGTCGATCAGCCGATGGTCATAAGACAGCGCTAAATACATCATCGGCCGGATCACCACCTGCCCATTTTCTGCCATAGGTCTTTCCTGAATGCGATGCATGCCCAATATCGCACTCTGGGGTGGATTAATAATCGGGGTAGATAACAATGAGCCAAAAACTCCGCCATTGGAAATGGTGAAGGTGCCGCCGGTGAGATCATCCATACTGAGACTACCGGCCGTGGCGCGCTCACCGAACTCAGTGATTTTGCGCTCGATATCGGGCATGTTAAGGCTATCGGTGTCCCGCAAAATGGGGACCACCAAGCCGCGTGGTGCGGAAACCGCGATGCCGATATCAAAAAAGCCGTGATAGACAATATCCTTGCCATCGATTGAGGCATTCACTTCGGGAAAGCGCTTAAGCGCCTCGGTGGCGGCTTTGACGAAAAAGGACATAAAGCCCAGGCGCACACCATGGCGTTTTTCAAAACGATCCTTATATTGCGAGCGCAACTCCATCACCGGCTTCATGTTCACTTCGTTGAATGTTGTGAGCATCGCCGCGGTTTGCTGAGCCTCCACCAAACGCTCCGCGACACGCGCCCGCAAGCGCGTCATGGGCACGCGTTTCTCGGTGCGTCCTAAGGCGGTTACCGGCGGTGGTCCTGATGCACTTGGGGCCGCAGCCGGGGCAGGGCTGGAAGCGGGGACTGCCGGCTCGACAGCCGACTCTGTTGCCGGTTTGGTCTCAACGGACGTATCACCCGCTAAATGGCGCAACACATCTTCTTTGAGCAAACGACCATCTTTGCCTGTGCCCTCAATCTGACTGACGTCTAGGTCATGCTCAGCCACCATTTTACGAACAGCGGGGCTCAGCGGGAGCTCAGCTTGGGCAGTATCAGCTTTGGCAGCGGCCGCGGGCGATGTGGCTGCTGGCGCCTTTACTGGACTTGCACCCCCTTCTTCGATATGACCAATCACCTGTCCAGCGGTAACCACAGAACCCTCATCTTCAAGAATCTTGCCCAACACGCCATCTAGCGGCGCGGGCACCTCCAGAACCACCTTGTCAGTTTCAATATCCACCAAAATTTCATCGCGCTTAACGGCTTCACCGCTGCGCTTATGCCAAGAAACAATCGTCGCGTCAGAAACCGACTCGGGCAGCTGCGGAATTTTGACCTCTGTGCTCATGGTAATGGGATCCTTGTCACTGACTTTTTAGTTTTGTCGTAATGCACGCTCAACGAGCGCTTCCTGCTGTTTCGCATGGACATCTAGGTGACCCACAGCCGGTGAGGCAGACGCGGGCCGCGTCACGTGCTGTAAGTGGTACTTCTCACCAATTAGCGGCCGAATATGGTGCTGACTGGAGTACCAAGCACCTTGATTCAGCGGTTCTTCTTGTACCCAAATAAATTCCTTGGCATTGGGATATTGGGCCAGCACCGCGGATAGTTCCTCTTCGGGGAAGGGGTAAAGCTGTTCGATGCGCAAAATTGCGATATCGTTTTTCTCCTCGGCGCGCCGCCGCTCGAGCAGGTCGTAGTAGACCTTGCCACTGCACATCAAAATTCGTTTCACCTTAGCCGCATCAAGACTATCTATTTCATCCATGACATTAAAGAATCGGCCCTGCGTCAAATCCTCTAGCGCATTCACCGCCAGTTTATGCCGCAACAGACTCTTTGGGGTCATGACGATCAGCGGCTTGCGATAGGGGCGAATCATCTGCCGACGCAAAAGGTGGAACATTTGTGCCGGCGTTGAGGGCACGCAAACTTGCATATTGTTCTGTGCACAAAGCTGCAAATAACGCTCCAGACGCGCTGAAGAATGTTCTGGACCTTGGCCCTCATAACCATGGGGCAACAACATCACGAGTCCACAAAGGCGGTCCCATTTTTGTTCACCAGAGCTGATGAATTGATCGATGACCACTTGCGCACCATTAGCGAAGTCACCGAACTGCGCTTCCCAAATGGTCAGTGTTTCTGGAGTAGCTGTGGCATAGCCATATTCAAAGGCCAACACCGCCTCTTCGGAGAGCAGTGAATCAATGACCAGAAAATCTGCCTGATCTTCATGCACATGGCGCAGCGGAATCCAGCGCTCGCCGTCGCGCTGATTGAATAACACCGCATGTCGATGAAAAAAGGTGCCACGTCCACAATCTTGGCCGCTGAGCCGCACGGGGTAGCCCTCATCAACCAGGCTGGCATAGGCACTGACCTCAGCAAAACCCCAATCCAGCGGTAGTGACCCTGCTGCCATCTTGCGCCGATCATCGACAATTTTGGCCACTCGGGGTTGCAGCTCCATACCCTCAGGCAGATCGCCCATAGCACGCCAATACTGGCGAAGCTTCTCGGGTGCCACACGCGTCACCGCAGTCTCACGCCAATCCTTGTCTAAATGAGGCTTCCAATTGATGGTGACTCGATGGCTGTTGTCCTCGCCCAGCAAGTGGTGGGGCGCGATGTCAGCACCGCTATCTAGGCGAGTGCGCAAAGCATCCACCATGGTGTCTGCTTCGGCTGCATCGATGATATTTGTCTGTTCCAGATGCTGGGCGTAACGCGCCCGTGTCGTCGGTAACGCTTTAATACTTTGATACATTTGCGGCTGGGTAGCTGAGGGCTCATCGGCTTCGTTATGGCCATGACGGCGGTAGCAGACCAAATCGATTACCACATCTTTTTTGAACTTCATGCGGTATTCCAAAGCGATCTGCGCCGCATAAACCACCATTTCCGGATCATCCCCGTTCACATGCAAAATGGGTGCATTCACCATTTTCGCCACATCAGTGCAATAGGGCGTAGAGCGAGCATCTTTCAGTGTACTTGTGGTGAAGCCAATCTGATTATTGACCACCACATGAATCGTACCTTTGGTGGAAAATCCCCGGGTTTGCGACATATTCAAGGTTTCCATAACGACGCCTTGGCCAGCAAACGCGGCATCGCCGTGGATAACCAAAGGCAGCACGCGATCACCATCAGGATCCTCCCAGCGAGTCTGCCGTGCGCGCACTGAGCCCTCAACCACTGGGCCAACAATCTCCAAATGTGAAGGATTAAATGCGAGCACCAAATGCATGCGCCCCGTGGGCAGCTGGACATTGGACGAAAAGCCCATGTGGTACTTCACATCGCCCGTGCCGGGGTGGCGCCGCCCCTTGCCCTCGAATTCCTCAAAAAGCACAGAGGGTGATTTGCCCAATACATTGATGAGCACATTGAGCCGGCCACGATGCGCCATGCCCATAATGGTCTCACGCACGCCATGCTCTGCAGCGCGCAACACAATCTCATCGAGCAACGGAATGAGACTCTCGCCGCCTTCCAGAGAAAAGCGCTTTTGACCCACATAGCGGGTGTGCAAATAGCGCTCAAGACCCTCTGCAGCCGTCAGACGATCAAGGATGTAGCGTTTCTGACCCGAGTTAAAATTCGGTTCACCACGCAGTGGTTCGAGCTTAGATTGCAACCAGCGCTTTTCGTCGGTATCGGTGATATGCATGTACTCCGCACCCAGCGTCTTGCAGTAGGTACCGATGAGAATGCGCATGATGTCGCGCAGCGAGGCCTCCTCGGGCCCCACTAATGAGCCGGTGTTGAACACCGTGCCCAGATCGTCCTCAGAAAGATGATGGTATTCCAGCGTCAACTCAGGCAGGGCGCGGGGTTCTTGAAGCCCCAGCGGATCCAGATTGGCTTGCAAGTGACCGAGAAAACGATGGGCATTGATGTACTGCAAGACACGGACTTGTTTGCGTTCGTGCTCCAAGCTGCCCATGGGCAGTCCACGCGCCGGCATTTCTGCCATACGTCGGAATTCTTCACGCACTCGTCCGTGGATGGCGGCGCCGTTTGCCTGGCCGCCAGTGAGCGCATCAAAATGCTGGCGCCATAGCTCGGGCACAGCCTCGGGCTTTTCCTGATAGGTTTCAAAAAGGTAATCGAGATAGGCGGCGTTACCCGCATCCAAATATGAATCTTCCCATTGGGACAACATATCGCGGGCTTGCAGACTTTTGCTCATGGTGACTGTGCTACCTGCCTGATGGCTGCGGAGGAGCCAAATTACAATCTATTATAGTCATATAAGTTTCCGCCTTAATAACATGACTCGCAAGTGCCCATGCTCAGGTTCGGGGCAAATTTTCCGCATGGGTTTTGCTACACTGCCGCGCATGGACGTGTCTGCAATTTTGGATGGGCTTAATGAGGCTCAGCGGGAAGCTGTTGCCAGTCCCTGCAGTCCAGTTTTGGTTTTGGCAGGGGCAGGCAGCGGAAAAACTCGTGTTCTGGTGCACCGCATCGCCTGGCTGGTTGAAGTCGAGGGCTTGTCACCGCACAGTGTTTTGGCGGTGACCTTTACCAACAAAGCGGCTCATGAAATGCGTGGTCGCTTAGAAAACCTGTTAGCGCTGCCACCCCAAGGTCTGTGGGTAGGCACATTCCATGGCTTATCACATCGCTTGTTGCGCATGCATTGGCGCGAAGCTGGCCTGCCTGAGGCCTTTCAAATCCTTGATAGCGAGGACCAGTTGCGCCTCGTCAAGCGTGTGCTGAAGTCTTTGGATTTGGACGAAGCACGCTGGCCACCCAGACAGATTCAATGGTTCATCAATGGCCGCAAGGATGAGGGAATTCGCTCAACCCATATGCAGGATAGCGGGGACCCCGTCAGTCGTCAGATGATCCGCATCTATTCGGCCTATGAGGCTGCTTGTCGACGTGCCGGAGTAGTTGATTTTGCTGAGCTGATGCTGCGCAGCCTTGAACTATTGCGCGATACTCCGGCCTTGCTTGAGCACTACCGTGAACGCTTTCGCCATATTCTGGTGGATGAGTTTCAGGACAGTAATGCCATTCAATATGCGTGGCTGAGGCTCTTGGCTGGGGCGAAAACTCCCGTATTTGCGGTGGGTGATGATGACCAGTCCATCTATGGCTGGCGCGGCGCACGTGTCGAACACATCCGTCAGTTCACCCGAGATTTCCCGGGCGCACAGACGGTCCGGCTTGAGCAGAACTACCGCTCGACTCAGAACATTCTCTCGGCAGCCAACGCCTTAATCCGCCACAACGACTCCAGGCTGGGTAAAGAACTATGGACCGCGGGTAAAGCAGGAGAGCCCATCACTCTCTATGGCGCGTTTAACGAATACGATGAAGCCCGCTTCGTCACTGAACAACTCAATACTTGGCACCATCAAGGCGGGCGCTTTAGTGAAGTCGCGATCCTCTATCGGTCCAACGCGCAATCACGCGTTTTTGAAGAAACCCTGATTGGTCAACAAATCCCCTATCGGGTGTATGGCGGGCTGCGCTTTTTCGAACGCGCTGAAATCAAAGACGCGCTCGCGTACTTACGATTGCTCGCCTCTAAAGACGATGACACCGCTTTTGAGCGCGTCGTCAATCAGCCCAGTCGCGGCTTGGGTGAGCGCACCGTTGCCTTGCTGCGTGACCATGCACGCCAGGCCGATTGCTCTTTGTGGTCAGCTGCCAAGACTTTATTAAGCCAAGGCGGCTTAACCGCGCGGGCCGGCAATGCGCTGCAAAGTTTTTTGCAGTTAATTGAGCAAATGTCACAAACCTGCTTGACGCTGCCTCTGCATGAACAAGCGGATCACGCCATCCAGCACTCAGGGCTGCGCGATCACTATGCCGCAGAAAAAGGCGAAAATGCGCAGGCGCGCCTAGACAACCTTGATGAACTCATCAGCGCCGCTCGCGGATTTCGTGTCGAGACTGTTGAGTCCGCGGACGAACCCACCTCTCCGCTAACTGCCTTTCTCAGCCATGCCGCGCTTGAAGCGGGTGAGGGTGAGGCCAATGCTTGGGAAGACTGCGTGCAGCTGATGACCCTACATTCCGCCAAAGGCTTGGAATTCCCACTGGTGTTTTTGGTGGGTATGGAAGAGGGCCTTTTCCCACATCGTATGTCTGCTGAGGAGCCAGGCCGACTCGAAGAAGAGCGACGATTGGCTTATGTCGGTATTACCCGAGCACGGCAGCGTCTGGTGATGTGCTATGCCGAAACGCGACGCCTGCATGGACGTGAAACATTTAATGCCCCCTCGCGCTTCATCGGTGAGTTGCCTGAAGAATTACTCGAGGATGTGCGTCCTCGCGCCTCACTGCGGCGGCCCTACAGCGCCGCGCAGACAGAGTCAGCAGCCACCTACACCGAACCCACACTCGGATTCTCACTGGGCAGTCGCGTACGGCACCAAAAATTCGGTGAGGGCATCGTCACCGATTATGAGGGTCGCGGCAATGCCGCCCGCGTCCAAGTGCAGTTCAGTGATGCTGGCAGCAAATGGCTGGTATTGGCCTATGCCGGCTTGGAAAGTCTTTAAAAGCTGAATAAAACCCAAGCAGGGATATGCAGGCGCGGATTGAGTTCATGGCCGCGTACATCCATGACTCCGTCACCGTCCAAGTCCACCAGATAATAAGCTGGCCCGCTTTGGGGAACCACGCGGATCATGTAGAGCTGCCCGTTGATGCGTTTCTCATGAATGGTTTCACCATCGCGCTCGATGATCGTAATTTCTGGCTCGAGCAGCTCACGCAAGCCTTCGCCACTATCATCCAGCATTGGTGGTGGCGGCGGGGCCGCCTGCTCTTGCGCCAAAGCCAGCGGCGATACGATAAGCAAAAAGGCCAGAGCCATCACAAATATAGGTTTCATCATAGGTTTGATAACCTCTCCAGTTCTTCGCGAGTCGGCTCCAGACTGCCTTTCTCATAGAAATCGAAAATAGCATCAATCACATCTTTGGGGTCGTCCACGAGGGTGTATAGCGCCAAATCCTGTTCACTGATCGTGCCAGCTGGAATCAAGGTTTGCGCGAACCAATCCAACAGGCCCTGCCAAAACTCGGACCCCACCAAAATAATGGGGATGCGCCGGGTCTTTTGGGTTTGCACCAGCGTCAGAATTTCGGCCAATTCGTCTAAGGTGCCAAAGCCGCCGGGCAAAACCACATAGGCCGATGCGTATTTCACAAACATCACCTTGCGCGAAAAGAAGTGCCGAAAGCCCAAAGAGACATCCTGATAAGGATTAGCCACCTGTTCATGAGGCAAGACAATATTCAAGCCCACAGACGGTGATTTGCCCGCGTAAGCACCCTTGTTTGCCGCCTCCATAATCCCAGGCCCGCCGCCGCTCACCACGGCAAACCCAGCATTGGAGAGCTGCAAAGCGATCTCCTCGGCGAGCTGATAAGTGGGATGCTCTGGGGGAATACGCGCTGAGCCAAAAATACTCACCGATGGCTTAATCCGCGCCAGACGCTGAAAGCCCTCGACAAACTCACCCATAATCTGAAAGATCTTCCAGCTCTCACGGGCCAGATGGCTGTCATCGACGGGCTTTAAACCTGGATGTTCGGTGCGGCGCTGCTCATTCATGTGGGCAGCATAGCGCTTCACCGCCCTCATTCGGAAGTACCCGTTTCCCCTGAGGATCGGTCTGTAACACAATAGGAGCCGAAATCACTGGAGAAGAAGCACTGTGAGTAAGACTGCCCCCTTGGTACTGGTTGATGGATCATCGTATTTGTACCGGGCCTTTCATGCCTTACCCCCGCTGAGCAATTCGCGGGGCGAGCCCACGGGGGCCGTATTGGGCGTTGCCAATATGCTGCGCCGCTTGATCAGTGATTATCAGCCCACCCACATGGCCGTGGTCTTTGATGCCAAAGGACCAACCTTTCGCGACGAGCTTTACAGCGAATACAAAGCGCACCGCCCACCGATGCCCGAAGAGCTGCGCGCGCAGATCGAGCCCCTGCATGAGTTGGTTGAGGCGATGGGTTTGCCCATGCTGGTGATACCGGGAGTCGAAGCAGATGATGTCATCGGCACGCTCACCAAAACCGCGCATGCTCAAGGCATGGAGATCGTCATCTCAACCGGCGACAAAGACCTCGCGCAGCTGGTGGAACCCGGCGTCACGCTGGTGAACACCATGAACGGCAGCGTCCTCGATGACGCTGGCGTGGAAGAAAAATTTGGGGTCACACCCCAAGGCATTATCGATTATCTGACTTTGATCGGTGACACCTCAGACAATATTCCAGGCGTGCCCAAGGTCGGCCCCAAGACCGCTGTCAAATGGCTACAGGAATACGGCAGTCTGGATAACATCATCGCCAATGCCGATGCCATTGGTGGCAAGATCGGAGAGAACCTGCGCGCCAGTCTCGAGCAGCTGCCGCTGTCGCGGCAACTGGTCACCATCAAGTGTGATGTGGATTTAGACGCATCCATCGAGCAATTACAGCTTAAAACAGTCGACCAGAACGCGTTGCAGATGCTGCTCAAACGCTTGGAACTGCGCAGCTGGCTCAAGGAACTGGAGCAAACTGAGGCTCCCAAAGAAGCCGAAATCACCGAAATTGAAGCATCGTCGAACCCAGAACCGGAATATGAACTGATTCTCGATGAAGCTCATTTGCAGCATTGGATCAAAGCGCTAGAAGAAGCGGAGCTGTTTGCCTTTGATACTGAGACCGACAGCTTGGATTACATGCAGGCTAGGGTCGTGGGCGTGTCCTTCGCGATTGAACCTTATCGCGCAGCCTACCTACCACTGGCTCATAACTATAGCGATGCCCCCACTCAGTTGGATCGCGAGACCACGCTCGAAGCACTCAAGCCTTTGCTGGAGAGTTCAGACCACAAAAAAGTGGGTCATCACCTGAAATTTGACCGCAATGTCTTAGCCAACCATGGCATCAGCTTAAATGGGATTGCCCATGACACCATGCTCATGTCGTACGTAGTGAACAGTACGTCAGGGCGGCATGACATGGATTCTCTGGCTGAACGTTGCCTAGGCGTGCGTACTACTAAGTATGAAGAAGTGGCCGGCAAGGGCAGCAAACAAATCTGTTTTTCTGAAGTGCGTTTGGAAGAGGCTGGGCCTTATGCGGCGGAGGATGCAGATATTACCCTGCGCCTGTTTCACCACCTATGGCCACAGCTGCAGGCCACCCCCAAGCTGCTTGAAGTCTATGAGTCGCTGGAGGTGCCGTTGGTGCCGGTACTCTCCCGCATGGAACGCCTTGGCGTCTGTGTCGATCCGCAGCAGCTCTTCACCCAAAGCCATGAGCTGGCCGATCGCATGGGGCAGATCGAGTGCCAGGCCCATGACTTGGCCGGCTTTGCCTTTAACCTCGGTTCGCCCAAACAAATTCAGGAAATCCTCTTTGAGCAACAAAAACTGCCGGTACTGCGCAAAACCCCCAAGGGTCAGCCCTCAACCGCTGAAGACGTATTAGAACAACTGGCTCTGGATTATCCCCTGCCGAAACTGATTCTCGAGCACCGCGGCCTATCCAAGCTCAAATCCACCTACACGGACAAGCTGCCTGATCGTATCGACAAAGATACCGGCCGAGTCCACACTTCTTATCACCAAGCCGTTGCCTCAACCGGGCGGCTGTCCTCCTCCGATCCCAATCTACAAAACATCCCTATCCGAACCGAAGCCGGCCGTCGTATTCGCCAAGCCTTTATAGCCCCCGAGGGGCAGCTGCTATTGGCCGCTGACTACTCGCAGATCGAGCTGCGCATCATGGCGCATTTGTCCGATGACCCGGGACTGCTCAAAGCCTTTGCGCAAGGCGAAGACATCCATCGCGCCACCGCCTCAGAGGTGTTTGGCACATCTTTAGATAAGGTCAGCAGTGACCAGCGGCGTGCGGCTAAGGCCATCAACTTTGGGCTGATTTATGGCATGTCTGCCTTTGGTTTGGCCCGCCAGCTGGGCATTGAACGCGGCGCAGCGCAAGAATATGTCGATCTCTATTTTCAGCGCTATCCGGGCGTTAAAGACTATATGGACCGCACCCGTGAGCAGGCCCGTCAGCAGGGCTATGTCGAAACCTTATTCGGCCGCCGCCTGTATCTTCCGGACATCAACGCCCGCAACGGGCAAATCCGCCAACAAGCCGAACGCGTGGCCATCAATGCCCCGATGCAGGGCACGGCCGCTGACATTATTAAGCGCGCCATGCTGGCCGTTGATGCTTGGATCACCCAAGAGCAGGCTCCAGCGCGTATGATTATGCAGGTGCATGATGAACTGGTGTTTGAAGTGCAGCGCGAGGTGATTAATGAAACCAAAGCGCGAATCACCGAACTCATGTGTGGCGCCGCCACACTCAAGGTGCCGCTGTTGGTGGAAGCGGGTGTGGGCGACAATTGGGATGCCGCCCACTGAGTTGACTCGCTAGCGCACGATCAACAAAGGGATAGGAGAGCGCATGATCATGTCGGTGGTCGTACTGCCCACAAACCAACGTCGCAATAGTGAATGTCCGAACGCACCCATGGCCAATAGCTGAATGTCTTGTTCCTGCCGGTAGGCGCATACCACGTCGGTGACGGCGCCTTGACGCAATGCCACCTGCACATCAAAGCCCTGAGCCGCTAGAGCGCTACGTGCATGATCCAATTTGGCGCGATTATCGCCGTTGTCTTCCGCCACCATCAGCACATGCGCCTCAAGACCTTTGAGCAATGGACTGGTGGCCACTTTATCCAGCACTTTTTGAGCGGCGGCGCTGCCGTCATAAGCGATCATAAATCGTTCGGGTTGGTTAAACGCCAGAGGCGCCACCAATACCGGGCGTGTCATTGTGCGAATTAAGCTCTCCAAATGGCTGCCGACATGTTGCTCCACCATGTCACCATCCTTGCCTTGCTTGCCAACCACAATCAAACGCGCTTCTTCCTGCATATCACCAATGGCCAGCACCACGCGGTCATTGCGCAGCAAACTCCCGGGCTCGGCTATACCTTTGGCTTGCACGCGTTCAATGGCATCAGCCAGCACAGCACGACCTTGCTCCCGCAAAAGCTTGCCGCGCGTCTCCTCAGCTTCCACCATTTGCTCGAGCAAGGCTTCACGCCCACCCAGCACCATATTGCCGCTGAAATCGGCCTTGGCTTCAGCGTGCACATTCTTGATCACATGCAGCAGTGTCAACGGTGCCTGAAGGCGCAGCGAGGCCCATGCGGCATGATCACATACCGAATGCGATGATCGAGAACCGTCAATGCAAGCGATGATTTTTTCCATGGTATCCCCTCCCACTGGTGCTTTTAATGTCCCATCAACCGATCGACGGCATCGGGTTTGTCATGGACCGCATGTTTATCGACGATGGTTGCTGTCGCCTGGTTCATGCCGATGATTTCCACCTCGGTCCCCTCACGACGGAAGTTGACGACCACTTTATCCAGCGCAGCCACTGAGCTGATGTCCCAGAAGTGCGCGCGCGACAGGTCAATGGTGACCTTGTCGAGATCCTCACGGTAATCAAACGCAGCCATGAATTTCTCGACGGAGGCGAAAAATACCTGACCATGGACGCGATAGGTGCGGTGCAAGGTTTTTTCATCCGGCAATTCGTCCGTGTCGGCGCCCACAAACATGAATTGGCTGACCTTGTTGGCAAAAAACAGCGCCGCCAGCAAAACGCCCGTCAGGACACCCAGAGCCAAGTTGTGGGTGAACACGGTGACTCCGACGGTGCTGAGCATGACGATATTGGTGCTCAAGGGATGACGCTTCATGTTCTTGATCGACGACCAATTGAAGGTGCCGATGGAGACCATAATCATGACAGCGACCAATGCCGCCATCGGGATCATGCTGAGTAATGGCGTCAAAAACACCACCATGATTAACAAAACCACCCCAGCGGTGAATGTTGATAAGCGCCCCCGCCCTCCGGATTTAATATTAATCACCGACTGACCAATCATGGCGCAACCGGCCATTCCACCAAAGCTACCCGCGACAATATTGGAGAGCCCCTGACCTTTGCACTCCTGATTACGATCGGTCTGTGTATCCGTCAGATCATCGACGATACTTTGGGTGAGCAACGACTCCAACAATCCCACGACTGCCAGCGCCAGTGAATAGGGAAAAATAATCCACAGGGTTTCCCAATTTAGTGGCACATCCGGCCATAAAAACACGGGCAGCGTATCGGGCAACTCACCCATATCCCCCACGGTGCGAATATCCAGCTGAAGCGCCCAAGCAATCAGGGTGAGCACCACAATGGTCACCAATGGAGAGGGTAGGGAGCGGGTCAAATACGGAAACAAATAAATGATCCCCAACCCCAGAGCCGTCAGCGCATAAACGTGCCAAGTGACATCAATTAGCTCCGGCAATTGCGCCAAGAAAATCAGAATGGCCAGGGCGTTCACAAAACCGGTCATCACTGAGTTAGAGATAAAGCGCAGCACCCGTCCCAGGCGCAGGTAGCCGGCGAGAATCTGCAGCACGCCCGTCAATAAAGTCGCAGCCAGCAGATACTCCAGCCCATGTTCCTTCACCAGAGTGATCATCAACAGCGCCATGGCGGCGGTCGCGGCAGAAATCATGCCCGGGCGACCACCAGTAAAGGCGATCACAACGGCGATACAAAACGAGGCGTAGAGCCCCACCTTGGGATCAACCCCGGCAATAATGGAAAAAGCAATCGCCTCAGGGATCAGCGCCAGCGCCACTACCAGCCCTGCAAGCAGATCTCCCCGGACATTAGAAAACCACTCGCGACGAATACGCGCGGGGCGATACAAACTCAGAAAACCCATATTACTTACAGCCCCTTCGAAAACCGATATGCGCCGCTACAACCCATACCGTCAGGGATGTAGCGAGATATAAGCCGGCAAAACCATACTGTTGCTCAAGCAAAAAGCTAAGCAACTCCAAACTGAAAAACGAAAATGTTGTTAATCCGCCGCAAAACCCAGCCATCACAAACTGCTGAGTTGCCGTTGAATGTTGGAATGCATGCAGCGGATGTTGCAGGCGACCAGCATACCAGCCAATCAAGCCGGAGCCTAAGACGTTGGCAAGCAAGGTTCCCCAGATAGCACCCGGCAGACCACTACTCAACAGCACAATTACCAGCACATAGCGCAAACCTGCACCCAAAGCACTGCCTAGGGCCACCGCGGTGAGAATCTGCCACCGCGTGCTCATGCCGTTGTCCCAGAGAAGAGCAGTGCAACCACAGCAAACCCTAATGCCGCGGCGCCGACACACAAGCAAACGGATAAAAGCACATTGGCCAACGCAGCGGCCCGAGCCCCTTTTTGTAACAAAGTTAGGGTCTGGAGACTGAAGGACGATACCGTGGTGTAACTGCCCAAGACCCCTATCGCGAAAAAGGCCCAAGCTGTCGAAGGCAGCAGCGTGTCACCCACCATCGCTATCGCTGCCAAGGCGCCGATAAGCAGGGCGCCAGTGACGTTGACCACCAAAGTGCCCCAAGGAAAGTTGCTTCCTAAGAGTCTCGTGACGGTTTCATTGAGTAGCACACGGGCGACACCGCCGAGCGCGCCGCCGAGCATCACTAACCCCAGATGAAAAACGCTGAATTCCAAGTCAACCCTTTGGCGTGAGCAATCGCCTAGGGATTTTCGCACAACCCGCTTGCGGTCTTGTAATCGATACCTATTGACCTGCTACTTGAAAGTTATGTTATAACATTTAATTCGAATTCAACCTTGGGGATTACTCATGCAGAAAAAGCGTTCATTCAAACTCGCGCCACTGGCAGGCGCGGTGGGGCTGGTATTTGCCGGCGCGCAGGTCAGTACCGCTAACGAGCTGGATTTGGATATTTCACTGATCATCGATGCGGTGTACTTCAACACCTTAAGCACAGGCAATGAATCCCCGGCAGGCTTCAGTAGCGGGCATCACCATCATGGCCATAGCCATGATCACGGCCACGGTCACAGCCATGGTTTTGATGAAGGCTTCAACATGGGGCACTCGGAAATCTCTATCGAAGGCACCCTCGGCGGCGCCCTAAAAGGCGTCCTGATGCTCGGCTTTAACGATAAAGAAGTGGAAGTCGAGGAAGCTTATCTGCAGACCTTAGGACTACCCAATGGCTTGCAGCTGAAAGCGGGTAAGTTCCTCTCGGGCATTGGCTACATCAACAGCCAGCACGGACATGATTGGGACTTCGTGGATCGTCCGCTGTTGAACGAGTATCTGTTTGGCGATCATGGCCTGCAGGAAACCGGCATTCAGGCCACTTGGTTGGCCCCCACTGATACCTACACTTTGTTTGGCCTTGAGCTCTTGCAGGGCGAAACCAGTGGTGTGGCCAACTACATCGGCTCGCAAGGTGATGGACGCATCCTCAAAGACGTCAGCGGCCCCCGCCTGGTTACGGGCTTCGTGAAATTTGCCCCTGATTTGGGCGATGCCAACGCCGCTCAATTCGGACTTTCCGGCGGCTATGCTCGCAGTTATCAAAATACCCGTGAGCATTCGTTGCGCAATGAGGACTGGGATGGCACGGCTTGGTTTGCTGGCGTTGACGGCGTATTCAAGCACGATGCTGGCCGCAGCTATGGCCATGGCGATTGGCGTTTGCAAGGTGAGTATTTTTATCGTGCGCAGGATGTGGACCGTCGCGATGTGGCATTCGAGGGGAGTGCGGTGTCCAATGTTCAAAGTTTCACCAACAAACAAGATGGACTCTACATCCAAGGGGTTTATGGCATCGCTCCTCGTTGGGAAGCTGGCTTGCGCGCCGAGGCGCTGGGCTTTACCAATAAAGTCGGTCGAGGAGACGGTAAAACTGAAGATACATCCTACCGCTACAGTGCTCAGCTGACTTTCCGCCCCATGGAGCCGGTGTTCCTGAGGGCGCAGCTCAGCAGTATCGACTTTGCCGATGACGACCACAGCCACGGCAATGGCTTGGAATTCATGTTGCAACTGAATGTGGCTCTGGGTGCGCATGGCGCACATCGCTTCTGAGCCAAGGAGTGAACTATTGACTCATCTTCTGCCGAAAACTTTGCCCAGCCTTGTGCTGGGCATTTTTTTACTACTGTTGATCTGGGCGTTACCCGGAACGGTCGTAGCGCAAGGACTGCAAATCGTCACCACCACCTCGACCTTGGGCATGCTGGCCCGAGAAATCGGTGGCGATGCGGTGCAGGTTCGTGTGCTGGCGCCGCCGGATCGTGACCCCCACTATCTGGATGCACGCCCCAGCTTCATGGCAGCGCTTAGGCGTGCCGACCTGCTGGTGGAAATGGGTGCCGATCTAGAAGAGGGCTGGTTACCGGTGGTGCAAACCAGCGCTGGGAACCCGCGCATCCTCAACGGCCGCGAGGGACATTTTAAGGCCTCTTCCCATCTGCAACTGCGCCGTTCCATCACCATGGATGGCCCCAATCTGGGTCATGTCCATGCCGAGGGCAATCCTCATTTTCACGTGGACCCGCTGCGCATTGCCGCTGTGGCTATGCCTTTGGCAGCGCATATGGGCACGCTCGCCCCCCAACAAGAGTCCGCCTTCATGGCCCGCGCCGAACAAATAGCCATGCGCATTCGCAGCCATGCGGCAGAACTTCGCGAGCAGGTCAGTGTGGGACGCTTGTTAATGACCTATCACGAAGATCTAGACTACCTGGAGGAATGGCTGCCGGTGGCCTTGGTTGGTCATTTGGAGCCGCTGCCCGGCATTCCACCCTCGGCGCGGCATTTGCGCACTTTGGTGACCGAACTGGCTGAACTGCGCCCCGGGGTGGTCATCCATGCCGAGTATCAGCCCGCACGCGGCGCCCGATTCTTGCAGCAAGAGCTGGGTTGGGAGGCAAAGTCCGTGCGCATGGAGCCCCCGGCTGATGCACGGCTGGAGGATTATCTGGATCTGATGCAACATTGGGTCGATGCGCTCAAGTAACGTGTCGCCGAGCCCCTTGCTGCAAGTGCAGCAGGGGGTATTTGGGTTTTCCAAAGCCGTATTCGGGCCAGTGACACTGAGCTTACAACGGGGCGACTGCTTGAGCTTGATGTCGCCCAACGGCAGCGGCAAGTCGCTGCTGCTACAAACCTTGGCCGGCAAACTGTCCTTACTCCAAGGTCAACTCATCCATGCTGCGGATCTGAAGTTTGGATTTTTGGCACAAGAGCATGCACGACCCCGACCTTGGCCGCTATCCAGCGAAGACTGGCTGGTATTGATGGGGTCTGACCCCTTTAGTCATCCCCTGTTAGATCGCCTGAGGGGCCGTCGGCTGGATCAATTAAGCGGCGGCCAGTGGCAGTTTTTGCGCTTGGCATCGGTGTTGAATCTGCCGGTGCCCCTATTGCTGCTGGATGAACCTGCCAACCATCTCGATACTGAGGTGCGCGATGCCAGCATCGAGCTTATTCAGCAGTGCTCGGCGGGTAAAGTGGTGTTGATGTCCACACATGACGCTGATTTTGCCGCCGCCGTGGGATTTCCCATCACCTCGGTCAGTGCTTTGGTGGATCAATCGTGAGCATGTGGTGGATGGCATTTGCCACTGGCTTAGGCATGGCAGCGGTGCTGGGGCTGGCCAGTGCCGGGTTGTTTCTGCGGGGTTCCATTTGGCAAGCACTGGCGGTGAGTCAATGGTCGGCGCTGGGCGGCGTGTTTGCCAGCACCCTGGCCCTACCGATACTGCCTGTGGCGCTAGGAACCGCCGCCTTGGCGATTGCTTTTTTGCATTGGAAAAATGATGCGCAGCGTTGGCCCATGCTGCTGTTTCTGGGGGGTATCGCGGGCGTGATGTTACTGGCCGGTAACTTTGGTCAAGCTGAGCTGGCGGCAGCGCGCTGGGCCGAGGGCCAATTGTATTTTGTGACGCGTGATTTGAGCCTAGTGGCGCTCTTAGTACTAGTCGCTAGTGCGATTCTCTTCCCGCGGCTGTTGCGACAATGGTTGCTCACTCAGGCTGGGCCTGATCTTGGCAAAGGAACTCGCCTGAGTCTGAGTGCGCTGCTTCTTGAGGCCAGCTGGTGGACGTGTGTGATTGTCTTGGGGACGGTCACCATGGGCCTACCTGCCTCACTCGCGTTATTACTGTTACCGGCTTGGGCGGCGACGCCCATCGCCCGCCACGCCCGCGGCTTTGTGCTGACATCGTTGGTGATTGCAGTCTTCAGCTATGTGCTTGCGTGGTTCACGGCCCTGTATTTCGACCAAGCTTTTGCCCCTGTTTTGGTGGCCTGCTTAATACTGATCACCGCTGTCATGCATTTGGGCCGACGCCTAAACATCGTGCCCGGAGCTTGATTCAGGCTAAGATGGGGGCATGTCAGCCCCCAGCAAACCGCCCGCCTCGCCACGTGGCAAGGCTGTTCCTAGCTCGCGCCTGAGCCGGCTCTGGCACCTGGGCATGGCCACCGGTTCGTTGGCAGCAGGCCTTGGCACCAAAGGCTTAATGGAAATCAGTCGCCGCCAACCCAGTCAGCGCGGTCCAATCGAACTAGCACCGGCACAAATGCGCCGCTTTACCGAAAGACTGGCGCAGATGCGCGGCGCAGTGATGAAGATGGGCCAGTTGATGTCCATGGATGGCAGTGATCTGCTGAGTCCAGAGATCGCGGAAATACTGGGCACTTTGCGTCATGATGCCGAGCCCATGCCGCTGGGCCAGTTGGCTGCCACATTGAAGAATGCCTATGGAAAAGGCTGGGAAAGCGGTTTTGTGCAGATGCAACTCCAGCCCATTGCCGCAGCCTCGATTGGCCAAGTGCATCGAGTGAAAACTGCTGATGGGCGGGAACTGGCACTGAAAATCCAGTTTCCCGGCGTGCGCCGCAGTATCGATAGCGATATCCGCAACCTACGTTTTTTATTGACCACCTTTCCACTGCTGCCGCGCGACTTGGATATTGCACCGATGCTTGAAGAGGCTCGCCTGATGCTGCATCGTGAGACCGACTATGGGGCAGAAGCTGATGCCATGCGGCGCTACGCGGATCGAGTTGGTACGCATGAGCATCTACGCGTACCGCGCCCCCATGAAGATCTGACCACCCCGGAAATTTTGGCGATGGATTTTTTGCAGGGGGAGTCAGTCGAGCGCGTCATGCAACAGGGCGCTGAGCGTCAGCATCGGGATTTGATCGCGCAGCTGCTGGTGGAACTGAGTTTTCGTGAGCTCTTTGAATTCGGCTTGGTACAGACCGATCCCAATTTTGCCAATTATCTGTATGACCGGCCGACTCGGCGGCTCAGCCTGCTGGATTTCGGCGCTGCGCAAAGTGTTGAAGCGCAGTGGGTGGAATGCTATCGCCAGCTCGCGCGTGCGGCGCGGGCCGATGACCGAGCGGGTATTCGCGAGGGCTGTGAAGCGCTGGGCTATATCGATGCGCACACGCCACGCGAGGATGCCAACGAGATGATCGATTTGCTGCGACTCTCAGGGGAGCCGGTCAGACAATCCGGAGCCTATGACTTCGGCCAATCTGATCTGTTCGAGCGCGTCTACTATCGCGGCCGAGAATTATTCATGGACAATCGTTTTCGCCGCACCCCAGTTCCCGGCACCTTGTTTTTGCATCGCAAATTCATGGGCACTTTTATGCTTTGTCGTAAACTGCGAGCATCGGTCGATATTCATGGGATGCTGGAGCCCTATTTATGAACAGCATATTAACGCCGATGACAAAAACGCTCAGCGGCTGGGGTGTGTGCTTATTGGCCACTTTGTTTTTGGTGGCAATGACTCCGGCAGAAGCACGCGAGCGTATCGAATACCCCGAATGGTTTGTGCAGGGCTTTTACGATCTGCGCGGAGATCTAGAGGCAGCGGGTGATCGCGGCAAACAGGGCATTGCTTTGTTTTTTAGTGCCGAAACCTGCCTGCATTGTGTCGCTATGGCGCGGCGTACCTTTCAAGATGAGACCGTGGTAGAGCGCTTTGCGGCGCAATTTGATGTCATGGCCATCGATGTGTTTAGTGATGTCGATATCACCGATTTATCGGGTGAGCTGATTCGCGCCCGAGAACTGTCAGAGCGAGAACGCGCCACATTCACTCCAACCCTGTTATTCATCAATCAACAAGGTGAGCGCATGCTGCGTCATGTGGGTTTTGCCGATCCCGAGCGCATGCATTTAATCCTCGACTTTCTGGCCTCAGACTCTTGGCAATCCATGTCTTTGCGTGAATTTGCTGCACTGGAACAGCCGCCTAGGCCGAGTCCGGCTAGCCCCCATGCCTTAGTGCCCCAATTTCAGCAGGCGCCAGCCGATCTAAACGCCCAGCGACGCGCCAACCCCAAGCCCGCAGTGGTCTTGTTTAACCGAGATGATTGCGAGGAGTGTCGGCGGCTTAGTCAGCTGATTTTGCAGCATCCCGAGGTGCAAGCTGAACTTCAGGGTTTCTACACGCTCGAACTCAACAGCGATGCGCTTGGTCAGGTCGTATTGCCCGACGGGCAACATGGCTCGGCACAGTCTTTGGCCGCCGCGTTGGATTTGACGCATCGTCCGGGTCTGGTATTTTTTGCAGAGGATGGTTCGGAAGCCTTTCGCATGGATAGCACTTGGTTGATTGATCATGACGGACATCTGCCTAGCGAAACCCGTGATGATCATTTGCAGAGCTTTTTGGCGCGCCTTGACTATGTGCGAAGCGGGGCTTATCGCGACTGGCCGCAATATCAGCGCTGGCGGGCACAACGCGATCGCAATGATTAATTCTGCTTAAGCCGTAGCAAATTGCTAAGGTTTTTGTATGATGGGACACAGTTGATGAAGATCCACCGTTTCAGGGGTGTTTTGAGTGAGCGCTGAACACGAACAGGCGATTGTGCTGCCAGAGGCCAGAGCCTCATGGTTGGCTTTGGCCATTTATCGTTATTTCAAGGATTTTCGCTACGGCACACTGCGTTTTCGCGTCGATGGCCAGAATTATCTGATTGAAGGGGCCGAACCCGGGCCCGAAGCCCATATCCACCTGCACAATCCCATGCGCGTTTTGAAAAAAGTCGCGCGCCGCGGAGACACGGGCCTGGCTGAGGCTTACATGGATGGTGACTGGGACTCAGGCAACCTGACGGAACTGTTGTTTTGGGGTGCGCGCAATTTTCATTCGCTGAGTGAGACCCTAGGAGCCAAGGGCCTGGTGCGCTGGGTGCTGCGCTTAAAACACATGCTGCGCAGCAATACGCGCAAGGGAAGCAGACGCAACATCGAAGCGCATTACGATCTAGGTAATGATTTTTATGCGCAATGGCTGGACCCCAGCATGACCTACTCCAGCGCCCTCTTCAAACATGAAGATGAGCCATTGGAGCAAGCGCAAACCAACAAATATGCGCGCTTGCTAGAGTCTTTAAATGCCAAGCCCGGCGACCATATTCTTGAGGTTGGCTGCGGCTGGGGTGGCTTTGCTGAGTACGCCGCCAAGCAGGGCATGCGCGTCACCGGCATTACTTTATCGCGCGAACAACTGGCTTGGGCCCGTGAGCGTATGGCCAAGGCAGGTCTTAGCGATCGAGTGGATTTACGACTGCAGGATTACCGCGATCTGAACGAACGGTTTGATCACGTAGTCAGCATCGAGATGTTCGAAGCGGTGGGTGAGGCCTATTGGGGCACTTATTTCAAAATGCTGCACAAAGTGATTCGCCCAGGTGGCCGCATCGCCTTGCAGATAATCACCATCAATGACAAAGATTTTGAGACCTACCGACTGTCAGCAGATTTCATTCAGCTGTACATTTTTCCCGGCGGCATGCTGCCCTCACCGGGTGTTTTGCGCCAACTGGTCGATGAAAAAGGGTTTACGCAAATCGCCTGTGATTGTTTTGGACAAGACTATGCCCAAACATTGGCACAATGGCATGAACGCTGTAACGCCCATGCCGCGGCTATTCGTGACCGCTTTGATGAGCGCTTTTTGAGAATGTGGCGATACTATCTGTCCTATTGCGAAGCCGGTTTTCGGGATGGGTGTATCGATCTGTGTCAGCTGGTACTGCAAAAACCGCAAGCTGCGACATAAATGCAGACAGCCTCCCAGGAGCGGGCCTGGCATTTTTGGCTTTATGGCCTGCCCGGCCTGCCGTTGGCCGCTTTGGGCCTGCCCTTGTATATCTACCTACCGACCTTTTATGGCACCGAGATCGGCCTAGGGCTGGCTACTGTCGGCTTTCTATTGCTGCTGGCGCGCGCCACCGATGTGATTTCCGACCCTTTGATTGGTGCACTGTCGGATTATCTGCCGATCAAACATCGCCGCAAATGGATGATGGCGGTTGCGGCGCCTTTGTTGATGATTTCCATCAGCGCTTTGTTCACGCCGCCCGAAGATGCCGGAGCCGGCTGGCTGTTATTTTGGAGCCTGCTGGTTTACCTGGCTTGGAGTCTGATTACTCTGCCATATAGCGCCTGGGGCGCTGAATTGTCCGAGGATTACCACCGGCGCAGCCAGATCACCGCGAGCCGCGAGGGCTTTGTGCTGCTGGGAACGCTGGTGGCTGCCGGCCTGCCACTGGCGCTGGGGCTGGCCAGCAACCAAACCGGTGAGATTCTCTCGGCTTTGCAGTGGATGCTGCTCATTGCCTTACCTTTGGCTTTGTTCATCGCCCTTTGGTGGGTGCCTGAACCACAGCGTCGCGGGCCACCCGTGCCGGTAGTTCAAGGGCTGTCTTTGCTGCGCGAGAACCCATACTTTGCGCGCCTGATCAGTGCCTATTTGTTGAATGGCTTGGCTAATGGTCTACCGGCCACGCTGTTTTTATTGTTCGTCACTTACGTTCTGCAGACACCAGATCAGTTCGGGGTATTGCTGGGCATATACTTTGTCAGCGGCATTTTGGGCTTACCCATTGGCTTGGCGTTGGCGAAAAGATGGGGAAAACACCGGGTCTGGAGTCTATCGATGCTTTGGGCCTGCCTGATTTTTATGTGGGCGCCGTTTCTGGGTCCCGGGGACTTTTGGCCATTTTTCGTGATTTGCGCGCTCAGCGGCCTAAGCTTGGGTATTGATATGGCCCTTCCAGCATCCATTCAAGCGGATGTCATTGATATGGATACCGCCCAGGGCGGCGGTGAGCGAGCCGGTTTGTTTTTTGGCCTATGGGGCATGACCACCAAACTGGCCTTGGCTTTGGCGGTTGGATTGTCTTTCCCCTTATTGGCACTGACTGGCTTTAGCACCGATCCTGCGCCTGACGCCAATGGCAATCCATGGGCACTGGCTTTACTCTATGGGGCATTGCCTATTCCTTTTAAGCTCGCAGCCGCCCGCATGATGTGGCGCTTTAGCCTAGATCAGGCCACGCAACAGGCACTGCGAGAACGCATTGATGGAGAGCGCGCTTTATGAAACGTCTGATTGCCTTTATGCTTTTGCCATTGGTTCTGCTGTTCTTGAGTGCCTGCAGCAGCGTTTCCATTGAAAACTACCGCCATAGTGAGCCGCAATTGAACCTAGAAGACTATTTCATTGGCCAGACCCGTGCTTGGGGCATCTTTCAAGACCGCAGTGGCCAGGTACAGCGCCAATTCACGGTAGACATCCATGGCTATATGGATGGCGATGAATTGGTGCTCGATGAAGATTTTTTATACAGCGATGGCGAGGTCGACAAACGCATCTGGCGTCTGCGGCGTATTGATGAGAATACCTATGAAGGGCGTGCTGATGATGTCATCGGTGTTGCCAAAGGGCATCTTGAAGGCAATGCCTTTAATTTCAGCTATACCTTGGATCTGCCTTATCGCAACGGCACGATTAAAGTGAAGTTTGATGATTGGATGTTTCTTCAGTCTGATGGTGTGATGATCAACCGTGCCGTCATGAGCAAATTTGGCATCCGTTTGGGTGAAGTCACGCTGGTATTCCAGCGCACAGATTGAACCAGTAAGAAGTGAGATGGTCGTATCTGGGTAGAATCCCTGTGGAGCTGACCCCATGATCACTCGGGCAAAAAAAGTGTGGTTTGCGCCGCTTGCATTGATGCTGATGTTAAGCAGCTCTCTTGGCGCAGTATCAATGATTCCCTCAAACCAAGATCTTGTGCTCAAAAGCAGTGGTACGGCCACCTGGATGCGCTTTGTGCGCGTCTATGATGCCGCTTTGTTTGCGCCCAGCGATGCTCGGGTTGAGCAGGTGTTGCAAAAAGATGTGCCACTGAGTCTGAAAATCGAATATCTGATTGGCGTGAGTGCCGATAACATCGTTAAAGCAGCGGATGTGGCATTAGCCCGGCAGCACGGTCCAGAAGTTTTGGATCGGTATTCCACACATATCCAAAGACTGCACCAAAGCTATCAAAGCACCGAACCAGGCGACCGCTACCGCCTCGATTACCGTCCCGGCGAAGGCATCAGTCTGTGGTTCAATGATCAGTATTTGGTCAGCATCAACGATGACAAATTCGCGCGCCTATATGTGGGCATTTGGCTGGGTGAGCAGCCACTATCTGAGCGTTTGAGAACCGCTTTGCTTAACTGGGAGGATTAAAGCGCACGCCGGTACCACCCAGCCCACAATAGCCGCCAGGATTTTTGGCCAGATACTGCTGATGGTAGTCCTCAGCGAAATAAAACTCGGGCGCGCTGATGATTTCTGTGGTGATCGGGTCATGCCCTGCTGTCGTTAAAGCCCGTTCAAAAGTCTCAAGACTGGCGTCGGCCTGGTCTTTTTGTTCTGAATCGTAGCAATAAATGCCTGATCGGTACTGAGTGCCTACATCATTGCCTTGACGCATGCCCTGTGTGGGATCGTGGCTCTCCCAAAATACTCTCAAAAGCTCCGTGTAAGCGATTTTTTGAGGATCAAAAACCACCAACACCACCTCATTGTGTCCGGTCATACCGCTGCAGACCTCGCGATACGTCGGATTGGGGGTGTGACCAGCGGCATAGCCAACAGCAGTCGCATACACCCCGTCTAGCTCCCAGAACTTGCGCTCAGCACCCCAGAAACAGCCCAAACCAAACAGCGCTTTACGCATATCCGCGGGATAGGGCGGCGTCATGGGTGTCTGCAAAACCGCATGTTTTTCTGGAACTGCCATGGGCTCAGTACGGCCCGGCAAGGCCTCCTCAGCACTGGGCATGGCGGCTTTCTTGAATAATCCAAACATAATTCACCCTACCTTACCGTAGGCCTGAGCATCCCCAAGCCAGCGATCAATCAGTAACTCCACGCGGTCAGGATAATCTTCCAACAAACTGGCGGCTACCTGTTTGGCATCGTCGATCATGGCCTCATCGCGCAGCAAATCGGCAATGCGAAATTGCATCATACCCGTTTGTCGGGTCCCCAAAACTTCCCCGGGACCCCGCAATTCCAGGTCAATTCGCGCAATCTCGAATCCATCGGTGCTGGCGCGCATGGCATTGAGGCGGTGCTGCGCGGTCTCTGACAAAGGCGGATGATACATCAGCACGCAGGAACTCTGAGTGCTACCTCGCCCCACACGCCCACGAAGCTGATGCAGCTGAGCCAAACCGAGGCGCTCGGCATTCTCAATCACCATCAATGAAGCGTTGGGCACATCGACACCTACCTCGATCACCGTTGTGGCGACCAAGAGTTGAATATCACCCTGCTTAAACGCCGACATCACCGCCTCTTTTTCACGCGGCTTCATGCGGCCATGTATTAAACCCACGGAAACATCACTTAAGGCTGTTCGCAATGCTTCATGAGTGTGCTCTGCTGCCTGCGCCTGCAAAGCATCAGACTCCTCAATCAGAGTACAAACCCAATAGGCTTGGCGACCCTCACGAATCGCATGATGAATGCGATCCACCACCTCATTGCGCCGCTGATCACTGATCGCTACGGTTTGCACCGGTTGGCGCCCTGGCGGCAACTCATCGATCACCGAATAATCTAGGTCTGCATATGCGGTCATGGCCAAGGTTCTTGGGATCGGTGTGGCGGTCATAATCAACTGATGTGGCAAGTGACCATCTCGTTGTCCCTTGTCGCGTAGGGCCATGCGCTGATGTACGCCAAAACGGTGTTGTTCATCGACCACAACCAGAGCCAGATTGCGAAACTGAAGCTCTTCCTGAAATAAGGCATGCGTGCCGATCGCAATCGCCGCACTACCCGTTTCGATGGCTTCCAGAGCCTCACGCCGTTGTTTGACGCCTTGCTTACCGGAAAACCACGCAGTTTGGATACCCAAGGGTTCCAGCCACGCCTTAAAATTTCGCAAATGCTGTTCAGCGAGTAATTCAGTGGGAGCCATGACCACCGCCTGATAACCTGACTCGATGGCCTGCAAACAAGCCGCCAACGCCACTAGGGTTTTGCCGGAACCCACATCACCTTGCACCAGACGCAACATCGGCTGGGGTCTGGCCATGTCCTCCAGTATCTCGGCAATGACTCGCTGTTGCGCCGCCGTCAGTGCAAATGGCAACTGGGTTTTCAGCGCATCTAGGAGCTTACCCGCGCTGCGAAGGGCTGCTGCGGGTTGTTGGGTGGTCTGGCGGCGCAGCTTCTCCATGCTCAAGTGATGCGCCACTAACTCTTCAAAAGCGAGGCGCCGCTGCGCCGGGTGTTGTCCCTGCAGCAGTTCATCCAAAGGCGCATCTTGGGGAGGGCGGTGCACAAAGCGCAGGGCCGAGAGTAGGTCGGGCAGTCCCGCCAGTGCCAGCAATTGCGGGGGCAGATAATCCGGCAGAGAATCCACGCGCTGCAAAGCCTGATCAGTAAGTCGCCTCAAGCCGAGCTGGTGCAAACCCTCGGTAGTGGGATAGATCGGCGTGAGGCTCAATTCCAGCGGCTCACCTTCGGGCCGCAGAATCCGATACTCAGGGTGTACCATCTCCAAGCCCTGTCCCCCAAGGCGGATTTCACCAAAACAGCGCAGCAATGTCCCGCGCGCGAGCATATTCTGCTGCGCCAGGGAAAAATGAAAAAAGCGCAACGACAGGCTGCCGGTGCCGTCGGCAACGCGCACCACCAGCATGCGCCGACCCCTTAATATCACCTCATTGAGCTGAACTGTGGCATCAATGGTGACTTCTTCCCCGGGGCGCACACTGCCCAGGGGCCGGACGCGCGTGCGATCCTGGTAGCGCATCGGCAAGTGGAACAACAAATCGGTCACACTGTGGATGCCCAGCCGCTCCAGCCGGACGGCCATTTTCGGGCCGACACCTTTTAGCGTGTCGAGACGATCCTCACTCCAAGACGAGGATGGCATCCATCTCTACCTGCGCATCCTTGGGCAGGCTGGCCACACCAATGGCGGCGCGCGCGGGGTAAGGCTCGTGGAAGTATTCGCTCATCACCTGGTTGACCAGAGGAAAATGCGCCAGATCGGTCAGAAACACGTTGAGCTTAGCCACATCAGCGAGACCGCCGCCGGCTGCTTTGGCTACCGCGGCCAGATTGTCGAATACCCGTCGGATCTGAATCTCCATGCCGCCTTCCACCATTTCCATGGTGTCTGGCACCAAGGGAATCTGCCCCGACAGGTAGACAGTGCTGCCCACTTTGATGGCTTGAGAATAGGTACCGATGGCTTGGGGGGCATCGAGTGTGGTAACGATTTCGCGTGGCATCGCGGACTCCTTAATCGGGCAAAAGGGTTTCTCGCGCCAGCAGGGCATCCAGGCTTTCTCGAGGGTTAACGAGATAGGCCCGGTCCCCGTCGACCATGATTTCCGGTGGACGCGGACGCGTATTGTAATTCGAACTCATCACATAACCATAAGCACCGGCGGAGCGAATGGCCAGCAAATCACCCGTCTCTAAAGCCAGTGCTCGAGATTTACCAAGAAAATCACCGGTTTCACAGACAGGCCCAACAATATCCCAAGTGGCTGGCGCTACATCACGCGGCCGCACGGGCACAATGTCCATCCAAGCATCATAAAGAGCCGGGCGAATCAGATCGTTCATGGCCGTATCGACAACCGCAAAATACTTATCGGCAGTCGGTTTCAGGTACTCCACCCGAGTCAAGAGCACCCCGGCGTTACCGGCAATGGCCCGCCCAGGCTCTAATAAAATCTCGTAATCCAAGTCTTGCAGTTCCGCCAGCATCTCCCGAGCGTAGTCCTCTGGCAACGGCGGATTCTCATCGCGATAGCGGATTCCCAGGCCACCGCCAAGATCCAAATGCTGGAGATGAATACCCTCCGCATTTAGTGAACCGACCAAATCCAGCATTCGCCGCAAGGCGTCAACAAAGGGCTCGGTGCGGGTTAGCTGCGAGCCGATGTGACAATCAATACCAACCACCTGCACATGCGGCAGATCCGCCGCTTGGCGGTATACCGTCAGCGCAGTCTCAACATCCAAACCAAACTTGTTCTCTTTGAGCCCCGTGGAAATATAAGGATGCGTCTTCGCATCCACATCCGGATTGACTCGCAAGGAGATCGGCGCCAAGACCCCCAGTTCGCCAGCGATTTGATTGATGCGCCTGAGCTCAGGCTCAGATTCAACATTAAAGCAGCGGATACCCACCTCTAAGGCACGGCGAATTTCTTGGGGCTGCTTGCCGACACCGGAAAACACCACTTTGTCGGCTTGCCCACCGGCTAGGAGCACGCGCTCCAACTCACCCACCGAGACGATGTCAAAGCCCGAACCGAGGCGTGCCAACACATTGAGCACGGCCAAATTACTATTGGCTTTTACCGCATAACAAATGAGATGAGGCCGCGCAGCCAGCGCCTGATCAAACGCTTTCCAATGGCGCTCTAGCGTCGCCCTTGAATAGACATAGGCAGGGGTTCCGTGTTGCTTAGCAATATCTTCAAGATTGACTTGCTCAGCATGCAAGACGCCGCCCGAATAATTGAAATAATCCATGAGGGCGTATCAGTCCTGCTGCGGTGCGTCACTGGGCAGGAAAAGGTCACCTTTTTGACCACAACTGGACACCATGCTGGCCGTGCCCAGCACCACAACAATGACTACAAAAACGCTTCTGGCCCAGCAAAAAGGCATCACTATCCCCAAATACTCCGGTCTTTACCCGATTCCCACCACTTCGCTGGCCGCCTGCGTCACTACCTGCTCCAGTTCGGCCCGACAGGCAACGATATGGCCGATGACGATAATCACCGGCGCAGCAAAATCCTCCTGCTGCATGTGTTCCTCAAGCTTATCTGCCGTGGTAATCAATACTCGTTCATCTGCAGTGGTCGCGGAGGCGATGACCGCTGCCGGAGTCTGAGGCGCCATACCGCCAGCAAATAGGTCACTGAGTATGAGAGGCAGATTTTTCAGGCCCATATACAACACGATTGGCTGCCCCAGCTTGGCCACCTGCAACCAATCGATGCCGTCTGGAGTCATTTGTTTGCCGGCCCCATGGCCTGTTGCTAGGAAAATCGCCTGATTGACCCCACGATGAGTGGCGGGAATACCCACAGCACCCAAGCCGGCCAGACCAGCCGTGAGCCCAGGGATCACTCGGTGACCGATACCAGCCGCTTTTAATGCGGCCACTTCCTCGCCACCACGCCCGAAGATGTAGGGATCTCCCCCCTTGAGACGCACCACCCTAAAGCCGCGTCGCGCCTGGTCAATTAGCGTCACAACGATATCGTCTTGCGGGGTAGAGGGTTTGCCGCCCCGTTTACCGACAAAAACCCGCGCCGCACCGGGCCGCGCCAAGTTTAGGACACGCTGATCCACCAAGGCATCATGGACCAAGACATCGGCCTGCATCAATGCGGACAGGGCATGCACTGTGAGCAAACCCGGGTCACCCGGACCGGCACCCACAATCCATACATCCCCGGGCGTGAGTATCGGCAGCCCCGGCACCAAAGTGCCCAAATTATTGGTGGCAATATTCATTTCTGGTGAAATTATACCCGGTAGCGACGGTGATAATCTGGATCATACAATGCGCTTTCGCGAAAATCCTGTCCACCCAAAGCAGGACCGACCAAAATGAGGCCCGTTCGCTCCAGTTCATGGGCACTGCTTGCAGCTACCAGCTGTCCTAAGGAGGAGCGCACCAATAACTGTTGCGGCCAGGTGGCGCGAACGACGACCGCGGCTGGGCAGTCGGATCCATAAAAGGGCAAAAGTTTTGCCACCACTTCTTCCAATCGGTTGACCGCCAGATGAATGGCTAGCGTGGCACCACTACCAGCAAACTGCTCTAGAGTCTCGGACTTAGGCATTTTCGAGGCGCGTCCCGACAAGCGCGTAATCACTAGGCTTTGGCTGACTTCGGGCAGCGTCAGTTCCCGCCCCAATTCCGCCGCAGCGGCGGCAAATGCGGGCACACCCGGTGTCATGGTCCAGGCAATCCCAAGACGCTCCAAGCGACGAATTTGTTCGGCCACAGCGCTATAAATCGATAAGTCGCCAGAGTGCAGGCGTGCCACATCCTCGCCCGACGTATGCGCTCGCTGATACTCGGCTTCGATGGCATCGAGATCCAAGGGGGCAGTATCCACCAATCGAGCGCCTGGTTGGCAATGGCTCAGCACCTCCTTGGGTATAATTGAGCCGGCATAAAGACAAACTGGACAGGCCGCCAATAGGCGCACGGCTCGCAAAGTCAGTAAATCAGCCGCGCCCGGGCCAGCGCCGATGAAATGTACGGTCATAAAACCATCTCCGGCTTTTGCACTACCCACTGTAAAACGGTCATGCCAGGACGAAAAGCGTGCATTTGTCCGACTGCATCCAAGCGCTCAACCGACAGGCGACTGAGATGCCCACCCAGCTTTTGCCAAGCATTTTGTACCACCAATTCGGTTTCTACTGCCACGCAATTCACCACCAGACGACCGCCAGCACGCAGCGCCGTCCAGCAAGTTTCTATTAATTCAGGATTACGCGCACCACCGCCAATAAAAATGGCATCCGGAGTGGGCAGATCCAGCAATAAATCGGGCGCCTGACCGATGCGCACCTCAAACTGTGGCACACCCAAGGCCAGACTGTTGCGCGTCGCCCGCGCTGCCCGATCAACATCCACCTCGATACCGATGGCCTGGTTGGCTTTATGCGCCAAGAGCCACTCAATAGACACGGACCCCGAACCGCAACCCACATCCCATAACAATTGCCCTGCCTGGGGTTGAAGGCTGGATAGGGTCACAGCCCTGATCTCACGCTTGGTAATCTGGCCATCATGTTCGAACCAATCATCCGGCAAACCACGGGCTACGGGCCAGATGCGCGCTCCGGGGTCTGCCTTGACCTCCAGCCCCATGAGATTGAGTGCAGCGACATCTGCAAAAGTGAAACGCTTAGCCAAACACTGACGAATGCGTTCGCGCGGACCACCCAAACTCTCCAGCACCCAAACTCGGCTGTCACCAAAGCCCCACTCACTCAGCGCCTCACAAACAAGCCGCGGCGAGCTAGCATCTGCACTTAACACAAACAAACCCCGACCCGGCTGTAGAGCCGGTCGCAGACACTCCAAGGGACGATGCGTCAAGGAAACCACCGGTCTGTGTTTTTGTTCCCATTTGAGTCGGGCAGCGGCCAGCGTCAAACTGGAAAGCGTAGGGACACAAAGCATTTCCTCAGCAGGCAAAAAGCGGCGCAAAGTATTGCCAATGCCATGCAAAAAAGGATCGCCCGATGCCAGAACCGCCACAGCTTCACCGCGCAGTTGCATCAAGTCAGCCATACTGTCGCTCAGCGGCGATTTCCAGGCGACCCCCTTATCACCGATCAAAGATTCGGTGAGCTGCAAATGACGACGCGCGCCGAACACATGATGCGCTTGTGCCAGCAATTGCCGAGCTGCTGGGGACAGACCCTCGACGCCTTCCTCACCCAAGCCTATGATGCTAAGCCAAGGAGTGGATGTTTCCGGCGGTGTTGACTCATGGTCCATGAATTTGCCTTTGCCTTCGGTTTGCTCAAGCCAGCGCGAGCGAAGCACTCATAATGCCCGGCCCAGTGCGCATTTTGCTACTGGGTGGCACTCAGGAAGCGCGGCAAATTGTCGAGCACCTGATTCCAAACAGTGAATATCAAGGCGTTTACTCACTAGCAGGACGCACCCAATCGCCGCAGCTTCCCAACTGGCCGGTGCGCCAAGGCGGGTTTGGCGGCATTCCTGGCCTGATCGACTATTTGCGCCAGCAAGATATCGATCTCATTATCGACGCCACCCATCCTTTTGCCGCACAAATGTCTCGCCACGCCGTTGAAGCTGCGGCGACAGTGGGTATTGCAGTGCTGCGTGTGGAACGTCCTGCTTGGCAACCCGAAACCGCTGATGACTGGCGCTGCATGAATGATTGGGTCAGCCTGATCAAAGCCCTAGGAGCCGAATCCAGGCGCGTGTTTTTAAGCATTGGCCGGCAACATGTGGGCGAGTTTGTTGCTGCCCCCCAGCATTTTTACCTGCTGCGCAGTATCGAACCGCCCGAGCAGATGCCGCCCAATAGCCTCTGTCTACATGATCGTGGGCCATTCAGTCTGGCTGAGGAACTAGAGCTACTGAAAAAGCACAAAATCGAGGTAATCGTCAGCAAAAATTCGGGGGGTCAGGCCACCCAAGCCAAGCTCTTAGCCGCCCGCGAACTGGGTTTACCCGTGCTGATGCTTAATCGCCCCGCCATGCCCCCTGCGACCGCCGTGGCGGCCGATGCTGCGGCGGCATTGAGCTGGCTGAGCGCTTACAAGCCGCCACCCACAGAGCGCGGCGTATAAACCCAGGCGCCACCATCGGGGCGCTCAAGGCAGCGGGTCTCGGCTGTGCCGATCAGCACTAAGGTGCGCATATCCGCCTGCTCTGGCTGGGCATCCTGCAGTGAAGTCACAAGTACAGCTTCGTCTTCACGGCTAATGGCACGGGCGAAAATCACCGGCACGCTGGCCGGCAGATGACGTCGCAACAAGGCAAAAGTGCTACCCAATTGCCAGGGGCGAGATTGTGAGATGGGGTTGTACAAAGCCATCACCAGGCCTGCTTGCGCTGCGTGGGCTACGCGGTGCTCAATCACCGTCCAGGGCTTGAGATTATCCGACAAGGAAATCACACAAAAATCATTGCCCAGTGGCGCACCCAGCCGGGCGGCCACAGCCAATACCGCGCTGATGCCGGGATGCACTTGGATGGGGAGCTCACGCCACTGCAGATCGCCCTGTTCTAGGGCTTCAAAGACCGCCGCTGCCATGCCAAATACGCCAGCGTCGCCGGCCGAGACCACAGCGACTTGGCGGCCGTCCGCAGCCAACTGCAAGGCATGCCGAGCCCGCAGGATTTCCTCGCGGTTATCAGAGGCATGCACACATTGCTCAGGATGCGCTTGAACTCGCTGCACATAGGGCAGATAGCCCAATAAGTCCGTCGCCTGATGCAGGGCTTGGGTGGCGCGCGGACACTGCAGATCTGCAGCGCCTGGCCCCAGCCCGATAATGTCTAGTCGCCCGCCGCTCATCGTTGACCCAGCCTGCCGGGCACCAGGACGATGCTGAAATACGGGGGGATCTCTTCCTCGGGCACGTCGGCCAGACGCCGTACGCGCTGCTCAGGCATGCTGCCACCTTCTACCAGATAGGCGCGCTGTAAGCGACCAGCCTGTTGCAGGGCCGCGCGAATTTTCGGTAATTGCCGACCCACTTTCATGAAAACCAGGGCATCGCTGCTGGGGATACGCGCCTGCATCTCACTAGCGGGCAATGTGCCAGGCAGAACGGTGAGCACATCATCGCCATGGGTGATGGGTGTATTCGCCGCCGTCCAGCAGGCGCTCATTCCCGTCACGGCGGGCACGACCTCGGTATCATAGTGCTCAGCCAGTCGATCATGTAAGTACATGTAAGACCCATAGAAAAACGGATCCCCCTCACAAATCACCGCTACATCCTGGCCGGCATCAAGCAATGCCGCGATGCGCACTGCGCTGTCATCGTAAAATTGGTGCATTTGCTCATGATAACGGCTGTCGCTGAGCGATACTTCAGTGGTGAAGGGGTATTCCAAGCGCAGCTCTTTTTGCCGCGGCAAAAGATGTGGCGCTGCAATGCGCCGAGCCTGACCTTCGCGACCAGGTTTGACGAAATAAGCGACCACCGGCGCGCTTTGCAGCAGGCGCAATGCCTTCAAGCTGAGTAGTTCCGGATCGCCCGGTCCCAAGCCGATTCCCAATAAGCGACCTATCGCCATTATTCGCGCTCACAGGCCAAAGCATTAATCGCCGCTACTGCCATGGCACTCCCGCCCAGACGCCCGTGCACGACGATGGATGCGAGGGCACTTTCATCGGCCAAAGCTTGTTTCGACTCGGCGGCACCGACAAAGCCCACTGCCATGCCGATAATCAAAGCCGGGGGCGGTGCACCAGCATCCAATAATTCCAGCAAATGGAACAAAGCCGTTGGGGCATTGCCGATGGCAACCACAGCTCCCCGCAGCCGCTCACCCCATAGGTCTAATGCCACCGCCGAGCGGGTATTGCCCTGTGCGCGAGCTAAGCTGGGCACCTGCGAATCATTAAGCGTGCAAATCACCGGGTTATCAGCCGGCAAACGCGAGCGCGTGATGCCGTGGGCCACCATTTCACTGTCACAAAGAATAGGGCATCCCGCGACTAAGGCCGCCCGACCAGCGTCAGCAGCCCCCGGAGAGAACGCCAGATGCGGTGTGACATCCACCATGCCGCATGCGTGGATGATGCGTACCGCCACGCGCTCCTCCCAGAAGCTCAGCCCAGACAGTTGTGCCTCGGCACGAATGGTGGCAAAGGATTGTTCGTAGATGGCAGCGCCATCGCGGATGTAATCTCGCGTCTCAGTCATGGTGGGTCCGTTACTGATCAGCCAGTCGCTGCAACAACAAGCAGCAAATGACTCAAAAATGAATCCTGTTAGAATGCGAACACTTAGCTCAAGCTAGCCATCTTATCAGGATCAGGGGAAAAGCTTTCATGCCCAGCAAAGATGTGGATCTTTTTTCGCGTTTGTACGCCGGAGCCCTGGACCTCAAGAACCGAGTTGTCATGGCACCAATGACCCGTGGCCGCGCGGCGGATGACGGCACGCCGACCGAGTTAATGGCCGAATACTATGCTCAACGAGCCAGTGCCGGGCTAATTATCACCGAGGGCGTTTATCCCTGCGATATGGGCAAAGGCTATTTGCGTACGCCGGGCATCTGCACCGATGAACAAGTCGATGCATGGCGGCAAATTACCGATGCAGTGCATGCCGCAGGCGGGGTTATCGTGATGCAATTAATGCATGCCGGGCGCATTTCTGATCCCAGTTTTCTACCGGGAGGCGCCACCCCCGTGTCGGCCTCGGCTGTGCCGGCCCGGGGAGAGTCACTCACCGACGCTGGGCCCAAACCCTTTGTCACACCGCGAGCTATGACCATTGACGAGATTGAGGAAGTGATCGAGGACTACCGAACCGCGACGGCGACCGCCTTATTCGCGGGGTTTGATGGCGTCGAGCTGCATGCCGCTTCCGGTTATCTGCCGGAGCAGTTTCTGTGCTCCCGTTCGAATCTGCGCGATGATGAATACGGCGGCAGCTTGGAAAACCGTGCTCGGTTTATTCTAGAGCTGGCTGATGCCATGGCTTCGGTTCGTAGTGGTGACTACATCGGCATCAAACTGGCACCAGAGATGGTATTCAACGACATTGCCGACGATACGCCCCAAGATACCTATAGCTACTTGGTCGAACAACTTAATGATTACCGTTTGGCCTATCTCCACGTGGCGCAATTTGAAGCCAGCACCGACTATCATGAACTGCTGCGACCCTTGTTCCGTGGCGACGCCTATCTGGCGGGAGGCAATCTCACACAAGCATCTGCTGAGGAGATGGTTCGCTCGGGGCGCGCCGATGCGGCGGTGTTTGGCAATGCCTTTATCAGTAACCCTGATTTGCCGGAACGTTTTCGACACAATGCGCCGCTGACCGAGCCTGATCGCGACACTTTTTATACGCCGGGTCCCAAAGGCTATACCGACTACCCGCCGATGTCCTAACTACTCACGGAAACAAGGAGGTTTCCTCATGGCAATTCATGAATGGCCGGCTGAGTTGCGGCCGCGCGAGAAATTATTACTCAAGGGTGCTGCATCGTTATCGGATGCGGAGTTACTGGCTATTTTTCTGCGCGTTGGCACGCAAGGCGTGAGCGCGGTGGATTTGGCTCGGCAATTGCTAACCCAGTTTGGCGGCTTGCGACCATTGCTGACGGCCACTCAAGAATCATTTTGCAGCTACAAAGGGCTGGGCTCAGCCAAATACGCCCAACTGCAAGCTGTACTGGAAATGCACCGTCGCCACATGCTGGCAAAGCTCGATCGCGGCGAGAAGATCACCCACCCAGCACAAACCTGCGAAGTACTGGCGGCGCAGCTGCGTGATTATCCTTATGAGGTTTTTGGCTGCCTATTGTTGGATAAACGCCATCGGGTCTTGGTTTTTGAGGAACTGTTTCGCGGCACGATAGACAGCGCCGGAGTCCACCCGCGCGAGGTGCTGCGCTTGGTGATGCGTCATAACGCAGCGGCGGTGATTCTGGCCCACAACCACCCCTCAGGAGTAGCCGAACCCTCGCGCGCCGATGAGCTAATAACCCGCCGCATCCAAGATGTTCTGGCCTTAGTGGATGTCAGCGTACTGGACCATGTCATCGTCGGTGATGAGTGTGTCTCACTGGCAGAGCGCGGCCTGATCTAATCGCGTCGACTTAGGTTAAGGGCTAAGGTGCTGGTGCATGAACTGGGATGAGCGCTGCAAGGCATCCCGAGTGGCAAGATCATCAGCAAAAGTGCGTATCGGCAAATCGCGGAAATCGAAACCTCGACCGATCCCAGGATAGGTGAACAGCTGCACGGGTAAACCCTTGTCACGCATGCTTTCTACCGCCGTATCAATGCCGCGTTTGCGCTGATACTGCTCATTTTCACCGACAAAAATCATACTCGGAATGCGCAATTGGTCCGCCTCCAACGCATAACGATAGACCTGCATAGGCTCGGGTGCATTGGGGTCCTGCATGTGCGGGTAATAGCTCACGAAGCAGGCCAAGGCATCGGCTTGGCGCTCAAAAGTCACGGCGAGTTTCAGGGCTAAATACCCACCACGAGTGTGTGAGTAGACGCAGAGCTTGTTTCCACCGTGGCGTGGCCCAGCGATGATGGCATTCAAGACCTCATTCAAATCGCTCTCAAGCACATAATCATGCTCGATGGGCATCGTCTCAATGAATCGCGCCTGATAAAGATCCGGAGCGTAAACCACAAATCCCCGGGCGGCGAGACGACGCACGTGCCCCTGTAGCAAAGGATCTACACCGCGGCGCCCATGCACGAATAACACCCCGGGAAAATCACCTTGTGCATCGGGGCGGGCCATAAATACCGGCACATCCACCTCATCGGTAGATATCTCAAAGCGCTCCACTTGGACCCCATAATTATCGGGCACGGGCAGCTGGCCATCAGACCACCAAGCTCTGTCCCACCAACCGGGCTGGGTATCCGCCTTAGCAATAGCCACGCAGGTCAGGCTCAATAGGAGAACCGAAAACCACCACATACGACGCTTGATCAGGCTCATGTGCAACTCCTTCATCCCCCAGAAACCCGAGTATCGGCGTGCCCTCCCACCAGGGTCAAGGGTCAGGCGCTGCTATACTGTAGCCTCTGCTCTCTATCTTTGTTGGATCCCCTATTGGCCGAACATGATTTCAGTATCAGTGATCGCCCCACCAGCCTGAACCTGAGGGTATTGGGGCGGCTACTGGGTTTTGCCAAACCGCACCTGGGGCGGGCCATGCTGGCGGTGTTGGCACTGGTCATCGGCTCTGGCGCCGTTTTGGCCTTTGGCTTGGTGCTGCGCCTGGTGATTGACCGCGGCTTGGCAGATGGGGATGCCAGCGCTCTGAATTTGGCATTGGGCCTTTTGCTGTTGGTCATTGCTGTGATGGCGGTCGCTGTTGCGCTACGGCTTTATCTGGTCACTTGGATTGGTGAACGCGTGGTGGCCGATGTGCGCCGCGCTGTCTTCACGAGGGTACTGCGTCTGGACCCCAGCTTTTTTGAGGTGACGCGAACGGGTGAGGTGATTTCCCGGCTCACTACTGATACCTCCTTGGTGCAGGTGGTTGTAGGCTCCACTCTGGCGATTGCTATGCGCAATTTCCTGCTTTTTTGCGGTGGCTTGACCCTGTTGGCCATTACCAGTCCTAAACTCACATTCTGGGTCATGTTGGGCGTGCCCTTGGTGTTTATTCCTATTTGGATATTGGGGCGACGCGTACGCGATTTATCCCGCCAAAGTCAGGATCGCGTTGCTGATGTGGGGGCGTACATCGATGAAACACTGTATGGCATCCGGACGGTACAGGCTTTTTGCCGCGAGGCCGTCGATACCCTGCGTTATGGTCAGCAAGTGGAAGGCGCGTTTCAGGCTGCGGTCAACCGCACCCGAGTCAGCGCCCTACTCAGCGCTTTGGTCATGCTCTTGGTGTTTACCGCAATTGCCTTGGTGTTGTGGGTGGGCGGTCATGATGTGCTCGCGGGCCGTATGACTCATGGGCAGCTGGCGGCCTTTGTTTTTTATGCGGTGCTGGTGGCGGGCGCCGTGGGCGCGCTCAGCGAGGTCATCGGTGAATTGTTGCGCGCTGCTGGTGCTGCGGAACGTCTGATTGAACTTTTGGATACCGAACCCACGATTACCTCACCAGCGATGGCCGCAGCTTTGCCCGTTCCAGCGGCAGGCAAAGTCGAGTTCGACAATGTGGTTTTCCGATATGCCTCACGCCCGGATAGCCCCGCGTTGGACGGCATTCATCTCACTCTGGCCCCCGGCGAGAAGCTAGCGCTGGTAGGCCCCTCGGGAGCTGGAAAATCAACTTTATTACAATTACTGCTGCGTTTTTATGATCCCGAATCGGGCGTCATCCGCTTCGATGGCGTGGATTTGCGCTGCGCCGATCTGGCTCAGTTACGCCAGCGCATGGCGTTGGTTCCACAAGATCCGGTGATTTTTGGTGCCAGCGCATGGGAAAATATCGCTTTTGGTCAGGATAACGCTTCTGCTGATGCGGTCCGGGCCGCTGCCGAGGCGGCTTATGCCAGTGAATTTTTGGACCGCTTGCCCGATGGATTCGACAGCCATTTGGGTGAGCGCGGCGTGCGCCTATCAGGCGGCCAGCGCCAGCGCATTGCCATTGCGCGGGCTATTTTGCGCGATCCTGCGCTGTTGTTGCTGGATGAAGCCACCAGCGCTTTAGATGCTGAAAGCGAGCGTTTGGTGCAAGAGGCCTTGGAGCGTCTCATGCAAAACCGCAGTACGCTGATTATTGCGCATCGTCTCGCCACTGTGCGTCAAGCAGATCGCATCATTGTGATGGATCAGGGATGCATCGTCGCCACGGGTAGCCACGATCAGCTCATCGCTCAGGGTGGCCTTTATGCCCGTCTGGCTGAGCTGCAGTTTCGGGATCTGGCCGCTTAATATCGCGTTATTTGCGCACCAGTAACACATCAGCCTCTTTGATCTGATGAACCACGCGGCGGGCAACACCACCGAGCAGTACATCCTTAATTCGGCCTCGCCCATGAGTACCCATGACCACCAAATCGGCTTTGGTCTCAACCACCGTCTTGGCGATCATGTCATGAGCCTGACCCAAGACCAGCTTAGCCTCATAACGCCCCTCACCCAGTTTACTGGCATCCAAAAAGCGCTCTAACTCTAACTGCCGGTCCGCCTGGACATCTTTCTCGATGCGCTTGAGTTCGCTGGCTTGCAGACGATTGCGCAGTACTTCATCCAAAGCACTCATATCAAAAGCGTGAATCGCGAGCAAAGGGCTTTGAGTAGCCAAGGCGTTGGCCCAGCGCAAAGCCGCGGAAGAGAGCGCCGAAAAATCGACCGGGACCACGGCACGCTGGTAGGCACTGGCCGCGGCATTTTTCACCACCAGAATCGGACGCTCGGTGCGATTCACCAAGTTATGGGTGGTGGTTCCCAGCAGCACGTCCTGAATACGGCGTTGTCCATGCGAACCCACCACGACCAAGTCTGCCTTCATAGCCTCGGCGTGTTCGAGGATCTTGCGATAGCCCTGACCCTGTTCACACACGTATTCCGTGCGTCCATCATCCACCGTGCCCAGAGCCATCAACCGCTCACGCATTGATTGCGTCTGATCGTCTATTTGCGCCGCCAAGGCCGTATCGCTGTCCGCTCCAGGGGCGCGACCACGCGCTTCAACTCCGAAGCCACCGCTCAGAACGCTTAAAACCCTCAGAGTGGCACCATGCTCAGCCTGTAACTGTAAAGAGCGACGACCTGCATTATCCGCACCCGAGGACAAATCCGTTGCGTAAAGAATGCTCTTTAATTTCATGTGATTGACCCCTTAAACCAGGCTGGGTGATGCGGGCTGCGACACCTTCGGTTACCATGAATTATACCCCTGCACCAACGACAAACCCCAGAGTAGGCTTATGACTGAAAACAATCCTGGCAAAAATGGTATGCCGCGCTGGGCGCGCCTGCTAATTACCCCGCTGATCATTATTAGCGCGGGCCTATTTATTTGGAGCCAGTTGCCTTCGGGTTCTTATCCCACTGATATGAGTCGTATTGGCGACGGGCGCCCTGCTCTCGTGCTCACTTATGATCTTGCCTTTTTGTCGGGGCAAGCGGTTATCGAAATGATGAATGAAGTGCGAGACCGTTATGAACCGCACATGCACTTTCTGATTGCCAACCTAGGCGAACCTCAAGGACGCGCTGTTGCAGAACGCAATAATGTGGGCGATGGCGCCGTGTTATTGTTTTCTGAAACCGGCGAGCGCCTATTCCTTTTTTATCCACGCAACACCCAAGAACTCGCGCAGGGCATTGATCAAACGTTTCGCTTCGACGCTGCTTATTGACCATGCCAGCGGGAACCCAGCGACTCCAGTTTGAGGGAAGCCTTGGCCATGTTTTAGCAGCACGGCTAGATTTACCGGAGGGCAAACCCCGTGCCTATGCGCTTTATGCGCATTGTTTTAGCTGCTCTAAGGATATTCTCGCTGCCGCCCGTCTCAGTTCCGCGCTGCGTAAACACGGGATGGCGCTGCTGCGCTTTGACTTCACGGGGCTTGGCGACAGCGGCGGCGATTTCGGCGAAACCAATTTTGGCTCGAATTTAGCAGACCTGCGCTGTGCGGCCGAGTTTATGCGCCGCGAGTATGCGGCGCCACAGTTGTTGGTGGGGCATAGCTTAGGCGGGGCCGCAGTGCTAGCTGTTGCTGGCGATATTCCCGAAGTGCGAGCAGTAGCCACTATTAACGCTCCCAGTAATGCTAAGCATGTAACGCATTTGTTCGATACCCACTTGGACACCATACGCCGCCATGGAGAGGCTAAGATTTCTCTTCAGGGACGTGACCTCAGTATTCAAAATCATTTCATCGAAGACTTGGGCCAGCATGATATTCTGGGGAAAGTTGCCCAGCTCAATCGTCCGCTCATGATCTTCCATTCCCCTCAGGACGATGTGGTGTCGATTGACCATGCGGCAATGATCTACCGAGCCGCGCGTCATCCCAAAAGTTTTATTTCGTTGGATCATGTAGACCACATGCTAACCCGCTCCGAAGACGCCAATTACGTGGCGGGCATTCTTTCTGCTTGGGCGGCGCGTTTCCTCGATGCAGCGGATGCGCTAGAGTAGCGCGCCTTCACTCTCTATCGTGTTAAATCCTTATGACTGAAACCATGCCTGCGCGTCTTGCGCACTTTCCCATCGCCTTTTACGCCATGCTCATGGGCCTTTTGGGTTTTGCCATTGTTTGGCTGCGCGCCGACAGTATTGTCGCCGTGCCCCATATCATTGGCTTGGGGATTTTGGCATTTGCTGGCCTTGCCTTCTTGGCGGTCACAACGCTTTATATCCTAAAATTCCTGCGCCATCGCGACGCGGTTTTGGCCGAGCTCAACCATCCGGTGAAACGTAACTTTTTCGCCACGTTCTCCATCACCCTAATCTTGATCTCAATTGCCTTGATGCACTTGGCGCCCGGCATCTCTTTGGGATTTTGGGTTGTTGGCAGCGCTCTGCAGTTGGTCTTTTTGCTGTATGTGATGTCGATTTGGATCAATCACACCAGCTTTCAAATCCAGCACATGAACCCCGCTTGGTTTATCCCTGTAGTGGGCAATATCATTGTACCCATAGGTGGGGTATTCCACGGTTTTGTGGAAATCTCTTGGTTTTATTTCAGCATTGGCCTGATTTTCTGGATCGTGCTTTTGGGGATTATTTTTTATCGGGTCATTTTCCACGACCCATTGCCCGAGCGTCTGGTGCCTACCCTATTTATTCTCATCGCGCCGCCGGCTGTGGGTTTTCTCAGTTACATGGTGCTGACCGGCCACTTGGACGCGTTTGCGCGCATATTGGTGTATGCCGCCTTCTTTTTCACCCTGCTTTTGTTCACCCAAATAGGGCTATTTAGCCGGATTAAATTTTTTCTTTCTTGGTGGGCCTATTCATTCCCCATGGCAGCCATGACTTTGGCCGCTATGGTTCTCTATGAGCACACTGGTCTACATGCCCACCATGTGCTGGCTATCGGGCTGCTGGTGATCTTCACCCTAATCATTATTGGTTTGATCTACCGCACAGCCCTAGCCATCTGGCGCAACGAGATTTGCGTGCCTGAATAACTAAGCTGGGCTTGAGCCTTCTTGCGGCGGCATTACCTCAGCCACCGTTTCCTTGGCCTCTGCAGGCTTAGCAGCTTTGGCTGGCTTTTTCCCTTCCAGCATGCCCGCTACCGTGGTCTTGGCCAGACGCGCGGCTGATCCCTGTTCGGGATCGATAAAGCCGAGCGGCAGTTCCACTTCTGCGCAGACCTCGCTTAAAAACGCATCGCGATCTGGAATCAGCGGACTGCCAGGCTTACCGCTGCGCACACGTACGGCGCATATCGGAGAGGAATCACTCTTACGCACCACCACGTAGTCCAGCTTCTTGCCTTTAAGCCGGGCGGTCAGAGCCTGTCGGTAGGGCTGATCCTGGGTGACTTTGACATTCATGATGTCCAACGCATCGACTTTGGCAAACACCCGATACTCATCCCCTACGGTATCTTCGATAGCCTGCAACATCTGCATGTCTTCCTGATTCAGAAAGTGTTCAGCCTTACTGTAGTTATAGCTGGATGCTGGGGGCGGGGTCAGGGCGGCGCGGTAACGGCTGTAGAACATGAGACCGGAAACCACAATTATGACCAGCAGAACAAATTGAACAGCCATCATTTTAGATTTTCCTCCAAGTCGAGTGATGTTTTTATCAAACCTGATTGTGTCTGCGGGCTTGGCAAAAATACAAGAAAAAAGTGTCAGAATTTATTCCTGTATAAAATTTGCCAGAGCATCAACCAGTCGGTCAATGTCTTCCTGCTCGTGTAAAGCGCTCAGAGTAATGCGCAATCGGGCTTGGCCTTTGGGTACGGTAGGAGGACGAATGGCCGGCACCATAAAGCCCGCTTCCCAAAGCTGCTCGGCGATGCGCAGAGCATGCATCGATTCACCCAGAATCAGAACTTGGATGGGGGTCGCCTGGCGCCCACCAATGGCCAGCCCCTGCTGCTTGGCAATGTGCAGAAAATAATCAATATTTTCTTGCAGGCGAGAACGCGGCTCGGGGTCCTCGCGAATAATACGGATACTTTCGAGCGTTGCCTGGGCCAGAGCTGCTGGCATGGCTGTAGTGTAAATATACGTTCTCGCCGCTTGTATCAGGGTCTCAATCAATTCATCGGACCCTGCGACAAACGCCCCCGCTGTTCCCAAAGCCTTACCCAGCGTGGCCATCAAAATGGGCACCTCACTCTGACTTAGGGAAAAGTGCTCCAATGAGCCGGCGCCACTGGATCCTAAGACACCAAAACCATGAGCATCATCTACCATCAGCATCGCACGCTGGTGGGTCAGCTCAGCCAACTGGGGCAGGGGTGCCAGGTCTCCATCCATAGAAAATACCGCATCTGTACTGACCAAAACCTGTTTCTGGGTGGCTTGCAGTCGGCGCTGCAAAGCTTCGACATCGGCGTGTGCATAGCGCTGCAACCGGGCACCACTTAGGCGCGCCGCATCAATCAAAGAGGCATGATTGAGGCGATCTTGGCAAATCAAGTCATCTCGACCCAACAAAGCCTGAGCGATGCCCAAGTTCGCCATGTAGCCCGTAGAGAACAACAAAGCGCGCTGCCTGCCCGTCCAATCGGCAAGCGTTTCCTCTAGGTGATGATGGGCGCGGGTGTGACCATTGATGAGATGAGCGGCGCCCGCACCGACGCCAAAATGTTTTGCTCCCGCCTGAAACGCAGCCTTTACCCGCACATCATTGGCTAAACCCAGATAGTCATTGCTGCAAAAAGCCAGTACGCGGCGACCATCGATGATTTGATGAGGCTGTTGAGGCCCGTCCAAAATTCGCCGCTGGCGATATTGGTGAGCGGCTTGCAGATCCTCTAGACGGCCACGCAAATGCTGCATGGGCTTTTTAAGCTGCGTCAGTGTGGTCTTTGGCATCCGCCAGCGCTTCAATACCCAGGCGATCAAACAAGTCTTGATCGCGAGACGTTTCGCTGTTGGCCGTAGTCAGCAATTTGTCACCGTAAAATATCGAGTTGGCGCCAGCAAAAAAACACAACGCCTGAGTCTCATCACTCATTATGTCGCGCCCGGCAGAGAGCCGAACATAAGACCGCGGCATCAAAATCCTTGCGGCCGCAATCACCCGCACAAACTCCAAAGGATCTAGGGCTTTTGCCTGAGCCAAGGGCGTTCCTGCTACCGGCACCAAGTGGTTAATGGGTACCGACTCGGGATGCTGGGGCAGGTTAGCCAACTGACGCAGCAAACTGGCTCGGTCCCGGCGTGATTCCCCCAAACCCAAAATACCGCCACTGCAGACGTGAATACCGGCCTTACGGACATGCTCTAGGGTATCGAGACGGTCTTGGTAGGTTCGGGTAGTGATGACCTGGCCATAAAACTCGGGTGAAGTATCTAGATTATGGTTGTAATAATCCAATCCAGCCTGACTCAGACGCTCAGCCTGATCAGCCGTGAGCATACCCAGGGTCACGCAGGTCTCTAAACCCATGGCACGCACGCCCTCTACCATCTCAATCACCCGCTCGAGATTCTTATCGGTGGGATTACGCCAAGCCGCCCCCATGCAAAAACGACTGGCGCCTTTTTCTTTGGCGGCGCGCGCCTGTTGCAAAACACTTTCCAAGGACAATAAACGCTCACGCTCTAAATCCGCATTATGGTGAGCACTCTGAGCACAATAACCACAGTCTTCACTGCAAGCGCCGGTCTTGATCGACAGCAAAGTACTGACCTGCACCTGATTGGCGGGGAAATACTGGCGATGGATGGTATGTGCTTGAAATAACAAATCATTAAAGGGGAGATCGAGTAAATGCAGGATCTCTTCCAATTGCCAGTCATTGCGGATTTCAGCCATGAGATTCACCGTGGGGGTACTCGATATCACGCCAAGCCTCTCGACTAATGCGCATCAGGTCCAATATGGACCAAGGAATGATAATCAATGCTGCCAGCAGCCAGTAGATTCGAAAATAAAAAATCTCTGGCGGGAAGAAGGTTCCAACCACCACCAAAGAGCCCATTAGGGCGTAATACCGATAAGCTGCCTGCTGCGTGTAATGACCCACTCGCTCATCCGGATGGTGGCGATTCAGCGCATACACCAACATCGAGCCACCGAACCAAAGTACCAGCGGAACAATGCCCATAATGGCCGCGATAATCGTGGCCGTAGCGACCTCACCGGTGACCAAGAACAAGGGTACCCCAGACAGGGTGACGGCAATCATCGTCCCGTAATTGAACAAACGGGCGGAGTTGGCGCAAGAGCGCGCAGTTAACGATGAAGTGACGGGATTTTCAGACATAAGGGCTCGGCCGCGACTCAGGCGCAAGTCAGAATATATCGCAATGTGTCACCGGGGGACAGGGACATGATCCGCGGGCTATCCAAGCTGCAGCAGTGGCGCAGTCAATTGATCCAACTGGCTTATCCTGATATCTGCCTGTTATGTGGTGCTCCGGGCTGTGCCAATCTGGATCTGTGCTCTGGCTGTCTTGACCAGCTGCCGCGCCAGTATAGGCGCTGTGAACGCTGCGCAGCCCCGCTACCAGAACAACAGGTGCAGGCCTGCTGCACCTCATGCCGTAAGCAAAATCCCGCCTATGATCGCGCTTGGGCAGCCTTTGATTACGCAACGCCCATTGACTGGCTGCTGGGCCGATTCAAATTTAATCGTCATTTGCATTACGGGCGACTTTTAGGCCTATTGATGGCGCAATCCTTACAAGGCGTGGTAGACCGGCCGGATGTCATCATACCGGTGCCCCTACATCCTAACCGACTGCGTGAGCGAGGGTTTAATCAAACTGTGGTCTTAGCTCAACCCATGGCCAAAGCGATGTCTATGCCTATTGATCGCCATGTCATCAAACGCCAACACAACACCATTTCTCAGCGACGACTGTCTGCGCAAGAGCGCCAGCAAAACCTCTCTGGGGTATTCACCATCCATCGCCACTGGCAGGCGGATCACGTCGCCGTGGTCGATGACGTGATGGCCACGGGAACCACCATCAATGAGTTAGCATTGTTGCTAAAAAACCATGGTGTGCGCCGAGTGGATGTCTGGCTGCTGGCACGTACGGACTTGCTCAACGGCGAACATCCGCTCACATTACTTCGAGGACAATAGCCAACCAGATAACCGCCCCGAAGCTGTTGTTGTTCAAAAAAGCACGAAAACATAAGGCCGGTTCACGGTCTTTGATCAACCATTGCTGATAGGCTGCCAGTAGCAACGCGATACCCAAACCGGCGAAATAAAACCCGCCCAGCCCCAATTGCCATCCGACCAAGCTGAGCAACCCTAGAACAGCCAACTGCAGCAAACCAACCACCCAACGATCGTGTTCAGCGAATAAAATAGCGCTCGACTTAATGCCAATGCGCAGGTCATCAGGCCGGTCGACCATGGCATACATGGTGTCATAAGCTGTGGCCCACAATATGGTGGCAACAAATAAAACCCAGGCCATGGCATCAGGCATTTGACCGGTTTGTGCGGTGTAGGCCATCGGAATACCCCAAGCAAAAGCGGTACCCAAATGAACTTGCGGCAAATGATGAAAACGCTTCATGAAGGGGTAAGTCGCGGCTAAAAGGACCGCTACGAAAGACAAGGCCACGGTTAAAGCATTGGTCATCAGCACCAAACCAAAGGCGATGAGTGCCAAAAACATGGCCACCAAGACAGCTTCAGTTGGGCGAATTTGGCCAGTTGCCAAGGGTCGATCTCGAGTCCGAGTGACGTGGCCATCAACGTGTCGATCCGCAAAATCATTAATCGCGCAGCCAGCCGAGCGCATGAGGGTGACACCCGCGACAAAAATCAGCAGCACCAGAGGATCTGGAAATCCATCAGCTGCCAACCACAACGCCCACAGTGTGGGCCACAACAACAACAGGATGCCCACGGGTCGATGCAAACGCACCAACAGGGCATACTGACGTAATCGTTGCAACATATCTGTGGCTGTAACAGGCTTGGGTGTACTCATGGCAGAACATTATGACTTGCTCACCATCGGTGCTGGAAGTGGCGGTTTATCCGTAGCGGAACGCGCCGCTCAGTATGGGGCGCATTGCGCCGTTATCGAATCAGGGCGTCTGGGCGGCACCTGTGTCAATGTCGGCTGTGTCCCCAAAAAAATCATGTGGTACGCCGCAGATGCAGCACATCGCTTGCACAATGCTGCGGGTTTTGGTCACAAGCTAAGCTACAGCGGCCTGGACTGGTTGCAGCTGGTCACCGCCCGGGAGAAATATATTCAGGGCATCAATGATTGGTACAGCGGATATCTGGCTGACGCCGGCATCGATCTGATCACAGGTCAAGCAAGCTTTGTCGATAAAAAGACCATCGCTATCGGTGAGCAAAAAATCACCGCCGATCACATTGTGATCGCCACCGGCGGATATCCGGCGCTGCCCGATATCCCAGGAGCTGAACTGGGCATCAGCTCCGATGGTTTTTTTGCCTTGCGCGAACAACCTCGCTCGGTGGCGATAGTTGGCGCCGGGTATATCGCCGTGGAACTGGCCTGCATGCTCAACGCCCTGGGCAGTGAGGTCACGTTATTTATGCGCCATAAGACACCATTGCGCAGTTTTGACGCTATGTTGCGCGAGACCTTGATGCAACAAATGCAAGCGGACGGCATCCAGGTGACCCCAAAAACGGAAATTGGCCGAGTGTTGGCTCACCCCGATAGCGTCGAACTCATCGATCAGAGCAAACACAGCCAAGGGGTTTTCGAGCAGCTTATTTGGGCGATCGGCCGCCATCCTGCCAGCCAAGACCTGGATCTGCAAAAAGCCGGCCTGACAGCGGATACCCAAGGCTATATCACCACGGATCTCTACCAAAACACCGAACAAAAGGACATTTATGCCGTAGGTGATGTCACCGGCCGTGCGCAGCTTACCCCAGTTGCCATTGCTGCGGGACGTCGCTTGGCAGACCGTCTGTTCGGCAAGCAGCCAGACCGCCACCTGGATTATGAGTTGATCCCCTCAGTGGTCTTTAGCCATCCACCCATCGGCAGCGTCGGGTTGACTGAAGAAGCGGCTCGCGCCTCGCATGGAGACGCCGTGAAAGTGTATTCCTCGCGCTTCACACCCATGCAGCACGCTCTGGCACCTCATCCGGTGCCAACAGCAATGAAACTAATTACTTTGGGCCCTGAGGAAAAAGTGATTGGCTTACACATCTGTGGCCCAGATGCCGACGAAATGCTGCAGGGCTTTGCAGTGGCAATACGCATGGGCGCGTGTAAACGTGATCTGGATGACACCATTGCGCTACATCCCACCAGCGCCGAAGAATTGGTCACTATGAAGTGAGGCTAACGCAGAGCAGCCATCACCGAGCGTGTGTCTGGGCGTTGCCCCCGCCAAATCAAAAAAGCCTCGGCTGCCTGTTCAACCAACATACCCAGACCGTCACGCTGCCAAGCAGCGCCCTGCTGCTCAGCCCAACGTAAAAAAGCCGTAGGCTGATCACCATACATCATGTCGTAACATCCGCCTCCACTGGCCAATAAGCCATCGGGCAAATCGGGCATTGCACCCTCAAGGCCTGCCGCCGTGGCGTTGATAATCAAGTCAAACGAAGTTTGCTGGTTCAGCGTTTCCAACCCGCCGCCTTGCACAGGGCCCAAATCAAGAAAGTCCTTAGCCAGCTGGCGGGCCTTGCCTGCGGTGCGATTGGCTATGTAGAGATAACTGGGAAGCTGCTCTAATAAGGGCGCCAAAACGCCTCTGGCCGCACCGCCGGCGCCCAAAAGTAAGACGCGCTGTCCGGCCAACCGGGTTTTTTGGTGTTGCAACAAATCCGTCACGAGTCCAACGCCATCGGTGTTATCACCGATAATTTTTGCTGACTGGATGCTCAAAGTATTCACCGCCCCAGCTCGCTGCGCCCGCGCACTGAGCACATCACACAGATCAAACGCCTCTTCTTTGAAGGGCACAGTGACATTGAATCCCAAGTAGCCACGCCTGATTAGGGATTGTAGCGTGCCCTTGAAATCATCCAGGGGCGCCAGTACCGCCTCATAGGTCATGAGCTGGCCGGTCTGCTCGGCAAACAGCTGGTGAATGCGCGGGGATTTGCTGTGCGCGATGGGATGCCCGATGACGGCATAGAGATCCGTCATGCGCACTCAGTCCAACCACTCCACGGCTTGGCGGGCGTAGTAGGTCAAAATACCGTCTGCGCCGGCACGCTTGAAACAGGTGAGCGCTTCCAGCACACAGGCTTTTTCCTGAATCCAACCATTTTGCCCGGCGGCTTTGAGCATGGCGTATTCACCGCTCACCTGATAGGCAAAAGTCGGTACCTGAAAGGTTTCTTTGACCCGCCGCACGATATCCAAATAAGGCATACCAGGCTTGACCATCACCATATCGGCCCCTTCCTCCAAATCTAAGGCCACCTCATGCAAAGCCTCATCGGAATTGGCTGGGTCCATTTGGTAGGTATATTTGTTGCCCGCCCCGAGATTAGCTGCAGAGCCCACGGCATCACGAAAAGGACCGTAGAAGCTCGAAGCATATTTGGCAGAATAAGCCAGAATGCGGGTGTGGATATGCCCTGATTCCTCGAGCGCCTCACGAATGGAGCCAATACGCCCATCCATCATATCGGAGGGAGCCACCACATCAGCACCCGCTTCAGCATGTGAAAGCGCCTGCTGGGTCAGGACATCCACGGTCTCATCATTCATGACATAGCCGGTATCGTCGATCAAACCATCTTGGCCATGAGTGGTGAATGGGTCCAAAGCCACATCGGTAATCACACCCAAATCGGGCACCGCGTCTTTTAAAGCTTTGACAGCGCGTTGAGCCAAGCCATTGGGATTATAGGCCTCAGCTGCGTCCTCAGATTTCTGCTCTATGGGTGTCACCGGAAACAAGGCCATAGCCGGGATGCCCAAACTGGCACACAGCTTGGCTTCCTTGACTAGCAAATCAATGGATAGCCGTTCCACACCCGGCATTGAGGCGACCGCCTCGCGCTGGTTTGTACCCTCAATGACAAATACCGGATAAATGAAATCACTGGGTGTTAGACCATTCTCGCGCATCAAACGTCGCGAGAAATCATCACGCCGCATGCGTCTAGGACGTGTCAGAGGATAAAAAGCATTGTAATGAGACATCTCAGACTCCGCTGCCAAGGCAACATCAATTAAAGCCAAAGCATAGCCGATTTGACCCCAGCGGTCATATGGTCAAAACCGACCTAAAAAAGCTATGCTGCGCGTATGAATGATCTTCCTCATGATGCTGTGATCGTTGATACAGCTAGCAGCCCACGCTGTTGTGTTCTCTGGTTGCATGGTTTGGGTGCCGATGGGCATGACTTTGAACCCATCGTCTCAGAACTGCCCTTACCGCCTGACTTGAGTATCCGATTCATCTTCCCGCACGCCCCCATTCGGCCAGTGACCATTAATGGCGGCATGCACATGCGCGCCTGGTACGATTTTTTCTCTTTAGATCCCGGTGCTGGTGAAGACTACACACAGGTTGGCGAAACAGCCCGCCAGGTGCAGCAATGGCTGAACAGTCTCAGAGCAGATTTCGATCGACTGATTTTGGGTGGGTTTTCACAAGGCGGCGCCATGGCACTTTTGGCTGGTCTAAGTCAGGATTCCGTCGCTGATGCCGTATTTGGCTTGTCCACCTATCTTCCCGATCCCGAAAAAGCGGGCATGCCACTCAAGCCAAACTTAGATAGTGTGCCGATTTTTATGGCGCATGGTAGTTTTGATCCGGTCATTCCGGTGCATTATGGCCGACAGACACTGGAGCGATTGCGGTCAAACAACGCCGCGATTCAGTGGCATGAGTATCCTATGCAGCACAGCGTCTGTATCGATGAAATCCGCGATTTGGGCCAATGGCTAGGCCGACAATTGACCTGAACCCAATTCCGCTGGCGGGCTCATGGGCAGACGGAATGTGAAGCGGGTGCCCTGACCTAGTTGGGTCTCAACCGATATTTCGCCACCCAATGTCTCGATAATCGTCTTGCAAATCGCCAACCCAAGGCCCGTACCCTCAGGCTTATTCGTAAGCGAATCGCCGACCTGACGAAACTTATCGAACAGGCTGGGCAAAGCTTCCTCGGGAATCCCCGGGCCGTTATCGGCGACGCTGAGCTCGATATGCCTTGCATCGGACAGCGTCAGGCTCAGCATCACACGCCCGCCAGCTGGGGTAAATTTCACAGCATTAGAGAGCAGATTAATGACCACCTGCATTAATCGATCGCGATCTGAACGCATCGGCACGACCTGGTCTGGCAACTGGATTTCCAATAAGACTCCTTTGTCGCGAAACAGCTGACCGGAGGCACTCACTGCATCATTAACCGTGGCAATCACATCCAAATTTTCGATGTGCCACTGCATCGCCCCGGAATCCAGCTTGGCCAGATCCAAGACTTGATTGATCAGGCGTGACAAACGTTCACTCTCGCTGATGATGATGGACAAGAATTCAAGACGCTTATCGGCCTCTATATCCTGATTGTCATGCAGGATTTCGGAGAAAGACCGAATGGAGGTGAGCGGAGTGCGCAGCTCATGGGTTACCGTGGAAATAAAATCATCTTTCATTCGGTCTAATTGCTGCAATTGAGCATTGGCTTCCCTCAATTCCTTAGTAGCATCCTCTAACTCCGCTGATTTGGTTTCCAGTTTTTGGCTGTAGGCAATCACCTGACTGGCTTCATCAAGAATTTGCATGACCTCATCGAGGCTGACGACATTACCCTTAGCCACATTCGATACCATAACCCGGGCTGATGCTGCGCCGATTGACCCCGCCAGCAATTGCTCGGTCAAATAAACCAACTCGGGCGCGGCCTCAGGATTATTGGCAAGCTCAACCCCACAGTCATTGGCATATCGATCAAAAGCTTCTCGCGCCCGGGTTTCGCCGATGAAGCGCTTGAGCAGATCAAAAAGATCATCGACTGTAGCGCTGCCGCGCCAAAAGCCTGACAGACCACGGCGATCCTCACTGAGTCGAAACACATCAACAAAAAGGCTGGCCTGAATGCGCTCGACAGTGCTTTGCTGAGTGAGCAACGAGACCATGATGTAAGCGCCGATATTGGCCATCATGGACCATATGAGGGAATGCGTGATGCGATCCAAACCCTCGAGGCCAAACAATGCATAAGGCCGCAGCCAATCAATGCCAAACAGGCCATCACTGATAAAGGCCTGAGGCAGCCAACCTGACTGGGCAAATGATGGCAACAGCAGGGTATAAATCCACACCATAAAACCGGCTGCAAGGCCTGCCAAGGCACCTTTTTGTGTGGCGCCTCGCCAAAAAATACCTCCCAATAAAGCTGGAGCAAACTGTGCCACGGCACAAAATGACACCAGCCCCATGCCCACAAGGGCCACGGTGTCACCCGTTACGCGCACGTACACAAACCCTAAAAAGATGCCAAACAAGATGGAACCGCGCCGAATGAACAACAGCAGACGGGTAAGATCTTGACGCTCGGCCAGGCGCAACCAGCGAAGCCGCAACAAGGCCGGCATGACAAGGTCATTACATAGCATGGTCGCCAGAGCTACCGTTTCGACAATAATCATGGCGGTCGCCGCTGACAGGCCGCCCAGAAAGACCAACATAGCCAAAAATTGCATGTCTTGAGACAGCGGCAGTGCCAACACAAAACTATCGGGATGCACCGGCGCATCGCCAAACAACAACACGCCAGCAAAGGCAATGGGCAATACGAATAAGTTAATCAGGAACAAATAAAGCGGGAACATCCAAGCCGCTTTGCGTATGTGGGCCTCATCGACATTTTCTACCACGGCCACCTGAAACTGACGCGGCAGGACCAGAAGCACCACCATGGCGAGCAATGTCAGAACAATCCAGTTGCCGTATTGCGCCAATTCTCCGACGCGAAACAGCTCCGAAAGTTTAGCGTGCTCTGCTGCCTGAGCGAAAAGGTCGATCGGGCCTTGAAACATCACGAATGTCACGACTAAACCCGCCATCAAAAACGCGACCAACTTGACCACCGACTCAAAAGCGATGGCCGCCACCATCCCCGCATGATGCTCTGAAGCATCGATATGGCGGGTACCAAATAAAATGGCAAATACAGCGAGAATGAGGGAGACATAAAATGCGGTGTCTGCATAAAAGGGCAAGGTCTGTGGATCAGGCATGCTGGCCAAATCGGGGTAACTCACCATCACATTGAACGTCACCGTGACCGCCTTGAGCTGCAAAGCGATATAGGGCACTAGACCAACCAAGGCGATAATAGTGACCAAACCTGCCAGCAACTGACTTTTGCCATAGCGAGAGGCAATGAAGTCAGCGATCGAAGTAATACGATTGACTTTGGAAATGCGCACCATCTTGCGCAACACAATCCACCCCAGCGCAGCCATCAAAGTTGGGCCCAGATAGATCGGCAAATAGTGGATACCCCCCTGAGCGGCCAAGCCAACGCTGCCGTAAAAAGTCCAGGACGTGCAGTACACAGCGATTGAGAGGGAATAAACCAGGGGGTTATTGATGACGCTGCGACCTTGGTCAGAGCGCTTATCCCCCCAATAGGCAATGCCAAACAGTGTCAGCAGGTAACACAGCGAAACACCGATCACCAAACCCATATTCATGGCTTGGGATCCTGTTCTACTGGCTCCGGCACTCCCTTTTCAGCATGACTGGTGACTTGGGCAATCACTGCAATCAACAAAATCACTAGGGCCCAAGCCAAGTAAAGGTATAAAAAAAGAGATGGAATCCCGAACGTGAGTCCGGGTATGTCGAAAACCACCAAAAGCGGTGGGAAAAATAGCGCCAGCCCCAACATGAATACTGCAACATAACGCTCGCGGGCTCCACTGGGAGGCGCCATACGCAGGTTACGTGGTGTCGTCATAAGCGTTTATGCGCCGGAGCCGGAATTTCCGTTGGCATGGGCGATGGTCCGTTCCCGCTGACGCAGCTCAGCCGCCATATTGGAGCGTTTCATCACCTCACCGAAAGTAGTGAAGCCGCGCGACTGCGCGCGCTCCAGCAACCGCACCAGTAATTGTGCTGTGCCAATAGCATCCCCCAAGGCGGTGTGCCGACCTTCAATGCTGATGCCATAACGCTCAATCAAACCATCCAAGGAGTGATCCTCGCCGTCATCCTCCAACATCACCGATAGCAGCAAGGTATCCAGAACTGGATTATCAAACACGACCCCAGTCTGTTTTTCCTTCATGCTCAGGAACTTCATGTCAAAAGCAGCGTTATGGGCGACCATCACCGAATCCCCCACAAAGGTCCGGAATTGCGGCAAAACCTCGGCAATCGAGGGCTTACCTACTACCTGATCATCGGTGATGCCATGAAAACGAATGGACGCGGGCGGGATGGGTTTACCTGGATTAATGATGCATTCAAAGGTCTCCCCGGACAGAACGCGCCCCTTCACCATCCGCACACCCGCAATCGAAATAATTTCGTCACCACCCACTGGGTCCAAGCCGGTCATTTCGCAATCGAATACCACGTAGCTGAGTTCATTTAGGGGTGTTGCCGCCAAGCTTGCGTCTCCGGCATGCTCGCGCATCAAGCCAAAGTCATAAAATTCCGGGCGCGGCGGCAGCTGACCCTCGTCTGTCGCAAATTGCATTCTCTTCGGGGCAATCATCGGCAGCCTCAAGAAACAATGATCACCTTCACCACGCCGTTGACTCCACAGCTCAAGTCCATGTCGTTCGAAAACGTCTCTCAGGCTTTGATTACCCAGTTCTTCGCCACAACTCATCTCCAACCAAGTGCTGAGTTGGGCGTTCGACACCCCTTTTCCACGCCAGTAAAAATCCAAATAAACGCGTCGATCACCCAACAGCGCCTCCACCTCAAAGGATGCAGCACTGGTATGCGCAGCTAAGGTTCGCAATAAACACTCTAGGGCACGGACCATAGTCAAACTATCGGCCATCAGCCACAAAGGCTGGCCTACAGGAATAAGCCTGGGGTCTCCGTCTTGACTGAGTCGGCGATTCACCGATTCCAGTAGGTCGACACTGAGGATATCCGCCATAGGATAACGACCCAAGGCGTGACCCCGGAAATACTGAGCCAAAGCCTCGAGCTTATCGCTGGCCTGCTCACTTTCATCGCGCAATACCGCGTGAAACCGCTGTCGCAACTCCTCAGACATCTGCGGATGGGCTTCGACCACCTCTGCCGCAGCGCGAAGGTTGCCAATAGTCTCACGCAAATCCACCGTGACAGCCCGTCGCACCGTATCAACTGAGGCGATCGTGTCTACATCAGCGCTGATATCCACCAGGGTAATCAAATAAGCGCTGGTTTGTCCTTTAGGATCGGGGATCAAAGCCATACGGCCCTGCAATAGGCGGTTGCCGGCGATGTTGGCGCAAACGAACGAGTCGGATAAATCTTTAAAGGCCGCTCCTTCCTCAAACCGGCGCTCCAAGCGCTCAAGGGTGTGCTCAATGGGCGCCTTGGGAATCACCGCGAAAAGCGGCCGCCCCAGCCCCACTGCCTCAGGCGTACCCAAAATAGACACTACCGACTGATTAAACAGCAGCATTTGATGGTTGCGACTGCAGACCAACACGCCTTCATCCAGCCCCTGAAGAATGACTTCTAACCAAGTCTTTTGCTCATCTATCTGCGCGGTTGCTGAGGCCATGGCACTGCGAATCTCACGGCGCGCTGCACGTAAACCGCCCGCAAGCGCAGCTACAGCTTCTGGCAAATCTTCCAGGGCATGTCGCCTTGGCAAAGCCAGTTCAGCGTCAGTTTTCGGGGATTCCAATAAAGCACGTATATCACGCGACAGGACTTTGGTCGGTCGGTAAACATTTTTACGTAGTATAAAAAAGGTGAGTAATACAAAGGCTGTTGGCAATAGAGTGAACGATAATGGCAAGCCCCAGCTAAGGACCCCCTCACCAGCCAGCAGAAGATCCCAGTGCGTGGCCAACACCAAGCCGACGAAAGCCGCCAACACCGTCCCGATCAGGGAAGCCACAATCACTGCGCGCTGATTCACGATAGACCTTCCCGATGGTTTAACGCAGCGTCAAAGGACGCCACAAAAATCAGCCCACATCGCCAATGAGGGCTTTGACTTTTTCCACGATTTCCCGGGTTGAGAAGGGCTTGGTGACATAGTCATCCGCACCCATGGCCAGGCCTTTCTCTTTTTCTATCTGGCGGCCTTTCGCCGTCAGCATGATGATGCTGATGTCATTCCAAGCGGGATTTTCGCGAATGGTCTGACAAACATCATAGCCGTCTCGCTTGGGCATCATGACATCCAACAAAATCAGATCTGGTGGATCGGATTTGACCGCCTCAAGAGCGGCCTCACCATCTCTGGCGACCCGCACATCATAGCCTGCCTCGCGGAACAAAAATTCCAGCGATAACACGATGTTGGGTTCATCATCGACGACCAATATGGACCGAGACGCCATCACACCCTCCTAAGTCATCCCATCGCACCGGAAAGGCGTCGCAGGATGGTTATATGGTCATAAAAAGACCTTGTATGAACACTAGCACAGCTCGTTCACAACGTCATGATGCTGATGCGCTATTTGCTTGCTTTAAGGCGGTTTCTAGCCTCTTGAATGCGCTTTAGCACCTGCTCAGGGGCTGTGCCACCATGTATCGAACGCGCCGCTACTGAACCTTCGGGGGTCAACACATCAAAAACATCTGCCTCAATCAAGCTGCTAAAGGCTTGCAGCTCTTTAAGATCCATTTGTGATAAATCGCACCCGGTGTCCACACCCAGCTTCACAGCACGCCCGACAACCTCATGGGCATCCCGAAAAGCCATGCCTTTGCGCACTAAGTAATCAGCCAGATCGGTGGCCGTAGCAAAACCTTGATTCACCGCTAAGCGCATGGCGTCTGCGCACACATGAATATTGGGCACCATATCGGCAAAAGCCCGCAAACTGCCAGCCAAAGTGTCTACGGTGTCAAACAAGGGTTCCTTGTCTTCTTGGTTGTCCTTGTTGTACGCCAGCGGCTGCGCCTTCATTAGGGTCAGCAAGGCGGTAAGATTGCCGTTGACTCGCCCGGTTTTGCCGCGCACCAATTCGGGAACATCCGGGTTTTTTTTCTGCGGCATGATGGAAGAACCGGTACAGAAACGATCAGGCAGCTGGATAAAACCAAATTGTGCGCTGGTCCAAAGAATCAGTTCTTCGGAAAAACGCGATAGATGCGTCATGATGAGCGCACCTGCTGCACAAAACTCGATTGCGAAATCACGATCGCTGACGGCATCCAAAGAGTTATCGCTAATGCCCTCAAAGCCCAATAGTTCAGCCGTGTAATGGCGATCCAGTGGGTAGGGTGTGCCTGCCAAGGCAGCAGAACCCAGAGGCATAATATTGACGCGCTTACGGCAGTCGGCCAAACGCGCATGATCACGCTCCAGCATTTCAAACCAAGCCATCATGTGGTGCCCAAAGGTGATCGGCTGTGCCGTTTGCAAGTGGGTAAAGCCGGGCATGATGGTGTGCGCTTCGCGTTCGGCCAAATCCAATAGGCCCTGTTGTAAGCGGCGCAGCTCAGCACTGAGCAAATCGATCGAATCGCGCAGCCAGAGACGGATATCGGTAGCCACCTGGTCATTACGCGAGCGGCCAGTGTGCAGCTTCTTGCCGACCTCGCCGATGCGCTCAATCAGCCGTGATTCAATATTCATGTGCACATCTTCCAGCGCCACTGACCATTGCAAACGACCCGTTTCAATGTCTTCCTGAATCGCTTTTAGTCCCGCGATAATTTGTTGCGCCTCTTCGGCGCTGAGTATGCCGACATGGGCCAGCATGGTGGCATGGGCGATGGAGCCCTGAATATCGTGTCGATACAGGCGCCAATCAAAACGGATAGACGCGGTAAATGCTTCGACAAAGGCATCGGTGGGCTCAGCAAAGCGGCCACCCCAGAGCTTGTCCTGTGCGGTCTTGTCATTCATGAATGGGTTTGTTTCTTGACCGGGGAAATGTGAATGCAGTATACCATTGGTTATAGGGTTCGCTAAGACAGGCACTCTATAGCTTTGCCCAGGAAGGGGCTAAATCTCATTGGCATCCAAGGAGGGATCCATGAAAATATTTATTGCTGAACAAGCAGGTGTCACCCGTGATCGGGTCCAATCCATCTTGCGATCAAGCGATCAGCATCAGATCGTCGGTACCGCAGACACCGGTACTAAGACGGTTTCCATGGTCCGTCATATCAAGCCCGATGTGCTCATTCTAGATGACACGCTGGCCGAGACGGGTGGGCTACAAGTCGCTCAGCAGGTGAGTAAATTACCTTTGCCGCCGGCGGTGATTTTGCTCACTGGCTATCTCGAACATCTCGTCAACAATGCGCTGTTGCCCACTGAGGCGTGTCTGCTCAAACCAGTCAAGCAGCATCAACTAATCAGCGCCTTGGATAAGGTCTGCCGGATTAACCAGGGCCATATACGCGGACTGATGACACGTAAACAATCTGCACCTCGAGATTATGTGTGTGCTCGCCATGGACAGGACTTTAAGCGCATTCCAATTGATCAGGTGATCTACTTCATGGCCCGCGACAAATATGTCACCGTGCGTTATGACGAAGGTGAGGTCCTGATCAATGATTCTATTCGAGAGCTGGAGGCAGAATTCAAACGAGACTTTATTCGTGTACACCGCAATGCCCTGATCTCACGCTCACGATTCTCGACACTGAGTCGACGCGGCGACAATGGGCATTGGGCGATACTGGCCCCTCAGGGCGACACGATACAGGTCAGTCGTCGCTACCTGTCAAAAGCCTATGCGTTTCTGCGCTTAGGGGTTTCACAACGACATCTGGTGTAAGTGTGTCGGCAAAGCCTGCCTAGGTCAGGATGAGGTGCGAGATTGGTTGAACAAGGGCGGGATGTGTGCTTGAGTTGAGGCTTATCGCTGCCGAGGGGCAGCTCCTGCAAAGCAACTCAAAGCACATGTCAAAAAAAGAACTCAAGATCGCCACCCGAAAAAGCCCACTTGCCCTTTGGCAGGCTGAGGAAGTTGCCAGCCGCGTGCAGGCCTTATTTCCTGATGTCACGGTCACCTTGATCAAGATGTCGACTCAAGGTGATCGTATCCTTGATACGCCATTGGCTAAGGTGGGTGGCAAGGGCTTGTTTGTCAAAGAACTGGAGCATGGTTTGCTTCAAGGTGATGCTGACATCGCCGTGCACTCCATGAAAGATGTCCCTATGTCGCTGCCCGAGGGCCTGCATCTGCCGGTGATACTGGAGCGTGAAGATCCTCATGATGCCTTCGTCTCTAATACCTACAGTAGGCTAGAAGACCTACCGAAGGGAGCCCGTGTTGGCACCTCCAGTTTGCGGCGTCAAAGTCAGTTGCGCGCCCGCTTCCCGCATCTGCAGGTGCTGGATTTAAGAGGCAACGTCAATACACGTCTGGGCAAACTCGATGGGGGTGAATACGATGCCATCTTGCTCGCTGCAGCTGGATTGAAACGTTTAGGATTTGCAGGACGTATCACCCAAATTCTTGATGCCGATGCCAGCCTTCCTGCCATTGGCCAGGGCGCCATCGGTATCGAGTGCCGCAGCGAAGATCCTCAGATCATGCAATGGATCACTCCACTCAACGACGCCGACACCCATGTTCGGCTTGCCGCAGAACGGGCCTTTAATCTGCGCCTTAATGGCGGTTGCCAAGTACCCATTGGGGGTTACGCCGAATTGGATGAAGAGGGGCAAATATTCATGCGCGGCCTAGTCGGTGAGCCCGATGGTTCCATTATTTATCGCGCCAGCTTGCATGGACCTAGAGACCAGGCCGAGGCACTGGGCACTGCCCTAGCGGAACAATTACTGCGTGAGGGCGCCGAGGGCATTTTGCGTGACTTGGGCTTGGCGCCAGCTCCGGTAAATGATGGGTGATTCCGAACGTGACGCTGACTCAGGGCGCGACAACATTGTCAGGGGTGCGGGTCATGGTGACCCGACCGGCACATCAGGCTGAGCCTTTTTGTCAGATGATCACCGCCCACGGCGGCATCGCTCATCGATGCCCGGCAATGGCAATTACAGCCGGCAGCAACCCAAAAGCGATCGATCAATGGGTGGAAAAACTCGAGACAGTCGACTTGGCCATCTTTGTCAGCCCCAATGCCGTGGAATATGGTTTACGGGAGATCTATCGGCGGCGTACCGATTTGCCCGATAGCATGCGCCTTGCCACCGTGGGACAAAAATCCGCCCAGGCATTGGTACGAAATGGCCTCTGTGTGGACATCTGTCCGGACAGCGGATTTGATAGTGAGGCTTTGCTGACGGAACCTGTATTGCAACAAGTGGAAGGACAACAAGTCCTTATCTTTCGGGGCAATGGGGGCCGTGATCTGCTGGGTGCGACACTCAGAAATAGGGGAGCGAGGGTAGATTATGTCGAGGTCTATCGCCGCATCCTACCGCCAGTCAGTCAGCAGCAAATGGCGCCTCTCAAAAATGGGGAGATCGACGTTATCGCGGTAACTAGCGCTGAACTACTGAATAACCTTTGCGCGTTGATACCTGACGATTTGCACGTATTTTTTTTGCAGCAGGCTTTGGTCACGGGATGCGAACGCATCAGTGAAAAAGCCAGAGCACTTGGATTTTCGGGCAGCATCATCAGCGCGGAAAATCCCAGCGACGAAGCCATGCTCAACGCCTTAAAAAAATGGGCTCAAATGAGGGAAGCCACTCATGAACGAAGACGACCAAAAACCATCAGCGGAGGAGCCTGACAAGGCTTCCAAAGTCAAACCCACCGCGCCCCAAAAACCAGCGGCTGTGGTGAGTCAGTCACGCTGGCCTTTATGGCTTGTTCTGCTTGTGTCTTTGCTGGTTGGGGGTTTGGCCGTCATCGCCGCTCTGCATGCCCAATCAGCTCGTGATTTGGCGTTGAACAATCAGCAAAGTCTCAACAATGCGTTGGCACAAATAACCGCTTTTGAGGCCCAGGTTAGCGCGGTACCAGAGCGTCTGACTCAAGCTGAGGATGTGCTGAATAAACAGCTAGAAGATGGGCTTCAGGACCTACAAAAAGAACTTTCATCTGCGGCAGAACAACATCAGCGTCGGGTGCAAAACTTAGAGGACAGCCTCACAGCGCTGCATGCCGAACTGTCCCAGCCGCAGCGCGATTGGCAACTGGCTGAAGCCCTTTATCTGGTAAAGGTCGCCGCCCATCGGTTGGAGTTCCACGAGGATGCCCCTGCTGCACAAGCAGCACTTCAAGCAGCCGATGGGGTGCTCAGGGGTATTGGCGATCCTCGCATGATTCCCGCCAGAGAAGCTTTGGCAGAGGATATTCAAGCCTTGGAGAACTACCAAGGTGTCGCCATCACAGATTTGCTAACAGCTCTAGATGACCTAATGACAGATGTGCGTCCTTTGCCGTTAAAAATGCCAGAAGTCAGTGCCGATGATCCCGAGGTGGCAGTGGGTGGATCGCCACCCGATCCCGACGCTGCATGGTGGTCTCGTCAACTACAACAGCTTTGGCAAGAGGTATCACAGCAATTCACGATTCGCCGTCATGCCCAAGCGGTTCGCTCCATGCCCGATGCCGAAGCTGAAATGTTTATTCGTCAGATCATCGCTCTGCGCATAGAGAGCGCGCGTATGGCTGTTCTGCGCCGCGATCAAAGCGACTTTGAAGCTCATCTCACCCGAGCAGCAAGTCTGCTAGAAGATTATTTTGCAGCAAGCCCCGTGAGCGACATTCTGCCGCGCATCGATGCGCTGCGCGCGCAATCACTGCACTCGGAACTGCCCTCACTCAAGCAGTCTCTGTCTCAGTTACAAGCGCTGGAGGACTGAGCAATGAAAACACTGATCACTCTTTTTATTGCGCTTATTGCCACTGCAGTCATCGCATTGGCTTTGCTGGATGAACCCGGTTATGTGCTTTTCGCCTATCAGGACTTGTCAGTTGAGACCAGCCTGATTTTCTTTCTGCTCAGTGCCATTTTGGTGATTTTGCTTTGCTATTTCGCGATTCGGTTACTGGTCGGCATTACTGGGCTGCCATCACGGCTGCGCCAAAGACGAGAACAGAAACAAGCCGTCATCTGTCAGCAAGGGCTGGTCGATGGGCTGATCGAGATGCTCGAAGGACGCTGGGCACGGGCTGAGAAGGTCTTGGTGCACACCGCTAGGCGCGGGAATCAGCCGCTGCTCAACTATCTAGAAGCAGCTCGCGCTGCTCAATACCAAGGCATGTTTGAGCGCCGAGATGAATACCTAAAAGAAGCTGCGAAGTCGCAACCCGAGGCATTTTTGCCTGTTGCATTAACCCAAGCTGAGCTGCAGCTCGACCATGCGGAGTATGATGAGGCTGCACAGACACTGGCGGAATTGGAAGAAAAAGCAGCTGGACATCCACAACTGCTGCGCTTACAGGCACGCCTTGATCGCGCAACAGGCAACTATGAACATATGTTCAAAAGTTTGCCGCAATTTCGTAAATCGGGCGTATTCGCCCAGGACACGCTCGAAGAGTTTGCTTGTGAAGCATTTACCTCACTGGCTAAAGAAGCCGGTGAAAGTGGCGAAATGGCTGAAATGGAAGGTGCTTGGGCCAAGCTACCCAAGTCGGCGCGCTGGGATGTTGCCTATGCCAAGCCCTATGTCATGGCGTTACTCCAACAGGAGCAGGTTGATCGTGCCGAATCTGTGCTGCGCGATGCTCTAAAAAACAGATGGGATACGAGCCTGATTCGTCTCTATGGTCGATTGCCGCTCAGTGATAGCAATGCTGCTTTAGCAACCTGCGAGCGCTGGCTGCGCTCCCGCCCAGACGACCCTGAGCTATTACTGTCACTAGCTTTTCTGGCCAGCCGCGTGAGCGCCTGGGACAAAGCCCGTCGTTATGCACAATCAGCGATTAAACTGACACCAACAGCTGAAGCCTATGGTCTATTGACGCAAATACACGAAAACAGCGGTGCCCATGAAGAAGCGCTAGCAGCGGGCAAAGAATGGCATGAGTTAACCCTGCGAGAGTCCGGAGCAGTGGGCTGAAGAGGATGGCATACGTGAAACCTGTGCTCATCATCGGTTGTGGCTATGTGGGCAAGCGCGTTGCCCGTCGACTCCTTGCAAAGGGTCGTCAAGTAACGGCTGCGGTACGTAGTGAGGAACGGGTGAGTGAACTCGAGTCAGACGGCATTACAACCCGACAAATCGACCTAGACAGTGGCCAAGGTCTGGACCAATTGCCGCTCAGTGGTGCGCAAATTCTTCATAGTGCGCCGCCCCCCGCCACAGGCGAAACCGACCCGCGCACGGATAGATTGCTGTCTGTTTGCAGAAAACACCCACCCGCCAACATCGTCTATATCAGCACTACTGGGGTGTATGGCGATCGCGGCGGCGATAGTGTTGATGAATTGACGGAACCTGCGCCCCTATCTGATCGGGGTAAGCGCCGACGTTATGCTGAGCTGGCCTTGTTGGCATTCATGCAAGAAACAGGAGTCCCCGTTACCATTATTCGTGCCCCCGGAATTTATGGGCCAGGACGACTGCCCATTGCTCGCATCAATGCTGCCGAACCCGTGGTTAACGAACAGGAGGCTGGTCCGGGCAATCGCATTCATGCCGATGATCTGGCGAGCATCTGTGTCGCAGCCATGGAACACGGACCCGCTGGCCGTATTTATAATGCGGGCGACGGTGATCATCGCTCGATGACCGCTTTCGTGATGACAACCGCCGAATTGGCCGGGCTTCCCAAGCCCCCTGAAATTAGCCTTGCCGAGGCAGAAAAACGTCTCAGTCCAGGCATGATGTCGTTCATACGCGAGTCCCGCGTTGTTCGGGCCGATCGTGTTTTGGTTGAGCTGGATTTGAACCTGCGGTATCCGCGCATGGAACAAGGCATTCAAGCCTCATTGGCTGAACAGGCCGACCACAAATAATAAAAATGGCCCACCCTTAGGTGGGCCATCTTGCCCATGCCTATTGCATGCGTTCCTGCGCCATTTCTTGAATTTGACGCACCATTTCTGGATCGTGCTGCACTTGCATAGCTACTTGGTTGTACTGGTCAACACTCATTCCCTGATTTTCTACAGCCTCGACCATTGCCATCTGTGCTTCCTGTTCCAAAGTCTCAGCGGCAGCAGCATCTTCCACGGCACTCAACTGCTCAGAGTATTCTTCACGCACCTCCTGCACAGCGACAAAAGCATCCACAAACCGGTCTATGGTCTGGGTATCCAGTTGCGGGGCCTGCTGGCCCGTGGGGGTTTGGGGAGCCGTCGAGCCATATTGTGCGAATGCCAATCCTGGCATTAAGAAACACGTGGCAAGCAGGCCAATGAGAGTCTGTTGTCTGAACTTTAAAAACATAAAAAACCAACCTCTTGAATCAATGAATGGCTAGCGGGAAATGGCTTCCCACTCTTAGTGCGACTCAAGAGTCCAGTCCGAGTTCATTCCAAATTTGATCAACGCGTTGCTTGACCTCGTTGTCCATAACAATCGGGCGACCCCATTCACGCTGAGTTTCACCCGGCCACTTGTTGGTGGCATCCATGCCCATTTTTGAACCCAAGCCAGATACCGGCGAGGCGAAATCCAAGTAATCAATGGGTGTGTTCTCAATCATGACCGTATCGCGCGCTGGATCCATCCGGGTGGTCATCGCCCAGATAACATCCTGCCAGTCACGCGCGTTGACATCATCATCAACGATAATCACGAATTTGGTATACATGAATTGCCGCAAAAAGGACCACACCCCCAGCATGACGCGCTTGGCATGACCGGGATACTGCTTTTTCATGCTGACTACCGCTAAGCGGTAGGAGCACCCCTCAGGAGGCAGGTAAAAATCACTGATCTCGGGAAATTGTTTTTTCAAAATGGGGACGAAGACCTCATTTAAGGCCACGCCCAAAATTGCCGGCTCATCCGGTGGCCGACCCGTGTAGGTGCTGTGATAAATCGGATCTCTTCGGTGGGTGATACGCTGCACCGTGAAAACCGGGAACTGATCGACTTCGTTGTAATAACCTGTGTGATCGCCAAAGGGACCTTCGGGTGCCATATCCTCAGGATGAATGACCCCTTCAAGAATGATTTCTGCCGTTGCCGGAACCTGCAATTCGTTACCGATACAAGTGGTGAGCTCCGTTCTTGAACCCCGCAATAAACCCGCGAAAGCATGCTCTGAAAGCGTATCGGGAACGGGCGTTACCGCTCCCAAAATAGTCGCCGGATCTGCGCCCAAAACCACTGATATGGGAAAGGGCTTACCCGGGTGAGCCTGCTGCCATTCCCGAAAATCAAGAGCACCACCGCGGTGGGAAAGCCAGCGCATGATGACACGATTGCGGGCAATGACCTGTTGGCGATAAATACCCATGTTCTGACGTTCTTTATGAGGCCCTTTGGTAACCACCAGCCCCCAGGTGATCAAAGGGCCAGCATCGCCAGGCCAACAGGTCTGCACCGGCAAGCGGTTTAGATCAACGTCATCGCCCTCGAGAACCACTTCTTGGCAAGCGCCCCCACGAATTTTTTTCGGCGCCATATCCAATACTTTCTTAAAGATAGGCAACGTATTCCAGGCCTCTTTGAGGCCTTTTGGTGGATCCGGCTCTTTCAAAAAAGCCAGTAACCGGCCGACTTCTCGCAAAGCTTCGACCGAATCCTCTCCCATACCCATAGCCACGCGTCGGGGCGTGCCAAACAAATTTCCCAGCACGGGGATCTGATGACCCACGGGATTTTCAAATAAGAGGGCAGGGCCGCCGGCGCGCAGCACGCGATCACAGATCTCGGTCATTTCAAGATGAGGATCCACCGGGGTGTGAATACGCTTCAACTCACCCTGTTTCTCCAAGCCAGCGATAAAGTCCCGCAAGTCCCGATATTTCATCAATGCGACCCAATTTGTTCAAAACAGGCATAAACCGGTGCGTGATCGGATGGTCGCTCTAATTTTCTGGGTTCAACATCCACTGCACAAGCCGTGCAGTTTTCTGCCAGCATTTTGCTCGCCAAAATAAGGTCAATGCGCAAACCCAAATTGCGGCGGAAACCCGCCGCACGATAATCCCACCAACTAAACGTGGCATCAGGATGATCAAAACGCCGGAACACATCCTCCAAACCCAAACTCAGCATATCCCGAAAGGCTTGGCGCTCAGGAGTGGAACACAGAATCTTTTCATGCCAGGCGGCCGGATCATGAACGTCGCGATCCTCGGGAGCGATATTGAAATCACCCAGCACCACCAGGTGTTGGTGCTGGGCCAACTCCTGCTCTAAGAATCGTGTTACCCGCGCCAGCCAGTCCAACTTGTAGGCATATTTTTCGGTACCCACATCCGAACCATTCACCACATACAGGTTAACCACCCGAACCCCGCCAAAGGTACCGGCGATAATGCGGCGATCCGGGCTATCTACGCCCTCTGGATCGGTGATCACATCGCCGGCCACCTCACGCGATAACAAGGCCACACCGTTGTAGGTTTTTTGTCCCACGAAAGCCGCCTGATACCCAGCCTCAGCCAGCGCAGCCAGGGGGAAGGCATCATCCTGTAATTTGGTTTCCTGCAGCGCAAGCACATCGGGCTGATGTTCAGCCAACCAATCCAGAACATGCGGCAAACGCACTTTCAGCGAATTAACATTCCAAGTGGCGATTTTCATGCGGCTAGACCCGAATGCCGAAGCAAGGCTTCAATATCGGGATCGCGACCCCGGAATGCTTTAAAAGAGTCTATGGCTGGACGTGAACCGCCCTGTTCCAAAATTTGCTGCAAAAAGGACGCGCCCACACTGGGATTGAATAAGCCTTCTTCTTCAAATCGCGCAAAGGCATCTGCGGACAGCACTTCAGCCCATTTATAACTGTAATACCCTGCGGCATAGCCGCCAGCGAAAATATGCGAAAACCCGTGTTGAAAGCGGTTGAATGATGGCGGTTTAACCACAGCCACCTGAGCACGAATGCGATCCAATGTCTCTTGTATGAGAGCACCTCTTTCCGGGTCATATTCCCCATGCAAGCGCATATCAAATAGCGCGAACTCCAGCTGCCGCACCAACTGCATCGCCGCCTGGAAATGGCGCGTCGCAATTAGCTTATCAAACAACTCCTGCGGCAAAGATTCACCGGTCTCATGGTGCGCGGCGAACATGTCCAACGCCTCGCGTTCCCAACACCAGTTTTCCATAAACTGACTGGGTAACTCGACCGCGTCCCACTCCACGCCATTAATGCCCGCCACATCTGCGCAATCCACTTGTGTGAGCATATGATGCAGCCCATGTCCAAATTCGTGGAATAAAGTCAGTACTTCGTCATGAGTGAACAGCGCCGGTTTGCCATCCACCGGCGGGGTAGAATTACAGGTCATGTAGGCAACCGGCAGCTGCAGCTGTTCACCCACACGCATACGATTGAGACAAACATCCATCCATGCGCCGCCGCGCTTGTGACGCCGTGCATATAAATCGAAATAGAATCCAGCACGCACTGCACCCGACTGCTTATCGAGGATCTCGTAGTAACGTACGTCTTCATGCCAGACCGAGACCCCTGTTTTTTCCTGAATGCGCACGGCAAAGAGCTTTTCAACCAGAGCAAATAAGCCCCGCACCACGTGATCGGCTGGAAAATAAGGCTTCAGGTCTTCTTGGGAAAGGTCATAGGCCTGCTTGCGAAGCTTTTCTGCGGCATAACCGATGTCCCATGGCTGCAAATCCTCAAGCTGTAAATGCTGCGCAGCAAATTCCCGTAATTCTTCGAGCTCACGACGTGCTGCGGGCACAGCGCGGTCGGCAAGATCCTCCAAGAAACTAATGACTTCTTCCGGAGTCTTGGCCATTTTTGTGGCCAGCGATAGATGTGCATAACTGGCGAATCCCAATAGACGAGCCTGCTCATGACGCAGCGCCAAAATGCGATTCATGATTTCCGAATTATCGTAGGCAGCATCATGGGGACCCTGATCAGAGGCACGAGTGCAATAAGCCGTATAGACGGTTTCACGCAGCGCTGGATCATCGGCAAATGTCATGATGGCGTAGTAACTGGGAAACTCCAGAGTAATCAAAAACCCCTCTAGGTCGCGCTGGCGCGCATTTTGTGCCAAGAGGTTGAGGGCATACTCAGGTAGGCCACTTAGCGCTTCGGCCGAGCCCACGTGCTGTTGCCAAGATTGAGTGGAATCCAGCACATTTTCTTCGTATTTTGCGGTGAGTCGCGACAGCTCTTGGGCGATTTCACGATAACGAATCTTGCGCTCCTCGGGCAGATCAACCCCGCTCAAGCGAAAATCTCGCAAGGCATGGTTAATCACCGTTTGCTGCGCAGCATTGAGGTTATTGAATTCAGGACCACTGGCCAGTTCTTCATAGGCCTTAAACAAGGCCATGTTCTGGCCCATTTCGGTAGCGTAATCGGACAACTTAGGAAGACAAGCATTGTAGGCTTCGCGCAGCGATTCACTATTCATCACGCTGTTGAGGTGGCGCACCGGCGACCAAGCACGGCTGAGCTGATCATCCAGCAGACTCAGCGGATTCACGAGACTCTCCCAAGAAAAAGACTTTTGCGATGAGGTCAGCGCTTTTATCGCCTGGCGATTGGCCGCCAGGACTTGGTCAATGGCTGGCTCAACGTGCTCGGGTTTAATGTCGGCAAAACAAGGCAAGCCGTGAGTGTTTAACAGAGGATTATTGGTTTCCATGGGTTCCGTCATTTGTCTTCGTCCGATGTTCTAGTATAGCCCTAGGCCACTACAATGCTGCGCTTAGTCTCCCGCCAGCCCCCGCTCAAAAGTCGCGAGCATCTCATCCACATGGGCGCGGACCCGAGCCTCATCCTGGATCGCAAAATCCAGGAAAGTTTGTGCAATCAGTGACAATACTTTCCGTTTGGGATGAACGATATGCCATTGCCTGGAAATCGGAAAATCCACCACATCCAACAAAGCGATTGGGCCCTGTGTACCCTCCGCACTCAAAGAGTGCAGGGACATTACCGCAATGCCCAGCCCACTGATCACCGCTTGTTTGATTGCTTCATTGCTGCCGAGTTCCATGCGGATGCGCGGACGCAGTTGGTGTGTGGCAAACACCCTCAGGGTGGCTTCGCGCGTACCTGATCCGGGCTCGCGCATGAGAAAATATTCTTTGGCAAGGCGGTTGATGCTGATATGTCGCTTACCAACCAAGGGATGATTGCGAGGCGCCATCACAACCAACGGATTGGGAGCAAAAGGGTAAATGGCGACATCATCAAGTCGATCGGGGACATGGCCAATGATGTACAGATCGTCTTCGCTGCTTGCTAAGCGGCCCAGCACGTTATCAAAGTTACTCAGCTCTAAAGAGAGATCAATTGCCGGATAACGCCGCGCGAACTCCCCCAGAATACTGGGTGCAACATATTGGGCTGTGGTAATGGCCGCGAGCTTTAGGCGACCGCGTTTCATACCACGCCTGTCCGCCAACTTGGCTTCCAAATCACTGAGTGAACCCAAGATCTCGCGACAGCTCTGGTAAAGTTCGCGGCCCACCTCCGTGGGTTGTGCTTTGCGTCCGACCTGTTCGATCAAAGGCAAACCGACGGAATCAGCGAGTTTTTTTAGCTGAATGGATACCGTCGGTTGAGTCAGATAAAGCTCCTCGGCCGCCTGAGTAAAACTTCCAAGACGAATGACGGCTTCGAACACCTGTAATTGGCGCAAGGTAGCATGGCGAATCAAGTGACCCGGGAGCTCGGATTTGAGCATAATTTCGGGCGAGTCAGACGCCGAAGTGACACCAGGCGAAGAGGATCCAGCAGAAGCCTTATGGGTCATCGAAGTCAGTTTTGTAGCGTCACAGGCAAGGTGTACATCAAAAGCCCGTAGTCCACATCATACTTGGCAATCAGACTCTGGATAATTCGCTCGCAAAGCGCACCGTCGCCGACCACTTCAATACGAATATTTCCGCCCTGTGTCCAACGCCCCGAGCGTTTACCATGGGTGCCTTTGCCGCGAGCTTCCGTGATCGTATAACCCTTGGCACCGAGCTCAGTAATCTCATCAATAATCATATCCTCGAGCAAGGACTCGCTGATGATGACCAGCAGCATCATCTCCTGCGTCTGCATATGTTCAGCCTCCTACTGTATGGATGAAACGGGCCATCCAGAAATACAAGGGTATGCCCAAGAAAATATTGAAGGGGAAGGTAATCCCTAGAGCAGCCCCGATGGATATTGCAGGATTTGCCTGCGGCACAGCAATACGCATTGCTGCTGGTGCGGCGATATAAGAGGCACTAGCGTAGAGCGTGGCAAGCAACATCGTGCCACCCACAGACAGACCTAACATCCAGCCTAGCACCGTGCCCAGCGCTGCTGAAAGGATCGGCGTCACAATCGCAAAGGTCACAAGAAACGCGCCATAGGTTTTGAGGCCAGCAATTCGACTCGCCGCCACCAGACCCATTTCCAATAGAAACAGAGCCAACACACCTTTGAACAAATCAAAGAACAGAATATCCAGAGGTTTAATGCCCTCTGCACCCGCCACAAAACCAATTAGCAAACCACCGGTGAGCAGCAAAATACTTTTTCCAAAGAAAACTTCATGCACCAGTTTGCCCCAGCGAACAGTGCCGACACCATAGCGCGCCAACATCACGCCAATCACCAACGCTGGGATCTCCAAAAGCACGAGGAAGACGATCATATAACCTTCGAAATCCACGGATTCTTGCTGCAGCAAGGCCACCGCCACAGAAAAAGTCACCACACTCACCGAGCCATAGTGGGCAGCGATGGACGCAGCATCGGGACGCTTTAATTTACCGAGGATCTGCAATACCGGGAAAACCGCGACGGGGATGATACAGCCCACAGCGAGGATAATAAGCGCCGGGACAATCAGCTCAAGCAGCTCGAATTCTGCCAGCTTCACCCCACCCTGAAGACCGATGGCCAGCAACAGGAAAATCGATAGTGCTTCGTAAATCGATCCGGGGATCTTTAAGTCTGACCCAATCAGGCCGGCAAAAACCCCCAAGAGAAAAAACAGCACCACTGGTTCAAATGCCATTACCCATCCCTCTGATCACGCGGGCTTATTGCAGGGCCCGAAACATTCACTCCAGCCACTTGGTCAGATACGCCTCGATCACTTCGATCACTGCTGCAGACTTAATCACCAATCCTAAATCAATCATTTCGGAGCCCATGACTACGCCATTTTGCTGCGGCGGCACTGGCCCGGGAACCAGTTGATTGGCTTCCTCTCGAAAAAAAACAGCGGCAATAACCCCTGCAAAAAGAAACTTGCGCGACTGATTAGGCCGCAACACATCCGGTTGATATACAAACACAGGACTACCACTGGAACCGGGGTATACCGCAGCATCAATCAAAAACTCGGCTCGCCCCTCAAAATTAAGGGCCATGGGCGTAGCCGTGGTTCCCCGACGCATAATCGGCATTAAATTGACATGATCCCAAACGCCGCTGGGATAACCAATAAACAACACTTCCTCAAGGGCATCTAGACCCCGGAGCGTGGCTGCGTCCGGTGCTAATCGACTATCAATGACATGATAGTAGAGTTCCACGCCCTGATCGCGCGCCGCTTGCTCCAACGGACGCATAGGCACGATGGCCAGATCAATATCGGGGTTGGGATGAGTAAACCAAGCATGGGGGAAATCCTCGATATTCAGCTGAAAGCGCTGGCCCAGAACTGGCTGTCCATTATGCTTTTGGGTGAATACCAGCCCTCCCTCACGGACCCCGTCGACCAAGTGACGATTGGTCACGATGAACGTATGCGTGCCACGTCGGTGGGCATGTGAAACAACAAATGCCGTGCCGGACCCCTCGCTGCCATCTTCCATCACGGTATCGACACGAACCGTGTTAAAGAGCAATTTTTTGCTGAGCGAGTTAATGTCCATTGCGCGCCTAGCGGGTCAGGCCCAAATACAACATGGGTAGTTTCTCGGGCAGACGCTCGACATGATCGAGAACCGTGAAGTGACTGGCACCGAAAATACGCGATACATAGTGATCAGCGTGTGGATCTAGCGACAAGGCATAGGTCATCACACCCTCACGACTGAGTTCCTCCACAGCGCGTTTGGCATCATGGCGGAGATACTGAGGATCTCGTGTATCGTTATCAGCAGGCTCACCGTCGGTAATGATGATGAGTAATTTTTTACTCTTGGCCTGCTGTTTCAAATAATGGCCGGCGTGGCGCATGGCGGCGCCCATGCGCGTTGAATAACTGCCTTGCATGCCAGCCAAGCGTGCCTTAACCAAATCATTGTAAGGCTGCTCAAAATCCTTAAAGCGATAATAATGAACGTCATGGCGGCCATCAGAACAAAAACCGTGCAAGGCAAATGGGTCGCCAATGCGGTCCAATGCATCAGCAAACAGTACAGTCGCGGCACGGGTCAAATCCATGATGCTGTAGTCTTGGCCTCTAACCTTATCGTTAGCCGATTCCGACATATCCAGTAACACCATCACCGCCAGATCACGGACATTGCGCTTGTAGCGCATCATCACTCGGGTATCGGGTTGCTGGCCGCTGCGGATATCAACCATGGCGCGGATGGCCGCATTGATATCTAACTCATCACCATCCTCCTGACGACGCAAACGCTGCATACCTTGGGGAATCATCGACTCAATCAAGTATTTCAGCTGCGAGATCACGGGTTTGTAATCGGTGATGATTTGTTCAATCGCGTCCAACTCACCCAGCACAGGGTTTCGTTCCAAAACTGTGACCCAACTGGGTCGCTCCAGCTGAATCTGATAATCCCATTCATGGTAGTGAAATGGCTCTGAGATGGGCGGACGTCCTTCCAGCTCATTGATGGTCACGCCTTCTTGATCCAAATAAAACTCGGTGGGCAGGACCCAGACTTCTTGCGCGTCATCACCCGCGAACTCGTAATCTAATTCATTGACCATCTCCATAACACTGACTTCACGGCGCACCTGCTTGCCACCCCAAGTGGCCTCTAAGGCAGCCTGGACGTCGTATTCTTCAGACTCCCAAATGGTGCGGTTATCATCGCGGTAAATGGCATGTTGAATATCGGTACGGAAGTTAAACTCTGGCAATGGAATGCGACCCAAACTGTGAGATAAAGCCACGCCAATATTCCAGCTGATCTGATTACTGCTTAGATCTGTCTCTTCACGAAACAATTGCACACCCTCACGCACCCATGGATGGGGATCGGCAGAGTCAGGCTCGAGTAACGCGCGTGCTAGACGATTGAGCAATGCACCAATGGTCTGGGGTTCGCCAAAATCGACCTTAGGGTGCAGGGCCAGCCAGCTGGCGCGCATCCCCGGAAACTGCTGACAAGCCAATTCTTCAACACGAGCGTCTTCAATGACACCGATGATCGCCATCTGAACCAAGTCGAGTTCTTCCATAGAGAGCGGATCTTTGGTAAAGACCAAATGCGCAGCGCAATGGTTAGCAGCAGCGCGGTAAACCTCTAGGCCAGAGACCAACTGATCTTCAGCGGTAGCATCTCCCTCAGGCCGGTAGTCGTCATAAGCATCGGCGATATGCACAACATAGTGCTCAATAAAAGGCTTTAGCCCCTCACGGGATTCGTAATCGCCAGCCGTGGGTCGCATGAAAAAATCTCGGCCCCACATAGCACGCAAATAGATATTTAAGCGGCGCTGCACATCCACAAAAAGCGTGCCCTTGCGTTCTGCTTTCAAGACGGAAACAGCATCGGGGCTGTGCAATGAGAAATAATTAACCTGCCCTTCAAAGTCCGTTTTATAAGCCTGGGCACCCCAATTCACCCAACGACGCAGACCGCCCAGAGTAAGCTGGGTGAGCAAGCGATCTAGATTTTCCAACATCGGTCTAAGGCCTCGCGGCGCTTGTGCCAGCATCACTTGCAGCACGCCGAGAAAACCTCGGAAAAGGGTGTCATCACCCAAGCGCTCGGCAGCTAAAGGCGCTGTGGAAATAATCAATGAGAGGACTTGACCGGAAGTTTTTGAAGCCATGCCCAAAAGGAAATTAACCAGTTCGGGCAGGACATCTTCGCCAATAGCCCGTGACATGGCCGGCATTTCCTGCAAAAAGCTGACCACTAGATCCTCACCACGACCTAGGTTATGAAGCGCGACAGCCCCTTTTAGGTAATTGTCCAAGCCTCGCGGCGAAAAAACGCGCGCCGCTTCATGCCAGGCACCCGTGAGAACCTCCCGTGCATCGTGAGGAAGGTCTTCGAGCAGCTCCTCATATTCTTCGAGGTGGATCGCCATGGGCCCAGTCTCTTCTGTGCCCTGTTTAGAAGTAGGTGGTTACGGCAGAATCCAGTGCATCGCGCATATCCGGATCATCGGTAATCGGCCGCACCAGCGCCACCCGACAAGCAGCACGCGGATCAATACCGCTGGCAATTAGCGAACCGGCGTAAATCAACATACGCGTAGATAGCCCCTCATCCAAACCATGACCCTTAAGGTTTCTGGCACGCTCACCGATGTGCACAAGATTTTTGGCGGCCTCCAGGTTTACCCCCGATTCATGAGCCACAATCTCAGCCTCAATATCGTGTTCAGGGTAATCAAAATCCAAGGCGCCAAAGCGCTGCTTGGTAGATTGCTTGAGGTCCTTCATCAAGGACTGATAACCGGGGTTGTAGGAAATCACCACCTGAAAGTCTGGATGCGCTTCGATGATTTCGCCTTTTTTCTCCAGTGGCAGTACACGACGCGCGTCAGTCAAAGGGTGAATCACAACGGTCGTGTCCTGACGAGCTTCAACCACCTCATCTAGATAACAAATAGCGCCATGGCGGGCCGCCACTGCCAAAGGACCATCTTGCCAGCGAGTCCCATTCGCATCGAGGAGAAAGCGGCCAACAAGATCAGACGCTGTCATGTCCTCGTTACAAGCCACGGTGATTAAAGGTTTGCCCAAGCGCCACGCCATGTATTCAACAAAGCGGGTTTTACCGCAGCCCGTTGGGCCTTTGAGCATCATGGGCATACGCACGGAGTAGGCCGCCTCATAGAGCTCAACTTCATCAGCTACTGACCGGTAATAAGGCTCCTGCTGGATGCGATACTGGTCAAGACCCAGTTCCTGAGTATGCTGAGCAGGTGAGCGTATCGCTTGGGCATCGGCCATGGCATTGCGGCGCATTGTAGGGTTACCCCGGCGTGGCCCGTAAACTCGAGGGTTGGCGTCTTCATACATGACAAATTACCTGAAATGATGGCCTAGTCGGGCCAAATACGTGTCGGGAATAAATTCGACGCTTTGGCTTTGGGTTCCGAGCGGGTCACGCTGCTGGCGGTTTTTTTTGGTTTAGCCACAGCGCGTCGAGCAGGTGCTGCCTTTTCGGCTGCTGCCCGGGTCTTGGGTTTTGCTGGCGTTTTGGGTTTCACTGCGGGCTTAGCCACAGGCGTCTCGGTGGCCGCGGCTTTAACTTGGCGCAGGTTCGCTGCCAACTTGTCTTTCATGTTACTCATTTCGGGAAGACCTCCTTAATAAGGGCTTCAAGTTCGGTCACGGCAGCCGCACCTCTGGCGCCTGACTGATAAACACTCATGCCATCCAAAGCGGTGCTGCGGTAAATGGCGCGGCGACGCAAGCTGGCATTAAGCACAGGAATATCAAATTCGCCCAAAGCCTCTCGCATTGACTCTGATAGAGCGCTGCGCGGTTCTAGCTGATTCAACACCACAAAGGCCTTAAGACGTGGATTAGACTTGCGTGCCTCGGCAATCTCCGCAGGCAAGCGCAAACTGGACCAAACATCCACCGGAGAGGGCAAAATAGGGATCAATACCCGGTCACTGGCCCGCAAAGCCATTTGCGTCGCCTCTATTTCGATCATTGGCGGACAATCCAAAAGCACATGCTGATAGGCGCGGAACTGCTTTTTTAACGCCGCAGCATCCCAACGTCCCGCCATTTGCTTCACCGTAGCCGGGAAGGGCACTGCGCCTAATGTGGACCATTGCAGTGAGGAGCCCTGAGGATCCAAATCCACCACCACAGTGTCACCCCGCTGAGCTAGCCCCGCAGCAAGATTCATGGCCAGCGTGGTCTTACCAGCGCCGCCTTTTTGATTGACCACAGCCGTGATTTGGGTGGCCATATTAAGCTCCTGTCACGAGTGCATTGATCTTCGCTGCAAAGTCCCGCATCGCTAGGCTATCCGGGTCAGTTTCGTCAGACTCCAAGGTCACATTAACGTAGGTCGTCCCAAAGTTAATGTTCTGTGGATGTAAACCAGTTTCCTCGCTCAGTGCCGCAAGTGCATCCAAAAACCCTCGTGTTTCACGATAGCTTTGGAACTCAAAGCGCCGAAACAAGGCCGGCGGGGTTCCGCGTGCTTCCCAGCCTTGCGGCCAATCAGCCATGACGCGGATTACCCCCACCGCTTGTTACATTCACAGCCCAGGACCTCAAATCAGGCCGAGGGGGCAGTCGGCAGGATGCCTTCCACTTCGTTGTGCACGCGGGCAATGATGTGAGCAGCCACTAAGCCGTCTCCCACACGCTCGCAAGCATCGGCGCCAGCACGAACCGCAGCATTCACTGCACCCGTCTCACCACGCACCAAAACCGTCACATAACCACCACCCACAAACTGGCGACCAATCAGACGAACCTCAGCAGCCTTGGTCATCGCATCGGCGGCTTCAATCGCCGGTACCAGACCGCGGGTTTCAATCATGCCAAGGGCAATACCGGTTGCATTTGCCATTTCCTTACACTCCTCAAATAGTTACTGCGCTGTGAATGAAAAACTTACTCTGAAGGCTTGGTCGGCAGGATGCCTTCCACTTCGTTGTGCACGCGGGCAATGATGTGAGCAGCCACTAAGCCGTCTCCCACACGCTCGCAAGCATCGGCGCCAGCACGAACCGCAGCATTCACTGCACCCGTCTCACCACGCACCAAAACCGTCACATAACCACCACCCACAAACTGGCGACCAATCAGACGAACCTCAGCAGCCTTGGTCATCGCATCGGCGGCTTCAATCGCCGGTACCAGACCGCGGGTTTCAATCATGCCAAGGGCAATACC